>CAMCZF010000155.1 GCA_945885775.1 Rhodoferax sp. OV413 | reverse complement strand
CGGGCAGACCAGCTGGGCTACCGCAACATCCTCTGCCCCTCGTCGTTCCAGGTGGGGCAGGACACGCTGAGTTTTGTGGCTGCCATGGCGCCGCTCACCACCCGCATGAATTTTTTGGCGGCCATCCGCTGTGGCGAGATGCAGCCCATCATGCTGGCGCGCACGGTGGCCACCTTGGACCACATGTTGCAGGGGCGGCTGATTTTGAATGTGATTTCGTCTGATTTCCCCGGCGAGACCGCCAGCAACGAGTACCGCTACCGCCGCTCGCTGGAGGTGGTCGAAATCCTCAAGCAGGCCTGGACGCAAGACGAGATCAATTACCAGGGTGAGATTTACCAGTTCAAGGGCCTGACGACCGACCCGGTGCGCCCCTACCAAACCGGTGGCCCCCTGCTGTACTTTGGTGGCTACTCGCCGCAGGCGGTTGACCTGTGCGCCGCCCATTGCGATGTGTACCTGATGTGGCCCGAAGCCCAAGAGCAGTTGGCCGAGCGCATGCGCACCGTCCACGCCCGGGCGCAGCACTATGGCCGGGTGCTGGACTACGGCTTACGTGTGCACATGATCGTGCGTGACACCGAGGCTGAGGCCCGCGAGTACGCGCAAGAGCTGGTGTCGCAGCTCGATGACGAAGAGGGCCGCAAGATTCGTGAGCGGGCGCAGGATGCCAAGAATTTTGGTGTGTCAATCCAGGCCCAAAACCGGGACCGGTCTGATGCTGAGGGCTTTATCGAGCCCCACCTGTGGACCGGTGTTGGCCGTGCCCGGTCTGGTTGCGGTGCGGCGCTGGTGGGCAGCGTGGACCAGGTGCTGAGCAAGATTGAAAGCTACATGGCCATGGGCATTCGGGCCTTTATTTTTTCGGGGTACCCGCACCTGGATGAGTGCGAGATGTTTGGCAGTAAGGTGTTGCCACACCTCAAAACCTGTTCCCTGCCGCAAGTCTACGGCCGGGTACCCACACACACGCCGGCCACGCCGCTCGGCCAGGGAGTTCGACGTTGATCCCCACCTGCCTCATGCACCCCAGCTTGCCGCCCTTTAGCCGCTTGGTTTACGGCGCCTGGCGCTTGGCAGACGCCGCCGACGCCACCCCCCAGAGCGCCCTGCGCAACATCGAGATCTGCCTGGACCAGGGCATCACCACCTTTGACCATGCCGACATTTATGGCGGCTACCGCTGTGAGGCCTTGTTTGGCGATGCGCTCGCGTTGAGGCCGGCCTTGAAAGCGCAGCTGCAACTGGTCAGCAAGTGCGACATCATGCTGATCAACGACCAGTTTCCCGTGCGGCGGGTCAAGCACTACGACACCAGCGCCAGCCATATCCGGACCTCGGTCGAGCGGTCGCTCAGCCGCCTTGGCGTGGAGCGGCTGGATGTGTTGCTGCTGCACCGGCCCGACCCCTTCATGGACGCGGCGCAAACCGGGGCCTGCTTGGACGCCTTGGTGCAAGAGGGCAAGATTGGCGCCGCCGGCGTGTCCAACTTCAAGCCCTGGGACCTGGCGCTGTTGCAGTCGGCCATGCAGACGCCCTTGGTCACCAACCAGGTTGAGATCAGCCTGCTGGAGCGCAGCAGCTTTCTGGATGGCACCCTGGCCCAATGCCAACAGCTCAAAATCACGCCCATGGCCTGGTCGCCGCTGGCTGGCGGCGCGCTGTTTGGTGAGGGTGCACCGGCGCTGCGGCTGCGCCCGGCCTTGGCCCGCATTGCGTCAGAGCAGGGTGTGGCGCCCGATGCGGTGGCCATTGCCTGGCTGTTGGCCCACCCGGCCAACATCATGCCGATTGTGGGCAGCAACCAGCCCCAGCGGCTGACCCGCCTGGCCGACGCCTTCAAGGTCACGATCGACCGTGAAACCTGGTTTGAGTTGTGGGCACAAGCTTGTGGGCACGACGTGCCCTGACTTGGCTTTTGTCGATGGCAACGCCCAGTGCTTTGATCAGCTATCGAGAATGAGACGGGTACGGGCAGACGCATCGGGTACGATGCTGCACTTGACGGTCTAGCTGGTCCAGTCGGGCTGGCGCGTCAATGTCTGACAACTTTGGAGTGAACCATGTCAAACCGTCGTGAATTTATGATGCAAGTGAGCCTGGGTGGGGGCGTTGTGTTGGCCGGTAATGCCATGGCACAAGCCGCCATGGTCGCTGAAACTGATCCGCAAGCCGCAGCATTGGGCTACAAAGCTGATGCCAGCAAGGTTGACAAAGCCAAGTTCCCCAAGTTTGCGACTGGCCAGGTTTGCACCAACTGCGCGCTGTACCAAGGCAAAGCGACAGATGCCGCCGCTGGCTGCCCTCTGTTTGCCGGCAAGCGGGTGGCGGGCAAGGGCTGGTGCAGCGCTTACGCCAAGAAGGCCTGATTCTGGTCGGACCTGTCTGACTCCAGCGTGATCTGCCCCTGGCAGGTCACGCCCTGGTGCATCAGGGCGCCGCAATAATCACGGTACTCAGGGCGATACTCAGCCCATGCAACTCCAGGACATTCTTTACTCCCAGGGCTTTGGCACACGCCGCGTTTGTGCTGGATTGATCCAGCAGGGCCATGTGCAGGTTTATGAGTCAAATCAGGCTCTAGCCCCCGTCCTTATTCAAGACTCTGCTACAAATTTGGAAGCAACCGGCCTGCGATTCCGGGTGCAAGGGGTTGACTGGCCCTACCAGCAGCCGGCCTACCTGGTGCTGCACAAGCCTGCTGGCACCGAGTGCTCCCAAAAGCCCTCGACCTACCCCAGCATTTATTCTCTGCTGCCATCGCCCTTGCGACTGCGGCCCCAAAAAGGTGCGGTGCAGGGGGTGCAGGCCGTGGGCCGGCTGGACCAGGACACCACCGGCATGCTGCTGCTGACCGATGACGGCAAGTTCATCCACCGCATGAGTTCGCCCCGCCACCACGTGCCCAAGGTGTACGAGGTGGGTGTCAAGCACCCACTGGACGAGCGCCAGGTTAGCCGGCTGCTGGCCGGCGTGGTGCTCGATGACGACCCGGCTCCCGTGCGCGCCGCCGCTTGCGAGGCGGTGGCCGAGCACCATCTGCGGCTGACCCTGACCGAAGGCAAGTACCACCAGGTCAAGCGAATGCTGGCGGCGGTGGGGAACCGGGTCGAGACCCTGCACCGTTCGCAAATTGGCGGATTGCACCTGCCAGAAGATCTTGCGCCAGGTCAGTGGCGCTGGCTGAGCGAGGCTGACCTGAGCCTGATCAAGGGGTGATGGCCGCTACACTTTATGCCTGACGAACCGAGGCTTCTTTTGTGATTTTTTCCCTCAGTGTCCAGCGTGTTTCTTTTGCTCTCCGTGGCCTGGGTCGCCGCCTGTGCCAGATGGCTGTGTTGGGGGCGTCATTGGCCTTGCCGACGACCGTACCTGCTGCAGCGGCGCCGATCTTTGTGCTGAACTCGCTGTCGGCCAGCGTTAGCGTGATTGACCCGGTCAGCTGGAAAGAGATCAAACGCATTCCTTCAGGCAAAGAGCCGCACCACCTGTACCTGGCGCCCGATGAAAAATCTTTGCTGATTGCCAATGCGTTGAGCGACAGCCTGCTATTCGTTGACCCCAAAACCGCCGAGGTTCAGCGCACGGTGAGCGGTATTTCAGACCCCTACCAGCTGCGCTTTTCCCCGGACATGAAGTGGTTTGTCACCGCAGCCAACCGCCTCAACCATGTTGATATTTACCGTTGGGATGGCGGCAACCTCACCTTGGTCAAGCGGCTGGCCACCGGGAAGACGCCCAGCCACATCTGGATTGACAGCAAAAGCACCACGGTCTACGCCACCATGCAAGACAGTGACGAGCTGGTGGCCATTGACCTGCCCAGTTAGACCTTCAAGTGGCGAGTCCCCACCGGTGCCATGCCGGCGGATGTGTTTGGCACGCCGGACGACAAATTTTTGCTGATTGGGCTGACCGGTGGCGATGGGGTGGAGGTGTACGACGTCAGCACAGGCCAGGCCAAACTGGTGAAGCTGGTCAAGACCGGGGAGGGCGCCCACGCGTTTCGCGCGGCGGGTGACAAGCGCCATGTGTATGTGAGCAACCGGGTCGCCAACACGATCAGCAAGATTGATTATTTGGCCCAGGCGGTGACCGACAACTATGTGGCGCCGAGCGGGCCCGATTGCATGGAGCTGTCGGCCGACGGTCGCTATATTTACGTGGCCTCCCGCTGGGCCGGCAAGCTGACGGTGATCGACACCCAGACCCGCGCGGTGGTGCGGCAGGTGAAGGTCGGCAAGTCCCCGCATGGGGTCTGGACGCTGGACCATGCGCCACGCCAGTGAGGTCTGGCCCCGACCTTGGTTTGCTATAGTTTTAATAGCTATAGCGTCAATAACCACGTGGCCTGGAGCCGCTTTTGCTTGTGAGAAACCGGTGTATCTGACCCTTGACACAGGCCACATGGCCGTTGCCCCGCTGATGGCGGATATCTTGAAGCGGCACAGTGTTCGGGTCACTTTTTTTGCCGCGCAGGAGCGCACCCAAGAGGGCGACGGTAGCCTGGGTGAGCACTGGGCACCCTGGTGGCGCTCCCGCGCCGGCGAGGGCCATGAATTTGCCTCTCACACCTGGGACCACGTTTACTGGCGGGCTGATCTGCCCGGCACGCCGCCCCGGTTCAAGGTGCAGCCCTCGGCCGGCCAGCAGCAGGGCCAGACCTTCACGGTGGGCGCTCCTGAGTATTGCCAGCAGCTCCAGCGTGCCAGTGACCGGCTGCAGGCTGTAACCGGCAAAAAGCCGCTGCCCCTGTTTCGGGCCCCTGGCGGCAAAACCTCGGCGCAGCTGCTGGCCACGGCCAAGTCTTGCGGCTATGCCCACGTCGGTTGGGCAGCAGCCGGTTTTTTGGGTGATGAGTTGGCGAGCGACAAGTTCAGCAACGCATCTTTGCTGGCCAAAGCCCTGCGTGATATCCGCAGTGGTGACATTCTGATGGCCCATTTGGGCATCTGGTCGCGCCAGGACCCCTGGGCCCCCGCGGTGCTGGAGCCCCTGCTGGTGGGCTTGAAGGCCCGCGGTTTTTGCTTTGCCACCCTGCGCGAGCACCCAGCCTACCGCGCCTGGGTGGCGGCGGGCGGCTGAACCGAGCGTAATTGACCATGGACGCTTTGGCAGATATTTTTTCAGCCCTGCAAGCTTGGCTGTTTGAGCAGGTGCTGCAGCCTGTGATGTTCACTATCGGCCTGGGGCACCTGTTGCCAGACGGGTTCAATGCCACGGGTTGGCTGCTGGTCGGCCTGCTGCAGTTGGGGGTCATGGTGACGGTGATCGGCCCGCTGCAACGCTGGCGCCCGGTCGAGCCGGTCACCGACCGCGCCACGGTAGGTACCGATGTGATTTACACGCTCATTCACCGGCTCGGTCTGTTCCGGGTCGCGGTGTTTTTTGCGGTGGAACCGCTACTCAACGCCTTATTCAGCGAATGGCGCGTGGCGGGCCTGGCCACCTGGCACCTTGATGCCTTGTGGCCGGGAGTGACGGATTTGGCGCTGGTGAGCCTGCTGCTCTACCTGGTGGTGCTGGACGCACTCAACTACCTGATTCACCGCGGCCAACACGGCCTGAGCTGGTGGTGGCAGTTGCACGCGCTGCACCATGCGCAGCGCCAAATGACCCAGTGGAGCGACAACCGCAACCACCTGCTCGACGACCTGATCCGCGACGTGCTGGTGGTGCTGGTGGCGCATTTGATCGGCATTGCGCCCAGCCAGTATGTGGCCATCGTGGCCCTGACGCAGCTCAGCGAGAACCTGCAGCATGCCAACCTGCGCCTCTGGTTTGACCGCTGGGGCGAGCGGTTGTGGGTCAGCCCGCGCTTTCACCGCATGCACCATGCGGTCGGCCGTGATGCGCGGCAAAACTGCAATTTTGGGGTCTTGTTGCCCTGGTGGGACATGCTGTTTCGCACGGCCAATTTTGAGCTGAGCTACCCGCCCACCGGGGTGCGTGACCAGCTTGAGCAGGGGCGCGACTACGGTCGCGGCTTTTGGTCCCAGCAGTGGCTCGGCCTCAAGCGCCTGGCTGGGCGGGCTTGAGCCCGTGCACCGGGCTGGCGCGATAAGGCGTTATCCTCAGCCGATGACGTTGTTATTGAGTTCATTTTGGCGCGCAGTGGCTTATTGCCTGCACCCCCGGGTGATCGCCCTGTCATTTTTACCCCTGCTGCTGATCGTGGGCTTGGCCTTGGGCCTGGGTTACCTCTACTGGGACCCTGTGCTGGACTGGGTGCGAAGCCTGCTGGAGGCCTCGGCCCTGCTCAACAGCATCTGGGGTTGGCTCGACAACGTGGGCTGGGGCCGCATCAAGGTGGTGCTGGCGCCCCTGCTGGTGATCTTCGCGGTCACGCCGCTGATCGTTGTGCTGTCTTTGCTGGCAGTGGCAACGCTGATGACGCCTTATCTGACCCGCTTGGTGGCCGAGCGGCGGTTTGCTGATCTGGAGCGCAAAAAGGGTGGCAACTGGTTGTACAGCCTGTTTTGGTCACTGGGCGCTCTGTTACTGGCTTTGGTGGTGATGCTGCTGTCGATGCCGTTTTGGTTGATTCCGCCCTTGATCCTGATCCTGCCGCCTTTGATCTGGGGTTGGCTGACCTACCGGGTGCTGGCCTTTGACGCCTTGTCCCAGCATGCCAGCCCAGAGGAGCGGCGTGAGATTTTTCGGCGGCACCGGGGGGCGCTTTTGGGCATGGGCGTGTTCTGTGGCTATCTGGGCGCAGCACCCAGCCTGCTCTGGGCCTCAGGTGTGGTGTTTGCGGCCGCCTTTGTGGTGCTGGTGCCGGTGGCCATCTGGATCTACACCCTGGTGTTTGCCCTGTCATCGCTGTGGTTCGCGCACTATGGCCTGGGTGCGCTCCAGGCCTTGCGTCAGGAAGCAGCGGCCAGCGCCAGCGCCAAGGTCAGCGTGAGCGCGGCAGTTCAGCCGGTTGAGCCTGTCTTATTGGTCGACGACGCGTTAGCATTACCCCATGAGCCAAGCCCTAAACCACCCCAGACTTGAGTCCGCGCCCCGCATCGGCTTGATCATCGTCGGTGACGAGATCATGTCCGGCAAGCGTACCGACAAGCATTTGCCCAAGACCATCGAGCTGCTCAAGGCGCGCGGCCTGGCGCTTGATTACGCCGACTATGTGGGTGATGCGCCAGACCGCATCACCAGCACCCTGAGACGCGCCTTTGCCTCGGGCGACTTGGTGTTTTCTTGCGGCGGCATTGGCGCCACCCCCGACGACCACACGCGCCAATGCGCGGCCAGGGCCTTGGGGTGCGATTTGGCGCTGCACCCGCAAGCTGAAACCCTGATCCGCCAGCGCATGCAAGATGTGGCGCTGGAGCAGGGCGTTGCCTATGAACCCGACCGGCCGGACAACATCCACCGGCTCAACATGGGCACCTTCCCGGTTGGCGCCCAGATCATTCCCAACCCCTACAACAAAATTCCTGGCTTCAGTTGCGGCAGTGTGTACTTTGTGCCTGGTTTTCCGGTCATGGCCTGGCCCATGATCGAGTGGGTGCTGGACACCCACTACCCGCACCTGTTTCGCACTGCGGCCTGGATCGAGCAATCGGTGATCGTCTTTGGTGCCATGGAGGCGACCTTGACGCCCCTGATGGAGGCGCTGGAACGCGATTTTGTGGGTGTCAAGGTGTTCAGCCTGCCCAGCGTGGACCACCCCCAGTACGGGCGCCACATCGAGCTCGGCGTCAAGGGGGATCCAACCCTGGTCAGCCAGGCCTACCCAGCCCTGTTGGCGGGTTTGCGGCAGTTCAACGCCCAGCTTGGCCCTGAATTGGTGCAAAAATAAATGCCGTGATTTGGTGCGTTTGAAATTGCACTAATATGGTGCAAAGACCAAGAAAACAAATGTCGCTGACAGTTTGGCGCACCCGAGTTCCCGCCTAAAGTCAAGGCAAAATACCGCACCGGGCCGCTTTGCTCGCTAAGGCGGCCTTGGCACAAAACCTGCATTCCCTCTTGCATCTACTTACCAACCACAACCCACACAGGAGAATCTGATGGCCAAGACCGTCGCAGACGTCATGAAAATGGTGAAGGACAACGAAGTCAAGTTTGTTGACTTCCGCTTCACCGACACCCGTGGCAAGGAGCAGCACGTGACTGTGCCGGTCTCCCATTTTGA
>CAMCZF010000154.1 GCA_945885775.1 Rhodoferax sp. OV413 | reverse complement strand
CGCGGCTGCCGCCGGCAACCCGCTGGCCGTTGATCAGGTGGGGAATGGTGGGGAGAGTGGACATGGTGCTTTCGGAATACAAACGTGGCTCAAGCAATTTCTTGGATGGTTTCGCCCAGCGCGTCGAGCAGGGTGCTGATTTGCGCCGGCGTGCTGATGAAGGGCGGGGCGAGCTGGATGGTGTCGCCACCATAACGCACATAAAAACCTTTTTTCAGCATGGCCATGGCAATTTCATAGGGCCGGCGCGCTGGCTCGCCCGGGTGGGCCGCGATGGTAAAGCCGGCCGCCAGGCCGAAGTTGCGGATGTCGGTGATGTGTTTCACGCCTTTGAGGCCGTGCACCGCGTTCTCGAAATGGGGGCTGAGCTCTTTGACACGGTCGATCATGTTTTCGCGCACCAGGATGTCCAGCGCCGCCAGCCCCACCGCGCAGGGCAGCGGGTGCGCCGAGTAGGTGTAGCCGTGGGCAAACTCCAGCATGTCGGGCGGGCCGCCGGCGGCCATGAAGGTGTCGTAAATGTCTTTGCTGGCCAGCACCGCGCCCAGTGGCTGCGTGCCGTTGGTGATTTGCTTGGCCACGTTCATGATGTCGGGCGTGACGCCAAAGGCTTCGGCGCCGGTGTAGGCTCCCATGCGGCCAAAGCCGGTGATGACCTCGTCAAAAATCAGCAGGATGTTATTGGCGGTGCAGATGTCGCGCAGGCGCTGCAGGTAACCCACCGGCGGCACCACCACGCCAGCCGAGCCGGACATGGGCTCCACGATGACGGCGGCAATGTTGGAGGCATCATGCAGCGCAATCAGGCGCAGCAGGTCGTCGGCCAGTTCAGCGCCTTTTTCCGGCATGCCGCGTGAGAAGGCGTTGCTGGCCAGCTGGGTGTGCGGCAGGTGGTCGGCTTCGATGCCCTGGCCAAACATCTTGCGGTTGGCCACAATGCCGCCCACCGAGATGCCGCCAAAGTTGACGCCGTGGTAGCCTTTTTCGCGGCCGATCAGGCGGGTCTTGCCGGCCTGGCCCTTGGCGCGCCAATAGGCGCGCGCCATCTTCAAAGACGTGTCGGCCGACTCCGAACCCGAGCCGGTGAAGAACACATAGTCCAGCCCGGCCGGGGTCAGATCTTTGAGCTTGTTGGCCAGCTCAAACGAGAGTGCGTGGCCGTACTGGAAGGCGGGGGAGTAATCCAGCGTGCTCATCTGGCGCGCAACAGCCTCCACCAGCTCAGAGCGGCAGTGGCCCAGGCCGGTGCACCACAGGCCAGAGAGGCCGTCAAAAATCTGCTTGCCGTTGACGTCGGTGTAGAAAGCGCCCTTGGCGCTGGCCATCATGCGGGGGTTGGCCTTGAAATCACGGTTGCCGGTGTAGGGCATCCAGTGCGGCTCCAGCCAGGCGGCATCCAGGCGGGGGGCTTGCTGCAGGTGTTGGGCGTCGTTCATGTTCATGGCGTGTCCTCGGTGGTGGCCGTGCGGTGTCGCCTTGGCGAACTCGGCCTGGTTGAAGGTCAGCCCTTATTTTCGGCACTCTGTTACTCTTATAAATGTATAACTATCACTGTTTGGTTGTTAATTTATGAAAGTAAAGACGCGGGCTGTGCTGGGCCAACTCAGCGACATGGACATTCGCCTGCTGCGGGTGTTCAAGAGTGTGGTGGAGTGCGGCGGCATGGCGGCGGCCGAGCTGGAGCTCAACATTGGCACCTCCACCGTCAGCCGCCACCTCAAGGACCTGGAAACCCGGCTTGGGTTGACGCTGTGCCGGCGTGGCCGTGCCGGTTTTGCCCTGACCACCGAAGGCGAGCAGATTTATGCCGAAACCCTGCGCCTGTTGGCTGGTGCCGATGCGTTTCGCAGCAGTGTTGATGAGATCCACCGGCGCATGGGGGGCCAGCTGAACCTGGCCGTGTTTGACAAGACCGCCAGCAACCCTGCGGCGCGCCTGGGTGAGGCGATTGCGCTGTTTTCTGACTTGGCGCCCGAGGTCAGCCTGCAGCTCTCGGTGGCGCCCATCAACGCTATCGAGCGCGGCGTGCTTGATGGCCAGTTTCAGGTTGGGGTGATTCCCGGCCACCGCCGATCGGACACCCTGGCCTACGACGCCTTGTTTGACGAAACCATGCTGCTTTACGGCGGCGCCCACCATGCACTGTTTGCCGCTGACACGACCGGCATGGGCTGGGACGATGTGCGAGCGCACCAATTTGCCGGCCTGGGCTACCACTCGCCCAATATGGAAATCAGCCAGCAGTTGCGGCTGCCGCGCAAGGCAACCGGTTTTGACCAGGAGTCCATCGCCACGCTGATCCTGTCGGGGCGCTACCTCGGCTTTTTGCCTGACCATTACGCCGAGGGTTTTGTCCGTGCCGGCCGCATGCGCGCCATTGAGCCCGCCTTGTTCCGATACGCCTGTCAGTTCTTCGGTATCGTGCGGCGCTCGCCCCAACCCTCGCGGGTGACCCGAGCTTTCCAGGACTGCCTGCGCCAGGCCCATCAGTCCAACCCGCTGGGCGGCGCCTGATGCCAACGGCGACGCCGCTGCGCAGCCCGAAATTTATAAGAAAAAGGGCTCTAGCCCCCGTATTTATTGAGGTTTAAGCTATTTATTTAATAGCATTTGTTGACATTAAGGCTGAACTCCGATCGTTCGTTATAAGTAAAATGAACACAGCCTTGAAAACATTAGACCTACCGATATGAGCACCTACGACCCTGACGCGCTGGAATGTCTGGCGGCGATTGTGGAAGAGGGCGGGTTTGAGCGGGCGGCGGTACGGTTGGCGATCACGCAGTCGGCGGTGTCGCAGCGATTGCGTGCCCTGGAGGTGCAAGTTGGCACGGTCCTGATTGTGCGGACCCGGCCGCTAAAGCCCACCACCGCCGGGCGCCTGCTGCTCAAGCACGCCATGCAAATGCGTCTGCTGCGCGCTGATCTTGAGCGAGACCTCAAGGACCTGGCGCCGGGTGTTTCCAACGGCGCTGCGCATGACGAAGAACGCATCTCGATCGCCATCAATGCCGACAGCATTGCCACCTGGGCACTACCCGCCTTGGGGGCGCTGGCGCGGGAGGGCCTGGGCCTGGAGGTCATCACCGATGATCAAGACTTCACCATTGAGTGGTTGCGAGAGGGCAAGGTGCTGGGTTGCGTGACCACCTTGCGCCAGGCCCTTCGCAGTTGCCGGTTGGTACCCCTAGGCTCTATGCGCTACGTGGCTGTGGCGGAACCCGATTACGCGGCGCGGTACGCGCCAGACGGGCTGACACCGCGCAATTTTCATCAAGTGCCGTTCATCGCCTTCAATCGCAAAGACAGCCTGCAAATGGAGTTTGTCAGCAGCGCCATGCGGCTCAAACATGTCGCTTTGAAGCAGTTGTATCTGCCAAGTTCGGAGGGGCAGGTGCGCGCTGTGTTGGCAGGTTGGGGTGTCAGCGTGGTGCCAGAGCTGCAGGTGCGTGAGCATTTGCGCAGCGGCCGCTTGGTCAACATGGCCCCAGACCATTCCCTGCCAGTGGCACTGTTCTGGCATTGCTGGAACCTGGAGTCGGCGGTGCTGGATGCCCTGACCAAAGCGCTGACTACCGCATCGGCACTGGCGCTTGACGCGGTGGCCTCGTCACCTGCCGGTTGACCCAGATCGACACAAAAAGACTTTTCAGTAGCAAACTGACCGAAGTATCTATTTTTTGATGCTGGGGTTTAAAATTTAGCCATGAAGACTGAAGCCGCTGTCAAACCCTCGTTCAAGCAGCAAATGCTCCAGGTGCGCGAAGACACGATTGTTCAAACCGTCAACCGGCTGCTAGCAGAAAAAGGCTTTGAGGCGATGACGGTGGACGAAGTCGCGGCCCAGGTGGGCATCGCCAAGGCCAGCCTGTACAAGCATTTCGCCAGCAAGGAAGACCTGGCGGTGGCCGCCATGGTGCGCGTGATGCGGCAGGCCCAGGCCTTTATCGCTGCACTGCCGCCACAAGACACCCCTTTGCAACAACTGCGCGCGGTCGTGCGATGGGCGTTGCAGCTCAAGCTGGCGGGGGGCATGCCATCGCTGCCCAGCCAGAACTCCAGCCTGCGTGCCAGTCTGGCTGCCAGTCATGACTACATGGACGGGCTGATCGAGCTGAGTGATCGACTCGGCGGCTGGATTGAGGCGGGCCAGGCGGCCGGCGAGCTCAATCCCCGATTGCCAGCCATAGCCATTTTGTACACTTTTTTTGCGCGTGCCTGTGACCCGGTTGTTGAGTTTCTCAAAATGGGCGGCCTCTACACAGACGCGCAGATCGAGGCACTGGTGCTCAGCACCTGTTTTGAAGGCTTGGTCAGCCGCCAAGACTAGCACCGACCCATCGCCGACCCATCGCCCCGCCAGCCGGGTTTAGCGCACCAGCAGCACGGGCACCTTGCTGTTTGCTACCACTGCCGTCGCCACCGAGCCCATCACCAGGTTGGCCAAGGTGCTGTTGCCATGGGAGCCCATCACCAGCAGGTCAAACTTGCCGTTGTCCGCAAAGCTGGCGATGGTGGCGCCGGCATGGCCCACTTTCCAACTGGTTTTGGCGTCAATACCGTGCCGGAGCAGAAATTTGGTCACTGGCGCCAGCACTTTCTCAGCCTCCTCCAATTGGTACTGGTCCACCACCGTCTTCCCCACGGCAGCCCGGGCGCGCGGTGGCAGCTGTGGCTGAACGGTCAGCACGGTGTAGCTGTTGCTGCTGGCAAACAGCTCGCTATGGGTGGCCAGGTAAGCCAGCATGCGTTTGGTGTAAGTGCTGCCGTCCACGGCGAGAAGAATGTTCATGGCGTCTGGTTTCCTTGATGAGGTGACCAGTCTAGGGCTGCTTGCCTTTTGCACATTGATGCAGGTCAAGCTGATGCCGGCAAGCATGGCTAACGCAGGATTCGTTGATGAACCCGGTTTGTACACAAGAAGGAAAATGATGGGCTACAAATGACGATATAGAGCCGATGTGGCCATCGACAATCCGGATTGGACGATCATATATTCCCAAATGGACGAAGCTTGAATCCCGATCTGTATCCGCGCCATCATCGACGAGGTACAACGCGCGCCCGACTTATTGCTGGCCCTGAAACTCTCCATCGACAACGACCGTCGTCCAAGACCAGCCCCTTGCAGGACATGACGCAAGAGGTGCTGGCCGGCGGCTACCCTGAAATGCGCCAACGCAGAACAGCGGCGCGGCGCCAGGCCTGGGCGCGCGCCTACATCACCACCTTGATTGAACGCGACATTCAAGACGTCGCCCAGATTCTGGATGCCGGGCTGCAGTCCACCCTGTCACGGCTCACACCAGAGCCCTGGTTTCTGTCGCATTACCGCAATAAAGACCAGTTTCACGTGGACTTTGTATTGGAATCCGCGTCACGCGAGTTGATCGGCATTGAAGTCAAGGCCGCTGCCAGCGTGCAGGCCAGCGACTTCAAGGGTCTACGCAGATTGCGTGAAGTCGCCGGGAAGCCCTTTGTCACTGGCATCATTCTCTATGATGGCCAGCAGGCGCTCTCCTTTGGCGATGGATTCTGGGCGGTGCCACTCGATCAGCTTTGAGTGCCGTCCACGGCGAGAAGAATGTGCATGGTGAATGGTTTCCTTGGTAAAGTGACCAGCCTAGGCCGAGGCGGCCTCTCCATATTGATACAGATCAATCGGGTCACACCACCTCACCGGTAACCCAGGAAATTGGGATTTCTTTTCGATGACCGAACTCACCACCAACCGTTTGAAGCTCGCCCCGTACGCAGATGATCATCTGGATGGCTTGAACACTTTGAACTCAGACCCTGAGGTCATGCGCTTCATTTCGGGGCGGCCAGAGACACGTGAAGAGACGGTTGCGGTCATTGAACGTGTCAAGCAACGTTGGACAGAGTTCGGATACTCGTGGTGGAGTTTCATCGACAAGGAAAGCGGCCTGATCATCGGCGCTGGCGCGCTCCAGAACTTGCGCCGAGAGGCAACGGCACACCCCGATCTTGCTTGCCCCCTGGAAATCGGCTGGAGGCTTCGACGCGACTACTGGAACAGAGGACTGGCAACTGAGGCAGCCCATGCCATTGCGGGGTTTGCGTTCAACACCATCCAGGCTGACGAAATCTATGCGGTGTGCCATCCTGATAACCTTGCGTCTGCCAAGGTGATGAAGCGGTTGGGGATGCAGTACGCCGGGCTACAGACTTGGTACGGCGAGAATCTGGTGACCTACCAAGTCACTTCGCAGCTTTACTTGAAATAAGTCGGGCTTACGGGCCTAGTCCAGCCAGTTGACCAGTACCTGGCCCTCAGTGGTAATCGTCTTCACGTTGGTAGCGAATGGCGCCAATAATGACGGTGCTGCTGTCCACAATCTCGAACAGCGCGACATAGCCCGTGTGGCCAAACGGAATGATCAGTTCGCGAACAAAAGAACTGCTCCCTGCCTTGCGGCAGGCAAACGGTGAAGATGTCAAAAATGCGATGCCGTCCTTGATGGCCTGAACGACCCTGTCTGCGATGCCGAGGTCGCCTGTTTCACTGTCCAATTCACGTTGCAGTGCAAAGTCAAACAGTTGCTCCAAATCTTGGGCCGTTGCTGCGCTGAATACGACCCGGTAGGTCATCCGCCGCGCAGCGCCTTGACCTGCCCAGCAGCCGCCAGTTTGGCTTCCAGCTTGGCAATGACCACTTCAGCGGGAACGCCGTTGCCGTCGCGCTGAGTCGCCTCGATGGCGGCAATGCCGCGCCGAATGAACTCGGCCTGATTCTTGCGCTTGGCGACCGTGGTGCGAACTGCGTTCTCGACGAATTGCGACAAAGATTCACCATGCTCCAGCACGCCTTCAAGTTCGAGCCGGAAATCAGGGGCAACACGAATGGGGGGGAGGGTAGCGGTTTTCATCCGCTGATTGTATTGCGAATGCAATACGAACCGGTTACTGCAATTTTGTGTACACTGAAATCCACAATACGCATTTAAATTCCAAGGAAAACTGATGGAAGCTACCAAAGTGGGAATACGCGAATTCCGTGCCGGTATGGCCGAGTTCATTGCATCGAGCACCCCTGTGGCCGTGACGCGCCATGGGCAAACCATTGGCTACTTCATCCCGACCCATGGCCAGGTGGAGGCCGACGTTGCCGCATTGAAGAAGGCCAGCAAGACCCTAGATCGCTTGCTCGCAGCTAAAGGCATTGATGTAGACGCTGTGGTCGCTGAACTCAAAACCACCCGTCAGCGTGCAAGCAAGCCCAAAAAACCGGTGCCTGTGGTGGCATGAGCAACAAAGCCATCGTACTGGATGCCAACATCCTGATTCGAGCGGTACTGGGCAAGCGGGTGAGGGAACTCATCGTTGCCAATGCAGGCATGGTGCAATTCTTCTCGCCCGACGTTGCCTATGAGGACGCTCGCAAGTACCTCCCCGCGTTGCTGGAAAAAAGGGGTGTCAGCAGTGAAGCGGCGCTAACGGTGCTCGATGCGCTGGCACCCATAGTCTTACCGCTGGAACGGGGTGTGTATTCGGGATGGCAAACCCAGGCGTTGCAAAGAATTGCCGTGCGCGATGCAGATGACTGGCCCGTGCTCGCCTGCGCCATGACGATGGCCTGTCCGGTTTGGACAGAAGACGCCGACTTCTTTGGCTCCGGAATAGCCACTTGGACTACGGATCGCGTTGCGCTGTATTTAGCGGGTTGATTCAGATGAATGGCTCGGTCGGCCTGCATGAAGCACGGGCCTGCCGCCTCAAACTTCCAAGCAATACATCGGGTCAAAGCGGCCCTGCTCGCCCTTGCGCGCGTAACCCAGCGGGTTGGCCAGTACCTGGCAGCCCAGGTGCTGGTAGTTACTGGGCGCGTGCAGGTGACCGTGAAGCCAGTACTGCGCCGCAGGCAGCAGGTTGTCGAGTGCATTGCAAAACCCGGCCGTGCCGGGTGTCAGGCCGTAGCGCGGGTCGGCGCTGCGCAGGCTGGGTGCGAAATGGGTGACCACCACGGTGGTGCCAGCAAAGGGCTGCGCCAGCGCCTCAGCCAGCCAGGCCTGGCAGACCAGCGCCTGCTCTCGCACCTGATGGGCCAGCATGGGCGCGCCATGGCGCGTTGTGGCGGCTTTGCGCAGGTAGTAGTTGGCGGCGCGAAAGGCCTTGTCCCGCGCCTTAAGTTGCTGCGCCAGCGGGTTGCCGCTGAGGGTGGAGGCACCGGCCTCTGGCGCCAGGGC
>CAMCZF010000153.1 GCA_945885775.1 Rhodoferax sp. OV413 | reverse complement strand
GCTGGCGGTGCGACAACGACGGCCTTGGTGGCTGATGTGTCGGAAAAAGTAAGGGTTGCACGCACAAGTGCAACGGTAAAGGAAAAAGGTGACTGTGTCCAGTAATTTCTACGTTGGCCTACGGGTTCACCGAATATTTACAACTTGTGAGACAAACAAACCCACCACAAGTTGCGATGGGAGGATGGGAATAGCTCCCGCGGATTTATCCCAAAGACTCATAAGCTCATACGTGCACTGTTGTAGCTGTAGCGCGCTGCTCAAAAAACAAAATTCAAGTCGAGCTTAGATTGTTGCGTTGCAAGCCGCCAAGGTCTATCCCCCAAATAGGTCATAGGGTTTACCAGCAAAACAGGGGCGTCGGAGCCACGTCTGGCCCCTTGACGCGTAACGCCTAGGTGTCGGAGACTGTGAAATAGTAAGACAGTCGCTGCTGCGGATTCAGCCATGCCATGACTTCCGGCGCCAGGGTACTAGGCCGTATTGCGGACACGATTTTGAGCTCAGGCTCGGTGACCAGTTCCAAAACGGGCGCATCGTCTTTAGAGAGCTCTGGGCTGTAAATCAACACCTTGGGCTGCAGGCTTTGTCGTCCGGGCGCAACAACCAACGCCAGCGAGCCGTCGTTGAGCTGAACCACCGTTCCCGGCGGATAAACACCCAGCAACTTGATCAGCAGCGACAGCAGCGTCGCGTCATATTTACTGGACTCCTGCCGGAACAGCGTCGCAAGGGCCTCCGCAGGCATCATCGGTTCCTTGCCAGGCGCCTCCGGTGAACACAATCGGTCATAGCGGTCGACCAAACCCAAAATTCTGGCGCCAGGGCCAAAATTGGTTTTTTGCTGAGGCCAACCCTTGCCATCCAGAGTTTCGTGGTGATCGGCAATGATGGCTAGGGCCGATGGGCTGAAGGCGCCCGATTGGGTCGCTAATTGGACGCTGTAATGCACATGCTGACGGTAAAACTCTTCCTCGTGTTTTTTGCGTTGGGCGTTTTTAAGGATGTGCAAAGGCACCTCCGCCTTACCCGCATCATGCGCCAACGCCGCCATGGCCAGATCGGCCAGTTCACGTTCTGCCAAGCCCGCTTTTTTGCCCAGCATCAAAGACAAGGTCATGGTGTTTAAGGCGTGGAACTGTGGTCCTTGGACCCCAGAATCGCCCTGAAGGTGCAGCAGCATCTCTTTGCCCTTGGCTACCGCGGCGGCTGTGTCGGCCGACAGTTGCTTGAACTGTACCCCCGCTGCCTTGGGCGATCCAGCAAGATTGACCAGGGCGTCTCGAATACCAGAGGCCGCACTCTCCCACGCCCTTGCCGCTCGGGCCACTGCATCCTTTTGCGCCCAAATCTTGTCTTTTTTTGCTTTTTCCAGCAGCTTGACTTCCTGGATCAGCGCCTGCTTGGCCTGTACCTGCGCCTCATCAGTCGCATCGGCCACAACCATGGGCGGTAACGCCTGCTCACTCTTGTCTGGGCGGTAGTAAAGCCTGCCCGCCAGATCGAGCGACTGAATGATCTCGACGTCTTTTTGCGTCTTGACGAGGAATCGGTTCGTGACGAAAGGATGCTCGGTCCAACTCAGGTCGAGCCAAACATAAAGCCCGACCACCACCTGGGAAGGCTCAATTGGCACAGAACCGGCCGACTTATCCCATAGACTCATGCGTGATAGTTACTCGAAGATAGCGGAAATAGGTTGCTGAATGGCGCGAACGCCCGTCGGCAATTGCGTAGCAGCAAAGTCTATCGCACAAAAGGGACAGATATCTGCGCTAAGGTTGAAGTCCGCTTAGCCGCTGGTGCATCCCTTTAAACCATAGGGTCACCAGCAGCACGCAGACGCCCAAGGTGAAATAATAGGGTCATTGACTTTTTAGGAGCCCATGTATGAGTGACACCCAACAACGTATTGACCAACTGGTCAAATCCAGCGAAGTGCTGCTGTTCATGAAAGGCAATGCCAATTTTCCGCAATGCGGTTTCTCGGGTCGGGCGATCCAGATCCTGAAGGCCTGCGGCGTCGATGCCAAGGCAGTCACGACAGTCAACGTGCTAGAAGATCCTGCCATTCGTGCCGGTATCAAAGACTACAGCAATTGGCCAACTATTCCGCAGCTCTACGTCAAAGGCGAGTTCATTGGCGGCTCGGACATCATGACGGAGATGTACGAAAGCGGCGAACTGCAGCAGGTACTGACGGGCAAGGCCGCCTGAAGTCTCGGCCTGGCCCACGCTGCACCGTGGGCCAGTTCAAAGCACCCAGCGGCTTTTGGCCGCCAGCACCGCGCTCGGGTACGGCGTTTGGCCGCGCGAGCCGTTGTAGCGTCCCAGCGCCATAAACAGGTCGCCTCGCTCCCGCTCCAGGTAATGCCGCAGGATCACACAGCCAAAACGCAGGTTGGTCTGAAGGTGGAACAGCCGACCGGCATCGCCGCTTCCCAGCACGCGCATCCAGAAGGGCATGACCTGCATGTAGCCACGGGCCCCAGCGCTCGAAATGGCGAACTTTCGAAAATTACTTTCAACCTGAACCAAAGCCAAGACCAAGGCGGGCTCCAGCCCGGCGCGCCGACTTTCGTACCACAGTGTTTGTAAAAACTCCTTGCGCACATCAAAATCGGGCTTCTGCTTTTTCAGACGCTCGCTCATGGCACCCAGCCAACGCAGGTAAGTGAGCCGATCGGCGCTGTCCGCAAAATCTGGCACCGGTGGCGCAGCATTTGCTACCGCCGAACTCAAGGCAGTTCGAACCGCATCCGCAAGGGGCTCTTCAAGCTGTCCGCCTGCACAGGATTGCTCTGAAATTGAGAGCAGCCCAAGCCCTGAGATCAGGGCCAACAGGCCAAAACGCCTTGAAACCGGCAGGCTGGTCACGACCAGGGTCAGACCGCCAGACGCGCGCTAAGCAGGGCAGCAATGTCGGCCACAGGCACCGCCGTGGCTGCGGCGTCGCGCCGGTGCTGGTACTCCACCTCGCCAGCCTTCAGGCCCCGGTCTCCCAGCGTCACCCTGTGCGGCACCCCAATCAGTTCCCAGTCGGCGAACATGGCGCCCGGGCGCTCGCCCCGGTCATCCAGAATCACATCAACACCCATGGCCATCAGCTGGGCATAGAGCCCATCGGCCGCTGCCTTGACTTCGGGGAAACGGTCCGGACTGATAGGACACAGCACCACGGTGAACGGCGCCAGCGCATCGGGCCAGATAATGCCGCGCGCATCATGGTTCTGCTCAATCGCCGCCGCCGGCAGACGGGTGATGCCAATGCCATAGCAGCCCATTTCCATGAACTGCGGTTTGCCGTTCACGTCAAGAAAAGTAGCGTTCATAGCCTGGCTGTACTTGGTGCCCAGGTAAAAAACGTGGCCGATCTCGATACCGCGCTCGATCGCCAGCAACCCTTTGCCGTCAGGCGACGGGTCGCCCGGTACCACGTTGCGCAAATCTGCCACCAGGTCAGGTTCTGGCAAGTCACGACCCCAATTGACGCCGGTGATGTGGAAATCGACCTCATTGGCACCGCAAATCCAGTCGCTCATGACCGCGACTTCGCGGTCAGCCACCACTCGCACCGGTTTTTTCAGGTTGATCAAACCAAGGTAGCCTGGCCTGCAGCCAAAGTGCTCGTCAATTTCATCCAGCGTGGCAAAGCGAAAGCCGCCTTCCATGCCCGGTAATTTGTTGGCTTTGACCTCGTTCATATCGTGGTCGCCGCGGAGCATCAGCAACCACACCTGGCGTTTGACAATCTCGCCAGCCTCGTTTTTGTCCTCGGTAGTGAGCACCAGCGACTTGACGGTTTGCTGCAGCGGGACCTGCAGGTACTCGGCCACATCGGCACAGGTACTCTTGCCCGGCGTCGCCGTTTTGGTCATGGCCTGGCTTGGCGCCGAGCGAGGTAATTGCGGAGCCAAGGCCTCGGCCTTTTCCATGTTGGCAGCGTAGTCACTTTCTGCGCAGAACACGATAGCATCTTCACCCGTTGCGGCAATCACCTGAAACTCTTCGCTCAGGTCGCCGCCGATGGCGCCGCTGTCGGCTGCCACGGCCCGGTAAGTCAGGCCAAAACGGTCAAAAATACGCCGGTAGGCCTGGGCCATGACCTGGTAGCTGGTCTTGGCGCTGGCCTGGTCGCGGTCAAAGCTGTAGGCGTCCTTCATGATGAATTCGCGCCCGCGCATCAGGCCGAAGCGTGGCCGGCGCTCGTCGCGGAACTTGGTCTGGATCTGATAAAAATTGCGCGGCAACTGCTTGTAGCTGCGAATTTCCTGGCGCGCGATGTCGGTCACCACTTCTTCACTGGTGGGTTGCACCACAAAATCGCGGTCGTGGCGGTCTTTGATTCGCAACAACTCCGGGCCCATCTTGGCAAAGCGGCCAGTCTCTTGCCAAAGTTCGGCCGGTTGCACCACCGGCATCGCCAGTTCCACAGCGCCGGCGCGGTTCATCTCTTCCCGAACAATAGCCTCCACCTTGCGCACCACGCGCAGGCCCAGCGGCATCAGGCTGTAGATGCCAGCCCCGAGTTTTTTGATCATGCCAGCGCGCATCATCAGTTTGTGGCTGACCACCTCAGCGTCCGTCGGCGCTTCCTTCTGGGTGGAGATAAAGAATTGGGAGGCTTTCATGGCAGGGCAATCGCAATCGTCTGAGGGCTGTTCCTCTTGCTGCGCAGCGCGTGCTGTGCATAATGGAGACAGTTAAAAATTTGAGGTTTGATTATGCTTGACCGGGACGGCTTTCGCCCCAATGTCGGCATCGTCCTGCTCAACCAGAAGAACCAGGTGTTCTGGGGCAAAAGAATACGAACGCACTCTTGGCAGTTTCCGCAGGGTGGCATTGACCGGGGAGAAACCCCTGAACAAGCCATGATCCGCGAGTTGCATGAGGAAGTTGGGCTCCAACGTGAGCATGTTCGTATTGTGGCCCGCACCCGGGACTGGTTGCGCTATGAGGTGCCAGACCGATATATCCGCCGCGATGCCCGCGGTCATTACAAAGGCCAGAAACAAATCTGGTTCCTGCTGCAACTGGTCGGTCACGACTGGGACCTGAACCTGCGCGCGACCGAACACCCCGAGTTCGATGCTTGGCGCTGGAACGACTATTGGGTGCCACTAGAGGCAGTCGTTGAGTTCAAACGCGGCGTCTACGAAATGGCCTTGACCGAACTAGCGCGCTACCTGCCGCGTACTGAACAGCGTTTGCGTTTTATGCGGCAAGGCCGGCGCGGACCGGAACAAGCTGGCGACTTAGAAGCCGAGCCACTCGACGGTCCCATGGCGCTGCCGCCCAGCGGCAGCTATGCCCCGATAGATGATGGTCTTAACCCAACCTGACTGAACCGTAGGTCCACCCGGCTCAGCGTGTGAGCACCAAGTTGTCGCGGTGCACCATTTCTGGCTCGGCGGCGTAGCCCAGCAACTTCTCAAACTCAACAGAGGGTTTGCGGCAAATCAGCCGGGCTTCTGTGCTGGCGTAATTGGCCAGGCCTCGGGCGATCTCCAGCCCCTGCGGGTCTCGCACGGCGATCACATCGCCACGCGAAAAATCGCCCTCCACAGCAGTCATGCCAATGGGCAGCAGGCTTTTACCCCCGGCGCGCAATTGGTGCACGGCGCCGGGGTCGACCGTGACCGCGCCTCGCAGTTGCAGATGATCGGCCATCCATTGCTTGCGCGCCTGATTTTTCTGTGTGGGTGCGATCAGCAGGGTACCAATCGCTTCGCCCTGCGTCAGACGCAACAGGACGTCCGGCTCACGGCCCCAGGCGATCACAGTTGATGCCCCCGAGCCGGCGGCCCGTTTGGCCGCCAAAATCTTGGTGATCATGCCGCCCCGTCCCAGGCTAGAGCCTGCGCCGCCGGCCATGGCCTCTAGCGCCAGGTCACCGGCCTTGGCTTGATGCACAAAGCTGGCCTTTGGGTCTCGCCGTGGGTCGGCAGTAAACAGCCCGTTCTGGTCGGTCAGGATCACCAGGGCGTCTGCCTCGACCAGGTTGGCCACCAGCGCGCCCAAGGTGTCGTTGTCGCCAAACTTGATCTCGTCAGTGACCACCGTGTCGTTTTCATTGATGACCGGCACCACGCCGAGCCTGAGCAGGGTCAGCAGGGTTGAGCGGGCGTTCAGGTAGCGCTCGCGGTCGGCCAGGTCAGCATGGGTCAGCAGCACCTGGGCGCTGCCCAGACCGTGTTCGCGCAACTTGGTCTCATACATCTGAGCCAGTCCCATTTGTCCCACCGCCGCCGCGGCCTGAAGCTCATGAATTTCGTGCGGCCGGGTGCGCCAGCCCAGACGTTTCATGCCCTCTGCGATGGCGCCGCTGGACACCATGATGAGTTCACGCCCACCCCGCACCAACAAAGACAGCTGACGGCACCACTCACCAATGGCGGCATCATCCAGGCCACGCCCGTCATTGGTTACCAGGCTGGAGCCAACCTTGACCACAATGCGGCGCGCATCGCGCAGTACTGTAGAGCCGACGTCTGTGGTCATTTCGACTCCTAAGCCCCGTGAATCATGGCGTTATAGCTATAAAAATAATAGCGATTAGTTTATGCGCCGTCCACCGCAAAACGCGGGTCGACCTCCACCGGCACAAGTTCAGCCGCCTGTTGCGCCTTGATGTGCTGATAAATCGTCTTGATCAAGGCCTCACAGCCCTCACGCGTCAGGGCCGAGATCTCGAACACCGGGCCCTTGAATTTAAAGCGTTTGACAAAGTCTCTCACTACCTCAGCCCGCCGCTCCAGGGGAATCATATCGAGTTTGTTTAAAACCAGCCAACGAGGCTTTTGGTGCAGCGCAGGATCGTATTTTTTCAGTTCGTTAACGATGGCCTTGGCCTGCGCCACGGTGTCCACCCCTTCGTCGAACGGGGCCAGATCGACCACGTGCAGCAGTAGCCGGGTGCGCTGTAGATGCCGAAGAAACAGGTGCCCAAGGCCGGCACCCTCCGAAGCACCCTCAATCAGACCGGGCAGGTCAGCCACCACAAAGCTCTGCTCCGGCCCGACGCGCACCACGCCCAGGTTGGGATGCAGGGTGGTGAATGGGTAGTCGGCAATGCGGGGCCGCGCGTTGGAAATGGCGGTGATCAGCGTAGATTTACCCGCATTGGGCATGCCCAGCAAGCCGACGTCAGCAAGCACCTTGAGCTCGAGCTTGAGGTTTTTTTTGTCACCGGGCCAGCCCGGCGTTTTTTGGCGCGGCGCCCGGTTGATCGCGCTTTTGAAGCGCATATTGCCAAAACCGCCATCACCGCCCTTGGCAATGGTGATCACCTCACCTGGCGTCAGCAACTCAAACAGCACCTCGCCAGTTTCAGCATCGGAAATGATGGTGCCCACCGGCATCTTGAGCGTGATGTCATCGCCGGCCGCCCCAAACATGTCTGAGCCCATACCGTGCTCACCGCGTTTGGCATCGTGCCGGCGTGAAAACCGGTAATCAACCAGCGTGTTGAGATTGGGGTCGGCCACCGCAAAAACGTGACCGCCGCGACCACCGTCCCCGCCATTGGGGCCGCCAAACTCTTTGTACTTTTCATGCCGGAACGAGACGCAACCGGCCCCGCCATCTCCAGCCGAGATGTCAATGTAGGCTTCGTCAACGAACTTCATGATTTCAGGCTTTATAAACGAAAAACCCCGCGCAGCGCGCAGGGTCTCTCAGGTGAACTTACCGCAGCTCAGGCTGAGGTGATGCTCACCGTGTGCTTGTTGAGCGCGCCTTTAACGGCAAACGACACATGGCCGTCGACCAAGGCAAATAGCGTGTGGTCCTTCCCAATACCGACATTCACGCCAGGGTGGAACTTGGTGCCCCGTTGGCGCACGATGATGGCGCCGGCGCTGACCGACTCCCCACCAAACGCCTTCACGCCGAGCATCTTGGGCTTTGAATCGCGCCCGTTTCGCGTAGAGCCGCCGCCTTTTTTCTGTGCCATGACCTGTTCCCCTTATGCCGCAATGGTGCCGATCAGCAGTTCAGTGAACTGTTGACGATGCCCCTGCCGTTTTTGGTAGTGCTTGCGACGGCGCATCTTGAAGATGCTGACCTTGTCGTGCTTGCCGTGTGCCAATACCGTGACACTCACTGTCGCGCCGGACACCAAGGGCGTACCCACTTTCAGTTCAGCGCCGTTGCCGACAGCCAGAACTTGGTCGAATACGATTTCTTGGCCTACGTCCGCAGCAATCTGTTCTACTTTAATTTTTTCACCAGCAGCAACTCTGTATTGCTTGCCACCGGTTTTTATGACCGCGTACATATTGACCTCTTCTCATTTGCTCTGGGAACGGATTTTCAC
>CAMCZF010000152.1 GCA_945885775.1 Rhodoferax sp. OV413 | reverse complement strand
CCGCGATCCTGCCATTCACGGCATCCTGGTGCAGTTGCCGCTGCCGGCCCACATTGACGCGCAAAAGGTGATCGAGGCCATCTCGCCGGCCAAAGACGTTGACGGGTTCCACGTTAGCAGCGCCGGCGCTTTGATGGTGGGGCAATCCGGTTTCTGGCCCTGTACACCCTACGGCTGCATGAAGATGCTGGACAGCATCGGCTACGAGCTCAAAGGCAAACACGCGGTGGTGATCGGGCGCAGCAACATCGTCGGTAAACCGATGGCACTGATGTTGCTGCAAAAAAACGCCACCGTCACCATCTGTCACAGCGCCACGGCTGACCTCAAAGCCATGACGCTGCAGGCGGATGTGATCGTGGCTGCGGTGGGCAAACTCAATATCCTGACGGCTGACATGGTCAAGCCGGGCGCGGTCGTGATCGACGTTGGTATGAACCGCAACGCTCAGGGCAAACTGAGCGGCGACGTCGATTTTGACGGCGTCAGCCAGGTGGCCAGTCACATCACGCCAGTCCCCGGTGGCGTAGGCCCTATGACCATCACCATGCTGCTGGTCAATACCCTGGAAGCCGCCGAAAAAGTAGCCCTTGTCAACTGACACCTCCCGTCCATGAACCCATTACTTCAGTTCAACGCGTTCCCCCTTTTCGACCAGATTCGTCCCGAGCATGTCGCACCAGCCATGGACGAGCTGTTGGCCGCTGCCGATGCTGCCCTGAACACCGTCACACAGCCGGACTTTGTGCCCCAATGGGAAGCGATTGCGCGCGTCCTGGACGTAGCAACCGAGCGGCTTGGGCGAGGCTGGGGTGTCATCAGCCACCTGAATGCCGTGGCCGACACACCTGAGCTGCGCGCCGCCTACAACGCCGCCCTGCCCCGTATCACCGAATTTTTCACCCGGCTTGGTGCCGACGAACGTCTCTATGCCAAGTACAAAGCCCTTGATCCAGCCAGCCTGAACCCGGAACAACGGCAGGCGCACCACAATGCCATGCGCAACTTTGTGCTGGGCGGCGCCGAGCTGCAAGGCACGGCGCGTGATCGCTTTGCCGCCATCCAGGAACGCCAGGCCGCGCTGGGCCAGCAGTTCAGCGAAAACGCCCTCGACGCCACAGATGCTTTTGCCTACTACGCCAACCTGGCTGAACTTGACGGCGTGCCAGAGGATGTGATCCAGGCTGCCCAAGCCGCCGCCCAGGCCGACAGCAAGGATGGCTACAAGCTGACCTTGAAGATGCCTTGTTACTTGCCGGTGATGCAATTTGCCGGTAGCAGCGCCCTGCGTGAGCGGCTTTACCGCGCCTATGTCACCCGGGCGTCGGAACAGGCCGCCGAGGCCATGCGTAAATTCGACAACACCGCCCTGATAGGTGAGATGCTGACACTGCGCCGGGAAGAAGCACAACTGCTTGGCTATGCCAATTTTG
The DNA here is from genome assembly GCA_945885775.1 of Rhodoferax sp. OV413. GTDB lineage: Bacteria > Pseudomonadota > Gammaproteobacteria > Burkholderiales > Burkholderiaceae_C > Rhodoferax. The sequence goes on along the minus strand of CAMCZF010000152.1, from coordinate 6,950 downwards.
GTCAACTGTCGGTCGCCCCCAAAATGGCCGATTCACCCGAACAGGTGATCACCTTCCTGCGCGACCTGGCCCAGCGGGCACGGCCCTTTGCCGAACGTGATCTGGCCGATTTGCGCCAGTTTGCCGCCACCGAGCTGGGCTTGACCGACCCTCAGTCCTGGGACTGGCCGTATGTGAGTGAAAAGCTCAAAGAAGCGCGTTATGCCTTTAGCGAGCAGGAAGTCAAACCCTACTTCACGGCGCCCAAAGTGCTGGCTGGCTTGTTCAAGATCATTGAAACCCTGTTTGATGTCAGCATCGCGCCCGATACCGCGCCGGTCTGGCACCCAGGGGTTGGCTTTTACCGGATTGAGCGGGCCGGGCAGCTGGTGGGGCACTTTTACCTAGACCCGGCTGCGCGTTCCGGCAAACGGGGCGGTGCATGGATGGACGATGTGCGTTCCCGCTGGCTAAGGCCAGACAACGGGCAATTGCAGACCCCTGTGGCGCACCTGGTGTGTAATTTTGCCGATGGGGTTGGTGACAAGCCCGCGCTGCTCACTCACGACGATGTCACCACCCTGTTTCATGAGTTCGGCCATGGCTTGCATCACCTTCTCACCCAGGTGAACGAACGCGACGTATCCGGCATCAGTGGCGTCGAGTGGGACGCGGTGGAACTGCCGAGCCAGTTCATGGAAAACTTTTGCTGGGAATGGGACGTGCTGCGCCATATGACGGCGCATGTCGACACCGGCGAACCATTGCCGCGCGCCCTGTTTGACAAGATGCTGGCAGCCAAGAATTTCCAAAGTGGCATGCAAACGCTGCGCCAGATTGAATTTTCACTGTTCGACATGTTGCTGCATGCCGAACATGACCCTGCGCATGATCTTCTGCCCCTGCAGCAGCAGGTGCGCGACGAGGTGGCGGTATTACAGCCGCCGGCCTGGAGCCGCACCGCCAATACCTTTAGCCACATCTTTGCCGGCGGTTATGCGGCCGGCTACTACAGCTACAAGTGGGCCGAAGTGCTGAGCGCCGATGCTTATGCAGCTTTTGAAGAGACAGCCGATGCCGATGGCCTTCCCAACCGGGACACCGGCAAGCGTTACCTACAGACCATACTGGAGATGGGCGGTAGCAGGCCTGCCATGGCATCCTTCAAGGCCTTCCGTGGCCGCGAGCCGCAGCTCGATGCCTTGTTACGACATCAAGGCATGGCGACACCGGGCTGAAAGCCGCTGGCGTGATGCTCACTAGGACGGCTCCCGAGCGCTTGGCCCCTTGGGTGGCCGGCGTCGCTGCCGCACTACTCGCCGGTGCACTGGCCGCACAACCGGTTTACCGCATCGTTGGCGCTGATGGGCGGGTCACCTATGCTGATCAACCACCCGCGCTAGTGGGCCAGAACAAAGTCAGCGAGGCTGGCCGTGCGCCTGGGGGAGACGCAGCCGTGCCGCTACCTGTGAGCCTGCGAACGGTGGCGCGCCAGTACCCTGTCGCCCTCTACACCACGGCAAACTGCACACCCTGCGCCACGGGCCGGGCCCTGCTGGTTAACCGCGGGATCCCTTTTACTGAGAAGACCATCACCAGCCCGGAAGATGCTGAGGCATTCCAAGCCCTGAGTGGCGAAAATGCCCTTCCCCTGCTCACCGTTGGCGCCCAGCAAATCAAGGGCTGGTCAGAGACGCAGTGGCAGTTATTTCTGGACGCTGCCGGCTACCCTAGGTCGTCACAATTGCCACGCACTTACCGCATGCCAGCGGCCAAACCCCTGGTCGCGCTGGCTCCGGCTGCGGTGGCAGCCCCCGGGCAAAGCACACCCGCCAACCCAGACGCCACGCCGGCACCAGCATACGCGGCACCCGTAGACGCAGCACCGCCAGCACCGACCCGCCAATCCGCAGCGACACCTCGTGCGCCAGTTGGCGCCAACAACCCCAACCCGGCCGGCATCAGGTTCTGAGGCTGGATGCCTCATAGGTCACGGTGCGCACCCCACCGGGCGTGCCCAGCAGACACACCTGCGCCTTCTGGTGGGCAAACACACCCACCGTCACCACCCCCGGCCATTGACTGACCAAAGTCTCAAAGCCTAAGGGATCCGCGATGTCCAGGCCGCTCACATCCAGGATGATCTGACCGTTGTCGGTCAGCAAAGGCTCATCCCCAATCATTCGCACCTTGGCCTCACCCCCAAGCTCTGCAAATTGTCGCCCGATCCGGCGCGCAGCCATAGGGATCACCTCAACCGGCAGCGGATAACGCCCCAGGCTCTGCACCAGCTTGGACTCGTCTGCAATGCAGACAAAGCGGCGCGACTGAGCGGCCACAATTTTTTCACGGGTCAGGGCCGCGCCACCGCCTTTGATCATGTAGCCACGGCCATCAATCTCATCGGCGCCGTCAATGTAGACCGCCAGTTCGTCCACCTCATTGGAGTCAAACACCGGAATACCCAGGGCTTGCAGACGCTGCGTGCTGGCCAGAGAGCTTGACACCGCCCCCTTGATGTCGCCACGCATGGTGGCCAAGGCCTCGATGAACTTGTTGACAGTGGAACCCGTGCCCACCCCAATGATCTCGCCAGGCATCACATAGGCCAGGGCGGCGACGCCGACCAGGGTCTTGAGTTGGTCTTGGGACAGGGTGACGACAGGGGATTGGTTTTTCATCTGGGAGAATCGGGCTGATCTCAAAAAGTTATCGTACTCACACCGCTTGAATTATCCGATGCCGTTACTCCCCTACGCCCTGGCCCGCCCCTTTTTGTTCGGTTTGGACCCGGAGGCCGCGCACGACCTCACGCTTCAAGCCCTGGCCCGAACCCAGGGTACGCCTCTGCAATGGGCCTATTGCGCCGAGCGGATCCATGACCCGCTGGTGCTTGCCGGCCTGCGTTTCCCGAACCGGGTGGGCCTTGCAGCCGGGCTGGACAAGAACGCCCGCTGCATTGACGCACTAGGCGCCATGGGCTTTGGGTTTGTCGAGGTGGGTACCGTGACACCGCTGGCGCAACCAGGCAACCCCAAGCCCCGGATGTTCCGTCTGCCGCAAGCCCAAGCACTGATCAACCGACTGGGTTTTAACAACGACGGGCTTGCTGCCTTTATTGCCAATGTCACGCAGTCGGGCCATCACCGGCAGCGCGGCGCAGCCAGGACCGGCAAGCACCCCCCCATGCTGCTTGGGCTCAATATCGGCAAAAATGCGGCGACCCCCATTGAGCAGGCCACCGACGACTACCTGCTGGGCTTGACAGGCGTCTACCCGTTCGCGGATTACGTCACCATCAACATCTCCAGCCCCAACACCAAAAATCTGCGCGAATTGCAGTCCGACGAGGCGCTGGACAAGCTGCTGAGCGCGCTGGCCCAAGGCCGAGAAGCCTTAGCACAACAGCACGGCAAACGCACGCCGCTGTTTGTCAAAATCGCACCCGACCTAGTGCCCGAACAAGTGCAGGCCATCGCCTCGGCACTGCAGCGGCACGGCATGGACGGCGTGATCGCCACCAACACCACGCTGGCACGCGACGCGGTGCAGGGCCAGCTACATGCCACGGAGGCCGGCGGCTTGTCTGGGGCGCCAGTGCTGCTGGCGAGCAACCGGGTCATCTCCCAGTTACGCGCTGCACTGGGCCCACGCTTTCCGATCATCGGGGTCGGCGGCATCATGAGCGGCGCCGACGCTGTAAGCAAAATCCGGGCAGGTGCTGATGTCGTGCAAATCTACACCGGCCTGATTTACCAGGGTCCGGCGCTGGTTAGACAAGCTGCACTTCAGATAAAAAACAGCCTCTAGGCCACGTCTACATTGAATAGTTTGCTATTTTTTTATATAGCAATATTTTGTATATTCTCATCACTTGGTTGATCATGGCTTGCCAACGACAGGCGTCAGCCTGTGGTGATCAGGCTGGCGGAGCGTCAACCTCAATCGGCAACCATCGCCAGCACATGTTCCGCAATCGCCAGTGAACTCGTCAGACCCGGCGACTCGATGCCAAACAGATTCACCAGGCCAAACACACCATGCGTGGCCGGCCCCTGGATAAAAAAATCACGGGCGGATTCGCCGGGCGCATGGAGCTTTGGGCGGATACCGGCATAGCCCGGTTGCAGCGCGCCGTCAGCCAGCCCAGGCCAGTAGCGCCGCACTTCCGCATAAAAACCGTTGCCACGCGCCGGGTCTACCACCCAGTCGTCGGCCGAATCCACCCATTGCACATCGGGGCCAAAGCGGGCCTGGCCGCCCAGATCGATGGTCAGGTGCACACCCAAGCCGCCAGCTTGAGGCATGGGGTAGATCAATCGGGAAAACGGTGCACGGCCTTGCAGCAAAAAGTAGTTGCCTTTGGCGAATCGGGTTTGTGGCACATGAATCGGGGCCAAGCCGTTGAAGGTGGCGGCCAAGGCACTGGCTTGAAGACCCGCAGAGTTGATCAGTAAACCGGTGCGCAGAACTGTGCCATCAGCCGTACGCAGATCAATATGGCTGCCAGCGCAATCAGCTTTGGCCAAGGGGGAGTTGAAGACCACTAGGCCCCCTGCGTTCTCCAAGTCGCCCTGAAACGCCAGCATCAGGCCATGGCTGTCAATGATGCCGCTGCTTGGTGACCACAAGGCCGCCTCGCACACCAGCGCAGGCTCCATCGCACACGCCTGAGCCGATGTCAGCAACTGCAAGTCATCAACGCCATTGGCTGCAGCGCGTTGGGCCAAGGCTTGCAACTGCGGCAGTTCGGCGGAACTGGTGGCTACCAACAGCTTGCCACAACGTTTGTGGCCGACGCCTCGCGCCTGGCAATAGTCGTACAACAACCGTCGCCCCTGCACGCACAGGCGCACCTTAAGCCAGTCTGCAGAACCGTGCAGGCCAGCGTGGATGACTTCACTGTTACGCGAGCTGATCCCTGTGCCAATGGTTGACGCAGCCTCCAGCACCAACACCTCGCGCCCCGCTAGCGCCAATGCCCGGGCCACCGCCAAGCCCACGACGCCGGCACCGATCACCACGCACTCGACCTGATCCATCCCGCCTTAACTCCCGTGATGCACTGTTAACAAGCGCCAACAAAAAAGGACTTGCGATTTCTCGTAAGTCCTTGATTTATAACCAATAAATTGGTGGGCAGTGCAAGTTTCGAACTTGCGACCCCTGCAGTGTGAATGCAGTGCTCTACCCCTGAGCTAACCGCCCTGTTCCCCTACTGGAGAAGTCCTAAATTATGCCATAAGCCGTCAAGCTGCCAGCCGCCAAACCGTCTTGCCACCGCTGGCCTTGTCCAACTGTTTGAGCAGGTCCTCATGGGCTGCCAGCTCTTGCTCGCTGGCAGCAGGCACTGTCAGTGTGAAGCTGCGCAGGTCCACGCTTTCCATGGCGGGTCCGGCGGATTCTTTGGTCGTGGGCTCGATCAGCAAGGCATCCTGGCCGCGTGTCATGTTGATATAGACATCGGCCAGCAGTTCGGCATCGAGCAAAGCGCCATGCAGGGTCCGGCCGGACCGGTCCACCTCAAGCCTGTCACACAGAGCATCCAGCGAATTGCGTTTGCCGGGAAACAGGTCTTTGGCCATGGCCAGTGTGTCGATAACCTGCCCTACTTGGCTGACGAACGTTGGACGGCCCAGCAAGGACAGCTCTTTATTGAGAAAGCCGACGTCAAATGGCGCGTTGTGAACCAAAACGTCGGCACCGGCCAAATAAGCCAAAAGATCTTCTGCAACCGCCTCGAAAGCCGGTTTGTCTTTCAGAAATTCACTGGTGATGCCGTGCACCTTGAGCGCCTCTTCATGGCTGTCTCGCCCAGGGTTGACGTAGTAGTGGCGATTGTTACCCGTCGGTTTGCGGTTAAACAATTCGACACAGGCGATTTCGATCACCCGGTCGCCGTTGTCAGGCGACAGGCCGGTGGTCTCGGTGTCCAGGAAGATTTGACGCATGGTCTGAAGCCCGCCTCAATGAACTTCTTTGGCGTGGTTGATGGAGTATTTGGGAATCTCCACCACCACATTTTTTTGGGCCAAAAACGCCTGGCAACTCAGGCGAGAGTTCGGCTCGAGACCCCAGGCTCGGTCCAGCAGGTCTTCTTCGTTTTCGTCCACCTCATTGAGTGAAGCAAAACCTTCTCGCACGATGACATGGCAGGTGGTACAGGCACAACTCATGTCGCAGGCGTGCTCGATGTTGATCTGGTGGTCGAGCAGCGCCTCGCAGATGGAGGTTCCGGCCGGAGCGGTAATTTCAGCGCCGTCCGGACAGTACTCGGGATGCGGCAAGATCTTGATGATGGGCATAAATGGGTTCCATGCAGGCGGCTTCAGACCGCTGCAATATTTTTTCCGGCCAGAGCCTTGTGAATGCCTCGGTTCATGCGCAGCGCAGCGAAGGCTTCGGTGCCCTTGGCCAGCGCTTGGGTTGATGCTTCAATCTCGGCAGCGTCATCAGACGCCACGGTGGCACGCAAGGCGACCATCAGGGCGTCTACGGCATCGCGCTCAACGGGTGCCAGCAAATCACCATCCGCGCGCAGAGCGCTCTGGGTCGCCAAGAGCATGCGGTCAGCATCAACGCGCGACTCCACCAATGCGCGGGCACGCATGTCGGCCTCGGCGGTGGTAAAGCTGTCTTGCAACATTCGGGCAATTTGGTCGTCGCCCAGGCCATAAGACGGTTTGACGTCAATTTGCGCCTGAACCCCGCTACCCTGCTCCACCGCACTGACGCTGAGCAGGCCGTCAGCGTCCACCGTAAAGGTCACGCGGATTCGGGCCGCGCCTGCCGCCATGGGCGGAATGCCTCGCAGCTCAAAGCGGGCCAGGCTCCGGCAGTCGGCCACCAGGTCGCGCTCGCCCTGCACCACGTGCAGCGCCAGCGCGGTCTGACCGTCCTGGTAGGTGGTGAAATCCTGCGCCTTGGCGGTGGGTATGGTCTCGTTACGGGGCACGATGCGCTCTACCAAA
>CAMCZF010000151.1 GCA_945885775.1 Rhodoferax sp. OV413 | reverse complement strand
TTGTAATAGAACTCGCGGTACACCTCCCAGCCCTGGCTCTGGTACAGGTTGCAAATGGCGTCACCCAGCGCCGCCTGGCGGCCGTGGCCGACATGAAGAGGGCCGGTCGGGTTGGCCGAGACAAATTCCACCAGCAGGCGCTGCCCGCGCGGGCTCTGGGCGCCAAACTGAGCACCTTGCGCCAACACATCCGATACCACGGCCTGCTTGGCCGCGGGTTTCAGCCGGATATTGATAAATCCCGGCCCGGCGATGTCCAGGCTGTCCACCCAGCGCTGGAACGGCTCGGTACGCAGCAACTCGGCGCGGAGTGTCTCGGCCAACTGGCGCGGGTTGGCTTTGAGCGGCTTGGCCAGCTGCATGGCAGCCGTTGTGGCCAGGTCGCCATGGGCCGCCACCTTGGGTGACTCGAAAGCCGCTTTGGCGCCTGCTCCCGGCAACAGGGTCTCGAGCACGCGCGCCAGAGTTTCGAGCAATTCTTTTTTGACGGTCTGCATGAACGGATTTTAGGGGTGGCGCCAACACTGCCAACCATGCTGACCGCTCTCGCTGAAAAATCCAGGGTTAACCCGCGTCGGCGTGTTTGCCAAGCGCCGCGTTATAGGCTGGAATCCGTATCGGATTCGCCGCTTCAAACCACTTTAATAGGACCCCACCATGAAGAAATTCTTGTCGATTCTGGCATTCGGCCTGTCGCTGTCTCTGGGCGCAGCCTACGCCGAAGACGCCGCCAAAACTCCGCAACAAAACAAGATGGCCACTTGTAACAAGGACGCCGGCGACAAAAAGGGCGACGAGCGCAAGGCCTTCATGAAAGACTGCCTGAGCGCCAAACCCGCTGCAGCCCCAGACAAGAAAACCGCCCAACAGGACAAAATGAAAACTTGCAACGAGCAGGCCAAAGACAAAAAAGGCGACGAGCGTAAAAAGTTCATGAGCGAGTGCCTCAAGAACAAGTAAGTCCTGAATAGGCACGGCATAAGCAGGCTGCGGGCTGGGTGACCGAAGCGGTCACGAGGCTTGCCAGTAACCTGCCTGCCCGTAATGGTGTTTAAGAAAATCGATCCAAAGCCGCACCCGCAAGGGCAGGTGCTTGGCGTGGGCAAACACCGCATAAATCCCATTGGGCGGCGCGGCAAACGCCTCAAGCACGGCCTCAAGGGTGCCGGCTGCCACCTCTGACTCCACCTCCCAGGTGCTGCGCCAGGCAATGCCCAGTCCGCGCAGGCACCAGTCGTGCAGCACTTGCCCGTCTGAGCAGTCGAGCGGCCCGGCCGCCTTGAGGTACACCAACTCGCAGCCCTCGCCCTTGGGCACCGAGAAGGCCCAGCCCCGGGTTTGAGAGGCGTCACTCGACAAGGTTAGGCAGTCAAATCGGTTAAGGTCCTGCGGGTTCAGCGGCCGGCCGTGGCGCTGCAAATAGGCCGGCGTGGCCACGCACAGGCGGCGGTTGTCGGCCAGCCGCACGCTGATTAAGGATGAGTCTGGCATGTCACCAACTCGCACCGCGCAGTCCACCGCTTCACCCGCTAGGTCCACCACGCGGTCGCTCAGGTTCAAGGAGAGGGTCACCTCGGGGTGCAACTCACGAAAACGCGGCACCAACGGTGCCACGTGCCTGCGGCCAAACCCGGCGGGCGCCGTGATACGCAAATGCCCACTGGCCTTGACGCCGCCCGCCGACACGCTACCTTCTGCATTGGCCAGGTCGGCCAGCAGACGCTGGCAGTCTTCCAAAAAGGCACTGCCCTCGTGGGTCAGGGTGATGCGCCGTGTGGTGCGCACCAGCAACTTGACGCCCAGCCGCTCTTCCAGCGCGTCAAGCCGGCGACCCATGATGGCCGGCGCTACGCCTTCGGCCAGGCCGGCTGCCGTGAGGCTACCCCGCGAGGCCACCGCGACGAAGGTTTCGAGCTGCTTGAGCTTGTCCATGGCCGACGATTATGGCCCTGCGCCGCCGCCCAACGGCGGATCCCCAGCCAGTCGAACGCAGTGGTATAAGTAAGTCCCTCATCGTTCAGGGGCCTGTCTGTCATGGCCGGGCCAACACCCCATGAAGCAAGCCCCAGTGACAGCCGCCGACATCTTGCGCCAGGCCGAGCGAATCGGTTGGGCCCTCACCGAAAGCCGCGCCGCAGACATCGCCGAGCTGGCGGCGCCGGCCTACGCGGCCTTTGAGCGGGCTGCGGCCAAGCTGGATTTCGATGTCGACACCCTGTCGCTGTTTGCCGCCCTGCAGGAGACCCGGGCGCCTGAGCTGACCGGAGGCGCCAACGAGCCGGTCGGTGAGCGGGCGCCAGCGACCCTTGCCGGGCTGCCGTCCAGCCTAACCGAGGCCGCGCAGGCCCTGCGCGAAGGCCGGATCAGCTCGGTGGCTCTAACGCAGGCAGCCATCGCCGCTGCCCGGGCGGCACAGCCGCAATTCAATGCGTTCGTCCGGCTGGACGAGGCGTCGGCCCTGGAGGCCGCGCGCGCCTGTGACCAGGATCTTGCCCGAGGCGTGGTCCGCGGCCCACTGCACGGGGTGCCTCTGGCACACAAGGACATGTTTTACCGCCAAGGCCTGGTGTCCAGCTGCGGCAGCAAGCTGCGCCAGGACTGGGTCGCGCCCTGCACCGCCAGTGTGCTGGAGCGCCTTGACGCCGCCGGCGCAGTGCAGATCGGCACCCTGAACATGACCGAGTTTGCCTACGGCCCCACCGGCCAGAACGCCTTTTTGGGCGATGCGCGCAATCCCTGGAACCCCGACTACATCACCGGCGGCTCGTCCAGCGGCTCGGCCGTCTCGGTGGCAGCCCGGGTGGTGTACGGCGCACTGGGCTCGGACACCGCCGGTTCGGTGCGCTTGCCGGCCGCGATGTGTGGGCTGGTGGGCATGAAGACCACCTTCGGGCTGGTGTCGCGCGCCGGCGCCATGCCACTGTCGCAATCCCTCGACACCGTGGGCCCCCTGACACGTACAGTGGCCGACAACGCCTTGTTGCTGTCGGTGCTGGCCGGTCACGACCCGCGTGACCCGTCCACCGCCGCCGGCACCGCGCCGGACTACACGCGGCAGCTCCAAGGCCCGGTGCAAGGCCTGCGCATCGGCATCCCCAAGGGCTACTTCGACCGGGACATCGGGCCAGAAGTTGCTGCCCGCCTGGCACAGGCCACTGCAGTTCTCTCAGAACGCGGCCTGACGTTGGTGGAGGTCGACATGCCAGACATGGATGCCATCAACGCGGTCGGCCTGATGCTGACCTGGGGTGACGTGCTCGCCATCCACGGCCCCTGGATGCGGGACTGCCCCGACCAGTACACCGCCCAGACCCGCGGCCGCATTCAGGGCACGCTGGCCGTCTCGGCCCAAGCCTATGGCAATGCTCAGCGGCTGCGCGGGCCTCTGCTGCGGGACTTCTGTGGCCAGGTGTTCAGCCGGTGCGACGCGCTGCTGGCGCCGGTGCTGCCGATCCAGGTGCCCCGCCTGTCCGAGGTGGATGTGTCAGGCGGGGCCAGTACGCAGCGCGTGCTCAATGAGATCACCCGGCTGATGCGGCCAGTCAATGTGCTGGGCCTGCCGGCTCTGACGCTGCCTGGTGGCGCCACCGCCAATGGGCTGCCCTGCGGCTTTCAGTTGATCGGCCGGCCGTTTGCCGAAGGTCTGCTGTACCGCATTGGCCATGCCTATGAAATGGCGACAGGGTTTTCTGGTTGGGCGCCGCCGGTGCTGACACAGCCCATCTGAGCGCACTCCGCTGGGCCGGGGCGCAAAAGTCTGGCCCTCCATATTTGCTCCACAGTTGACCGGCACAGTGCCTCATCCGCGGCTCACCGAGCCAGGAATCAACCGGAGACTTCCATGCCCGAAACCATGTCAACGAACCTGCTCCGCCACGCCGGCGAGCGACTGCTTTCCCTCGCCTTGCTGCTGAGCCTGACCCTTGGGCTGAGTGCCTGCGGCGGTGGCGCCACGGCGACCCCAACCGATCTGGCCAACCCAGTGGCCGTCGCCCTAGCGGCGACCAACGACCGCATCAACCTAGGGCAGCAAATATTCACCGACGCCAACCTGTCGGAGCCACGCGGAACACCCTGCGCGGCCTGCCACCAGGCCACGATGGGTTTTGCCGGCAATCACGGCGGGCGCAACGGCGTTGCTGTGGGCAGCCTGCCCGGATCGATTGGCTCCCGCAACGCCATGAGCAACAGCTACCTGGGCTTGATCCCGACACCGCTGAGCTTTGTCACCGTCGACGGCGTCACCGAGGCGGTGGGCGGGTTGTTCTGGGACGGCAGGGCCGAATCGGCAGAACTGCAGGCCTTAGGCCCACTGCTCAACCCCCTGGAGATGAACAACACAAGCCGCAAGAGCGTGGTCGACAAGATCGCCCAGTCGCGTTACGCCGCGCAGTTCAGACAAGTGTTTGGGGCCGACATCTTTACCGACACCGATGCCGCCTTCACCTCGATCGGGGTAGCCATCGCCGCCTTTGAGCGGGCCCGGCTACAGCCTTTCAGCTCCAAGTACGACGCCATGGTGCGGGGACAGGCCACCCTGAGCCCGACCGAGGCGCGCGGCATGGCCCTGTTCATGGACCCAGCCAAGGGCAACTGCGCCGGCTGCCACCTGATGAACCCGACCAGCGGCAGGCCCGAAGACTCGGCATTTTCGGAGTTCACCTATTACGCCACCGGCATCCCGCGTAACCCGGCCATCCCGAAGAATGCCGACCCGGCGTTTTACGACCTCGGGCTGTGCGGACCAGACCGCACGCCACCCACCCTACCCAGCAGCGTGGCGCCCGGTGTCACGATCAGTCACTTCTGCGGCCAATTTCGCATGCCCACCCTGCGTAATGTGGCCGAACGCCCGGCCTTTATGCACAACGGCTTCTTCAAAAACCTGACCGAAGTGGTGCGCTTTTACGCCACGCGTAACAGCGACCCTGTGCGCTGGTACGGCCAGGCAGTTAGCAACGACCTGCCAGCCCAGTACCTGGGCAACATCGAGGTGGTGAAGGCGCCGTTCAACCGCGCCGCCAACGCCGGGCCGGCGCTGACCGAGGCGGAGATCGCCGACATCGTGGCCTTTTTGCACACCTTGAGCGATGCCCCAGTTGCGCCTTAAGGGCAGATTTGGCGAGCTTTTGGCGCCCACTGCTGTCACGGAGCGGCTGTATCATGTCACTGAAAATGCCAATTGTGTGAGGTTGTGCCTTGGATTACAAATTGATCGACACCGCCATGGACTATGTGCGCAAGAACGCCCTCGCTGTCGGAGGCGATGTGGTGGAGTGGCCCAAGTACGAGAAAATGGTGTTGCAGAGCCTGAAGTCCGAATTCGACCCAAGACCCAAGATGCCCAAGGAGTATTACTACGCCTACCTGCGCGTCAAAGGCCTGAAGCACGCCGAGTGCCTGAGCAAAATGGGGCTTGGCGCCGATGACGACCGACCCAGCAGCGAGAAAAAAAGTTTTTGGAAGTTTTGGTGAGCTGAAACTGCACCTGGCGTTTAGGGCCCGAGACCTCTCCTGCCACCACAAGGCTTTGGCATGCGCCTGAGGATCGCCCATCAACTGTCACTGCTGCTGACCGCCGCCGTGGTCCTGGCGGTGCTGGCGGTTGGGGGCGTGAGCCTGTGGAGCCTGCGCAGTGGTTTTGGCGACTACCTGCGCCTGCGCGACGAGGAGCAATTGACGCGTTTTGTACAACTGCTGGAACGCCGGGCCGCGACAGACCCGAGCATGGATTGGTTGCGCGGCAACCGAGCAGCCCAGCGTGACCTGATGGACGAACTCAGCGGCCGTCTGCTTCAGCCGCGCACTGGCAGGCCGGAGGAGCCTCCCGACGAGCGCGGCGAGCCCCCGCCCAGACGCCGCCCGCCACCACCCCGCCCCGCCGTGGCCGGCAACATTGCCGACCGCATAGTGGTGCGCGATGTGCATGGTGACTGGTTGGCCGGACGACGGCAGCCGCCTCACCTGGCGCGAACTGTCCGCGCAGTGCAGGTCAATGGCGCCGACGTGGCCTTTGTCGAGCTCGTTGCCGAGCCAGAACCGGAGGGCATTGACGCACGCTTTTTGCAGCGCCAGACCAGAGGCATGCTGATCACTGCTTTGAGCACCATCGCCATCGCCCTGCTGGCAGCCTGGTGGGTGGCAGGGCGCTGGAGCCGCCCGCTGCGCCAGCTGCAACTGGCCACCCACCGCATCGCACGTGGCGAACCGGGGGTGCGCATTGCGGTACCTGGGACACCAGGCGCCAGCCGCTCGGGCGCCATGGAAATTGATGAACTGGTGACCGATGTGAACGCCATGGTGGTGGCACTGGCCAAGCTTGAAGACAGCCGGCGTCACTGGATTGCCCAGATTTCACACGAGCTGCGCACCCCCCTGGCCGTGCTGCGCGGCGAGATGGAATCGATTGAGGACGGGGCACGCCAACCCACGCCGACGGTGATGGCCAGCCTGCGCGAAGAGGTGGCCCAACTGACCCGGCTGGTGGATGACCTGCACACGCTGGCGGTGGCCGACCTGGGCCAACTGCCCTGCCACTTTACGGCAGGAGACGCCCACTCCGAACTGACTCGCATGGCGCGGCGGTTCGAAACCCGTGCCTCGCAGCTCGGCCTGGTGCTGTCCGTTCAGCCAGGCGTCACCGCCATACCCGTCATACCAGCCCAATGGGACTTCGGCCGGATCGAACAGTTGCTGTCCAACCTGCTGGAGAACAGCCTGCGCTACACCCGTGCGCCCGGCCAGGTGAACGTGCACTGGCGAACCCAGGGTGATACCATGCACCTTACGGTAGAGGACAGTGCACCGGGGGTGACCGCCGCGCAACTGGACCAACTGTTCGACCCCCTGTTTCGGGTGGACAGTGCCCGCACCCGCACCGGCCAGCACGGCAGCGGCCTGGGCCTGTCGATAGTGCGTGCCATTGCCCAGGCGCATCGCGGCATGGTGGCGGCCAGTGCCAGCCGCTTCGGCGGCCTGGCCATACAAGTTAGCCTGCCCTTGCAACCGCGGCCGCTGGACCATTCACCACGCCACTCATAACAGCACAACCCATGAGCCAGCCGCCCGCCAAGCGCCACATCCTGATCGTGGAAGACGACGTCAAAATCGCCGATATGCTGGCCAACTACCTGCTCATGCATGGTTTTGCCAGTGAGGTGTGTGGCGACGGTAATGAGGCCGTCGCCCGGGTTCGCCAGCAGCCACCGGCCCTGATCGTGCTGGACCTGATGCTGCCCGGCCTGGATGGCCTGGCGGTCTGTGCGGCGGTTCGCGCCTTCTCCACCGTGCCCATCATCATGGTGACCGCCCGGGTGGATGAGATCGACCGCCTGCTGGGCCTGGACACCGGCGCCGACGACTATGTGTGCAAACCTTTCAGCCCGCGCGAGGTGGTGGCCCGCATCAAGGCTCTGCTGCGACGCAGCGAAGGCGCGCTGGCGAAACCGGTGCCGGCGGCCTTTGCCGTCGATGAGGCCCGCCAGCAGGTCAGTTGGCGCGGCCAGCCGCTGCCGCTGACACCGCTTGAGTTCCGATTGATGCGCCAGCTGATGTCACGCCCGGGCCAGGTGTTTGCCCGGGCCCGACTGCTTGACACCGTGCACGAAGACCTGCGCGACGTCAGCGACCGCGCCATCGACAGCCACATCAAAAACCTGCGCCGAAAGCTGGAGCAGGCCGGCACTGGCGAGGCCGGTATCAGCTCGGTCTATGGGGTCGGTTACCGCTTTGACGATGCCTGAAGAGGAGCCGACAGCGCGGAGTTGGTCACAGGGGCAGGCAGACCAGCTCGCGCGGCAGCGACCAGGCGGCTTGGGCGCCCTGTGCGGTGATCAGGAACTGGTCTTCGATGATGAAACCCCCCTCGCCGTCCACATAAAACGGCGTTTCGAATGCCAGCACCATCCCGGCCTCCAGCGGCTCATCGGCCTGGGAGGACAAAAAGGGCGGGACCTCACAAAATGTGTCATGCCCCAGGCTGTGGCCAAAGTGGCCGCGGCTGAACCGGCTGAAACCGGCGCGCTGCATGGCACGTGTCGCCCCGGCATGCACCTCGCGCATCAGATGCCCCGGTTTGAGCACCTCCAGCCCGGCTGAAAAAGCGTCACTCAAAGCGGCCATGATCTCGCGCGTGCGCGGCCGGGCCGGACCCAGGGTGTAGGTGCGACCACTGTCGGAGCTGTAGCCCTGCAGCACACAGCCGACATCAAATTTGAGCACGTCGCCACGCTGCAAGCAGGCGCCACCGGCCCAAGGGAGCGGCCCGACGGTGGTGTATTCCCACTGACCGCTGAGCGTTACGCCCAAGCGCTGCGTCTCAAGCGCAACGCCCGCGCGCCAGGCCGCAGCAATGGCGTCGCGGTGGATGCCCTCATGCACGGCCGCCAAGGCGTGGTGTATGCCGGCTTCGGCAATCAGCGCCGCCTGGGTCAG
>CAMCZF010000150.1 GCA_945885775.1 Rhodoferax sp. OV413 | reverse complement strand
TCCTGTGCGGTACCAATATACACGTTTGGATGCCGCAGACCTTGCGGAGTTCCGTATTTACCTAGGCTTTACCTTGCGAAGCCACGGCGGCCGCGGCTCTGGAGACGGCCTCAGCGTCACCTAGATAGTAGTGCCTGACGGGCTTGAGCGCATCGTCAAGCTCATAAACCAGCGGAATACCATTGGGGATGTTCAGCCCGACGATGTCTTGATCAGAGATGCCGTCCAGGTACTTCACCAAGGCCCGGATCGAATTGCCATGCGCAGCCACAACCAACCGCCGGCCGCTCTTGAGGGCCGGGGCGAGTGCCTCGTTCCAAAACGGCATGACCCGGGCGACGGTGTCTTTGAGGCATTCGGTCAGTGGCACCTGCTCGGGCTTGAGCCGCACATAACGCAGGTCGCCGCGCTCGCAGCGTGGGTCGGCAGGGTCCAGCGGCGGCGGCGGAACGTCATAACTGCGGCGCCAGGCCAATACCTGGGCCTCGCCGTATTGGCGCGCCATGTCGGCCTTGTTCAGGCCTTGCAGGGCGCCGTAATGCCGCTCGTTCAGGCGCCAGTTGTTGACTACCGGTAGCCAGGTGCGGTCCATTTCGTCGAGCACATGCCACAGGGTACGGGTGGCGCGTTTGAGAACGCTGGTGTAGGCGACGTCAAAATCAAAGCCCGCGGCTCTCAGCAGTTGGCCGGCGCTCTTGGCCTGTTCCAGTCCGGTGTCTGTGAGGTCGACGTCGGTCCAGCCGGTGAAACGGTTTTCAAGGTTCCAGGTCGATTCGCCGTGGCGGATGAGAACAAGTTTATGCATTGACTGACTGAACAGAGTTGGCGTTTGTGGGGCCGGAATACGTGGTACTGGCGTGTGGCCAAGACCAAGGCGCACTACACTGCGCAACCCGCCATTCTAAAATGCCGGGTACGAGCCATGCGGCCTGCGTTGAAAGAAATGGACACAAGTATTATGAAATTCATTGTCGACAACTGGATGTTGATCAGCGTCGCGCTGGTGTCGGGCAGCTTGCTGTTGTGGCCGGCGATCCAGGGCGCCAGCGTCACCGGTCTGACTGCGACCCAAGCCGTGCAGTTGATCAACCGCGAAAAAGCCGTGGTGGTGGATGTGTGCGAAGCCGAAGAGTTTGCTGCCGGGCACGTGGTGGGATCCAAAAATGTGCCACTCAACCAGCTCGAAGACAAGTTACCTGGAATGGTTAAAAACAAGGCGCTGCCGCTGATTCTGGTTTGCCAAAGCGGCGCGCGCTCGGGTCGTGCCCTGGCCGTGGCCAAGAAGCTGGGCTACGAGCAGGCACAGTCTTTGGCGGGTGGTTTGGCTGGCTGGCGCAGCGCCAATCTGCCCTTGGAAAAAGCCTGATCCATCGCTATCCCCATTTTTTTTGAGAGCCAGACCGAACCGCTACAGGAACTTAACATGCAAGCCGTCAAGATGTACACCACCGCTGTTTGCCCGTATTGCGTGCGGGCCAAGCAGATTCTTAAAGCCCGTGGCGTTGAGCAGATTGAAGAAATTCGCATTGACACTGATCCCGAACAGCGCCAGCAGATGATGGACATCACCGGCCGGCGCACAGTGCCCCAGATTTTTATTGGGGCGACCCATGTGGGCGGTTGTGATGACCTGATAGCGCTGGACGGGCAGGGCGGGCTGTTGCCGCTGCTGCAGGCTGCGGCCTGAGATAATCGTAGGCTGATCCCGCCTGCGGGCCCGCCTTCGCGGCCTGGGTGCGGGTTTTTATTGACCAGAAAGTATCGCCATGTCAGAGCAACTCGACCCCGTTTTTCAGATTCAGCGCGTCTACCTCAAGGAAGCCTCGCTGGAGCAACCCAATTCCCCTGCCATCTTGTTAGAGCAGGAATCCCCCACGGTAGACATACAACTGGGTGTGAATGCCAACCCGGTGGCAGAAGGCGTGTTTGAGGTCACCGTCACCGCCACCGTGCAGACCAAGATCAAAGACAAGACCGTGTTCCTGGCCGAGGTGATGCAAGCCGGTATCTTTGAGATTCGCAACCTGCCGGCTGAGCAAATGAGCCAGATCATGGGCATTGCCTGCCCGCAGATCGTCTACCCCTACCTGCGCGGCAATGTGGCCGATTTGATTCAGCGAGGTGGCTTTCCGCCAGTGCATCTGTCGGAAATCAATTTCCAGGCGATGTACGAGCAGCAACAGCAGGCTGCAGCAGACGACGCGCCGCGCATCGTCACTCAGTGATCATTTAGGCCTCTAGCCCCTGTGCGGCGGGCATAGTCTGCTATGAAAATAGTAGTAATTGGTGCCGGTGCCTGGGGCACAGCCTTGGCTGTGAGCGCTGCTGGTCAGGCCGGGACACGCCACCAAGTGACCCTGTGGGCGCGCGACGCTGCGCAGGCCGCAGCGATGCAGACCACACAAGAAAACCGCCGCTATCTCGCGGGCGTCGCCCTGCCCGCTACCTTGCGCCTGATGGGGCCGCTGCAAGCCGGCGTTGATGCGCTGGCTGCAGGTGCCGAGCTGGTGGTACTGGCCACCCCAGTGGCCGGCTTGCGCGGTCTGCTGGCGCAGCTGGCCGACTGCCGTGTTCCCCTGGCCTGGCTGTGCAAGGGCTTCGAGCCCGGTGTGGCCGGCAGTGTTGGCCTAATGGCGCATGAAATCCAGAGTCAGGTGGCGCCAGCGGTGCTGGCTGGCGCCTTGAGCGGGCCGAGTTTTGCGTTGGAGGTGGCGCGCGGTCAGCCGACGGCTTTGGTGGCGGCTAGCCCGCACCTGGCTGTCCGTCAAGCTCTGGTGGCGGCCTTTCATGGTCCGGCGCTGCGGGTCTACGCCAACGACGACTTGGTCGGTGTTGAGGTGGGTGGTGCGGTCAAGAACGTGCTGGCCATTGCCACCGGTCTGTGCGACGGCCTGAATCTGGGCCTGAATGCGCGCGCAGCGCTGATCACCCGCGGCTTGACTGAGATGACGCGTTTGGGCGTGGCCCTGGGGGCACGGGCTGAGACCTTTATGGGTCTGAGCGGTTTGGGCGACCTGGTGCTGACGGCCACGGGCAGCCTGTCGCGCAACCGGCAGGTGGGCTTGGCGCTGGCCGCCGGTCAGAGCTGCGCGCAGGCCGTGGCGTCACTCGGTCATGTGGCCGAAGGCGTGTACAGCGCTCGTACGGTGGTCGAGCGGGCCCGTCAATTGGGGCTGGAGATGCCTATTGCGCAAACGGTGGTGGCGCTGCTTGACGGTGAACTGCTGGCGGCTGACGCGGTGGCACGCTTGATGGGGCGCGAGCCAACGGGCGAGACGGCTTGAGTCTTGCCTCGCCGTTGAGGCTCAGGCCGGTGTGTAGGCCAGCCGCACGTAGATCGGCGCGAAGGCCTCGGCCTGGGTGATCTCAACCAGGGTCTCCTTGGCCAGCTCCAGCAGGGCGATGAAGGTCACTACCAGCACTGGTGCGCCGCTGCTGGCGTCAAACAGGGCTTCAAATTCGACAAAACGGCGCCCCTGCAATTTTTTGAGGACCAGGCTCATGTGCTCGCGCACCGAAAGCTCGGCGCGGGTGATGTGGTGGTGCTGGACCAGCCGGGCCCGTTTCAGGATGTCACGCCAGGCCTCTTGCAGGTCAGCCAGGTGCACTTCGGGGAAGCGGGGCTGCAGCGATTGTTCGATGAACACCTGAGCCTTGAGAAAATCTCGGCCCAGCTGGGGCAGCGCATTCAGGCGGGCCGCAGACAGCTTCATTTGCTCGTACTCCAGCAGCCGGCGCACCAACTCGGCGCGCGGGTCTTCGGCCTCCTGGCCCTCGGCCACCCTGCGCGGCGGCAACAGCATGCGCGACTTGATCTCGATCAGCATGGCGGCCATCAGCAGGTACTCGGCCGCCAACTCCAAATTGCGGCCGCGGATTTCTTCCACGTAGCTCAGGTACTGGCGGGTCACCCCGGCCATGGGAATGTCGAGGATATTGAAGTTTTGCTTGCGGATCAGGTAGAGCAGCAAATCCAGCGGGCCCTCGAAGGCCTCCAGAAACACCTCCAGCGCATCGGGCGGGATATACAGGTCTTGCGGCATGGCGAACAGCGGCTCGCCATAAAGCCGCGCTACCGCCACGTGGTCGACCACCTCCGGCATGGCGGCCACCTCGGCCATACTCAGTCTTGGGTGCTGTCGGTCTGGTAGACGTAAGGCTTTTGGGCCACGCCACCCTCACGGTACTCGCCCTGCGCGCTGCGATCCACCACCTTGTCCCACAACAGCTCGCGGCCTTGACGCTGTTTGCCTTCGAGCTTGGGGTCTTTCGCCTTGAGCGAGTCGATGAAGCGGGTGACTTCAGATTGGTAGGGAGTGCGGTAGAAGAAACTCATAGGTGTAACCTTTCAGCCTATTTTAGCGGCCCGCCAAGCCGCGCTGGATTCCGGCGCTGCTATGGTCAATGTCTGACGTCAGATGGGCTGCAGGTGCCGCCGGAGGTCGGTCCAGATTGGGCGCAGCACCAGTGCCAGCAAGACCAGGGCCAGCGGCAAGGACATGATGAAACCTGCCTGCTTGAAGCCCATGGCCCCGACCAGTCCGCCCACCAGAAAGCTGGCGATCAGCTTGCCCTGCAGCGCCAGTTTGTGCCGGTTGGCAAGCACTGGGTTCGGGTCGTGACTGGCATTCACGTAAAACAGTTTGCCCAACTCGATGCCGAAGTCGGTCAACAGCCCGGTCACGTGGGTGGTGCGGATTTCGGCGCGCGAGATCTTGGTGATCACGGCATTTTGCAGGCCCATGATGAAACACAGCAGCAGCACCGTCAGGGGCACAAAAATGGCCCCGACCAGGTTGATGGCGCCACCAAACAGCCCGAAGATCAGCAGCAGCAGGGACTCCAGCAACAGCGGCAGGCCGTAGGCGCTGAGCAGGGCGCGGCGCAGACCCCAGTTCACCAGCACGGCGGTGCACATGGCGCCGCCCAGAAACGCCAGCAGCATGCTCAGGCTACCCAGCGCCAGCAGCAGGTTGCCCAGCACCAGGGCGTCGGCAATGGTCGACACCACGCCGGTCATGTGCGAGGTGTACTGGCCCACGGCCAGAAAACCGCCGGCGTTGGTGGCTCCGGCAACAAATGTCAGCGTCACACCAAGCCGGGCGTTCGCCTGGCTGGTGCGTTCTATATCGGTCCAGCCGCGGATCCAGGGAATCATGGTGATCTCGCAGTCTGAAAGTTGGGTTGGGGGCTAACGGACCCTCAAGCCGGGCGTGGCCCCCGGCCCGGGGTTGAGGATGAAGATGCCCGGATGGGCTTTTTCGTTTCCGTGGCTGGCGGCCAGCACCATGCCCTCAGACACGCCGAACTTCATTTTGCGCGGCGCCAGGTTGGCCACCAGCACGGTGAGCTGCCCGGTCAGCTGCTCGGGCCGGTAGGCGCTGGCAATGCCGCTGAACACATTGCGCAGCCGCGGCTGGCCTGTGGCGTCGGTCTCGCCGGCGTCCAAGGTGAGGCGCAGCAGTTTGCTGGAGCCCTCGACCGCCTCACACTGCACGATTTTGGCGATGCGCAGGTCGACCTTGGCAAAGTCGTCGATGCCAATCGGAGCTGCGATATCCTCACCGCCTGGCGCTATGGATTCAATAGCTACAACCCCAGTATCCACGGGGGCTGGAGCCTCAAACAATGCCTCAAGCTGCTTGATGTCAACGCGCTGCATCAGGTGCTGGTAGCTGCCAATGCGGTGGCCGGCACCCAGCGCCACGCCCGCGTCGGCCAAGGTCAGCGGCGCCACGCCCAGCAGCGCCTCGACCTGGGCCGCCAGCGTCGGCAGCACCGGCTTCAGATAAACCGACAGCACGCGGAAGGATTCGATGCACACGGTGCAGACGTCTTGCAGCCGCGCGTCCATGTCCGCCTGTTTGGCCAGTTCCCAGGGTTTGTTGGCATCCACATATTCGTTGACGCGGTCGGCCAGCAGCATGGTGTCGCGCAGAGCGCGTGCTGTGTCGCGGTTCTCATACAACTGGGCGATGGTCTCCTGGGCGCCTCTTAGGGAATCCAACAGTGCCTGTCCGTCGGCCGATACCTCGCCCAAGGCGCCGTCAAAGCGCTTGGCGATGAAGCCGGCCGCTCGGCTGGCGATGTTGACGTATTTGCCGATCAGGTCGCTGTTGACCCGCGCCATGAAGTCTTCGGGGTTGAACTCGACGTCTTCGTTGCGACCGTTGAGCTTGGCCGCCAGGTAGTAGCGCAGCCATTCGGGGTTCATGCCCAGGCTCAGGTATTTGAGCGGGTCCAGGCCGGTGCCCCGGCTCTTGCTCATTTTTTCGCTGTTGACGGTCAGAAAGCCGTGGACGTTGATGGCGTCGGGCACCTTGCGGCCGCTGAAATGCAGCATGGCCGGCCAGAACAGGGTGTGGAAGGTGATGATGTCCTTGCCAATGAAATGCACCTGCTCGGTGGCCGGGTTGGCCAGGAAGGCGTCAAACTGCTGCGCCCCCAGCACCGTATCACCCGCGCGGCGCACAAACAGGTTTTTGAGCGAGGCCAGGTAGCCTCTAGGCGCGTCGAGCCAGACATAAAAGTACTTGCCCGGCGCGTCGGGGATCTCGATGCCAAAGTAGGGCGCATCGCGGCTGATGTCCCAGTCGCCCAGGTCACGCTGGCCGTCTTCCTTGGGCAGCAGCCATTCCTTGATCTTGTTGAACACCTCGGGCTGCAGATGCGGCACGCCGCGGGCGTTGCTGCCCTGGGTCCAGGCCTCCAGAAAGGCGGCGCAGCGCGGGTCGGACAGCTGGAAGAAATAGTGCTCCGAGTCGCGCAGCACCGGCGTGGCGCCCGACAGGGCGGAATAAGGGTTTTTCAGCTCGGTGGGGCTGTAGACCGCGCCGCAGGATTCGCAGTTGTCGCCGTACTGGTCTTTGGCGCCGCACTTGGGGCATTCGCCCTTGATGAAGCGGTCTGGCAGAAACATGCCGCGTTCGGGGTCAAAAAACTGGGCGATGGTGCGGGTGGCGATCAGGCCATTGGCCTTGAGGCTGCGGTAAATGGCCTGCGCCAGTTCGTGGTTCTCGGCGCCGTCGGTGGAGTGCCAGTTGTCAAAGGCGATGTGAAAGCCATCCAGGTAGGGCTTGCGGCCGGCGGCAATGTCGGCCACAAACTGCTGCGGCGTCTTGCCGGCCTTTTGCGCCGC
The DNA here is from genome assembly GCA_945885775.1 of Rhodoferax sp. OV413. GTDB lineage: Bacteria > Pseudomonadota > Gammaproteobacteria > Burkholderiales > Burkholderiaceae_C > Rhodoferax. The sequence goes on along the minus strand of CAMCZF010000150.1, from coordinate 1,366 downwards.
GATCATGATGGGCGCGCCGTGCGCATCGTCAGCGCAGACAAAGTGCACCGCATGGCCCTGCATGCGCTGGAACCGCACCCAGATGTCGGCCTGGATGTACTCCATGATGTGGCCAATGTGGAAAGTGCCGTTGGCGTAGGGCAGGGCGGTGGTGACAAACAGTTGGCGCGACATGGGGCGGGGGCTTTCGGGCGGTGAGAGGCTGATTTTAGTCAGCGGGGGTGGGCAGGGCCAGCGCTGTGAGTCGAACATTGACATCGAGCGTGTGGGCAACACGCTGGTGTTGCGCCCGGTGGTGCAGGCCACCATTGGCGACCTGACCCCCATCCTGTCTCTGTTCAGCCCCGACTTCATGGCCGCAGGACGGGAGTTTCACGAACAACGCGAACGCGATTGGAGCGGCAACAGCCCCCTGAGCATTGATGCAGGCCCTGGCTCGGTCATCAACAAAGCGCAGGGTTGAGCCGTATGCGCTACCTGCTTGACACCAATATTTGCATTTACATCATCAAGCGTCAGCCGCCCCAAGTGCTGCGGCGGCTTCAAGCCTTGGCGCAGGGCAGTGCCGTGATGTCGGTGGTGACTTACGCTGAATTGCGCGCAGGGCTGGAAATGCAGACCGCCAACCGGGCACAGGACGAAGGCGTGCTGGCCTTGTTGACACAGCGCATTCCGGTGCTGCCATTCAATGAGTCCGATGCGAAAAGTTTTGGCCTGCTGCGCGCCGCCGTGCGTGACCGCCGCCGCGACGCCCTAGACCAGCTGATTGCCGCTCACGCGCTCAGCCTTGGGCTGATGTTGGTCACCAACAACGAGGCAGATTTCAAGGACTATCCCGGGCTGAAGGTGGAAAACTGGGTGGGGTGACGATCCCGACTTTTCTTCGGGAAAAAGGCCTCAATAACTGTGTGACAGGCCTTCGGTGTTGGCGCAATCGGTCTCGCGGTGCTTGCCGTCCGGGGCCAGCAGTTTCAACCCGTGACAAAACGTCACGGGTTGGCCGCCCTCAGCGTTGAGCCGCTGCTTGAGTTTGCGCCAGTACGCACCGGCATCCGGGCTTGCAGTCAGGATGGCGCACACATCCACCACGGAAAACCACCACGCCTCGTTGTGCCAGACTCGTCGGATACTGGATTCTTGAAAAACGGCAATATGGTTGGCTGAGTCGATACCTTGGGGCGTTTTGCGCATACTGTGTTTGACCAGAAAGCTGATATTTCATATGGGGTATCCACTTAGCTCCAGTGACGCGCGAAGCTGGATGAATAACCAGTATTTTGACATTCTATAGATGAGGTTGGAATGTTCAAGTTTTGGTTCTCTTTTTGCGCGCGACGTTCTCATACGTGACCGGCGCCGTGACGAC
>CAMCZF010000149.1 GCA_945885775.1 Rhodoferax sp. OV413 | reverse complement strand
TGGCGCATTTTTGCCCGCAACCGGCTGGCCATGGTTGGCCTGGCCATCGTGCTGCTGTTGGTGCTGGTGGCGGTGTTTGCCGATCTGCTGGCGCCTTACTCGCCCTACATCGGCGACCTGCGCACCACCCGCCTGCTGCCGCCGTCCAGTGCGCACTGGTTTGGCACCGACGATCAGGGCCGCGACATCTTGTCGCGCATCATCCATGGTTCGCGTATCACGCTGTATGTGGTGGTGCTGGTGGCGGTATTGGCGGCGCCCATTGGGCTGGTGGTGGGCACGGTGGCCGGTTACCTGGGTGGCTGGGCCGATGCGGTGCTGATGCGCATCACAGACATTTTTCTGGCTTTCCCCCGGCTCATACTGGCTCTGGCATTTGTCGCGGCCTTGGGGCCGGGCATCGAAAATGCGGTGATCGCGATCGCCATCACCTCCTGGCCGCCCTACGCCCGCATTGCCCGCGCCGAGACGCTGACCATCCGCCAGGCGGACTACATCGCGGCGGTGCAGCTGATTGGTGCATCACGCTGGCGCATCGTGCTGCGTCACGTCATGCCGCTGTGTGTGTCCTCGGTGATCGTGCGGGTTACGCTGGACATGGCCGGCATCATCCTGACCGCCGCCGGCCTGGGCTTTTTGGGTCTGGGCGCGCAACCGCCTATGCCCGAGTGGGGCGCCCTGATCGCCAACGGTCGGCTCTACGTGCTGGACCAGTGGTGGGTGGCGGCAGCGCCAGGCGCGGCAATTTTTCTGGTAAGCCTGGCTTTCAACCTGCTGGGCGATGGCCTGCGTGACGCACTCGACCCCAAGGCCGCCAAATGAGCAGCGACAACAACGCCCCGGTGCTGGTGGTCGATGACCTGCGCGTGGCCTTCCCCAACCGCGATGGCGGTTATACCGAGGCCGTGCGCGGTGTCAGTTTTACCCTGGGTAGGGAGCGCCTGGGCATTGTGGGCGAGTCGGGCTCGGGCAAGTCGCAGACCGGGCGCGCCATTCTGGGCCTGACCGCCCCCGAGGGCCGGGTCACGGCCCAGCGCCTGCAGTTTCATGGCACCGACCTGCTGGGCTGTTCGCCGCGCCAGCGCCGAGCGCTGCGCGGCGGGCGGATTGCCATGGTGCTGCAGGACCCCAAGTTTTCTCTCAACCCGGTCATGACCATTGGCGACCAGATCATCGAGACCCTGCGTGCGCACAGCCGGGTCTCGGGCCGCGAAGCCCGCCAGGCTGCATTGGCGGCGCTGGAATCGGTGCAGATCGACGACCCGGCCCGGGTCTTCCGGCTGTTCCCGCATGAGGTCTCGGGCGGTATGGGCCAGCGCGCCATGATCGCCATGATGCTGATCGCCAACCCCGAGCTGCTGATTGCCGACGAACCCACCTCGGCGCTCGATGTCACCGTGCAGTTGCAGGTGCTGGCCATTTTGGACGGGCTGGTGCGCCAGCGCGGCATGGGCCTTATTTTTATCTCGCATGACCTGCGCCTGGTCTCGACCTTTTGCGACCGCATCCTGGTGATGTACGCCGGCCGAGTGGTCGAAGAAATCGCCGCTGGCGGCCTGGCCGACGCCCGTCATCCCTACACGCTGGGCCTGCTCAATTGCCTGCCCAAGCTGGGCGACGCGCGCCACCCCTTGCCCACGCTGGACCGGCAGCCGGAGTGGGCGCTGTGAGCCGCCCCGTTGGCATTGCCGTGCAAGGCCTGCGGGTCACCTACGACGGCTTTGTCGCGGTGGCAGACACCTCGTTTCAGGTGGCGCCTGGTGGCAGCTTTGGTTTGGTGGGCGAGTCGGGCTCGGGCAAATCCACCGTGCTGCGCGCCATCTGTGGCCTCGCGCCCTTGGCCGCGGGTAGTGTGCAACTGCTGGGTGAAGCCTCGGGTAACCATCATGGTGCCGTGGCTGAGCCTGCGCTGCCCAAGCCCGGCAGCAAACCCTTTCGCCGCTTGGTGCAGATGGTGTTTCAAGACCCCTATGGCTCGCTGCACCCGCGCCAGACGGTAGACCGCATCCTGGCAGAGCCGCTGGCCATCCACAAAATGGACGACGCCGAAACCCGTATCGAGCGCGCGCTTGACGAGGTGGGGCTGGGCACCGGTTTTCGCTTTCGCTACCCGCATCAGCTCTCGGGCGGCCAGCGCCAGCGCATTGCGATTGCACGGGCCCTGATTTTGGAGCCGCAGATTCTGCTGCTGGATGAACCCACCTCGGCGCTAGACGCCTCGGTGCAGGCCGAGGTGCTCAACCTTCTCGAAGACCTGCGTCACCGGCGTGGCCTGACCTTTGTCATGGTCAGCCACGATTTGGCAGTGGTCACTCACTTGTGCGATCGCCTCATGGTGATGCAGCGCGGCCAGACGGTGGAGTTGGTCAGCTCTGCCGACTTGGCGGCCAGCCGCGTCAGCCACCCCTACACCCAAAACCTGATGGAAGCCTCTGCGGGCTTTCGCCGCACCGGAGAGTTGCCATGATCCACTGGGAAGCCCACGCCTGCCTGCCCCTGCACCCGCAGGCCAGCTTTGCCCCGATTGAGCGCTTTCATGCTGCCGGTGTGCACTATGTGTCAATCAACATCGGTATGGACATGAACCCGCTGTCGCAGGTGATGCAAACCATTGCCGGCTTTCGTGCCAGCGTGGCCGCCCAGCCCGAGCGCTTTGTGCTGGCCAACACCGTGCAAGACGTGGAACGCGCCGCCGCCCAGGGAAAGCTCGCCATCGGCTTTGACCTGGAAGGCGCCATGCCCCTGCTGGAGCAGCCCGACATGGTGGCCCTGTACCAGAGCCTGGGCGTGCGCCAGATGCACCTGGCTTACAACCGCAACAACAGCGTCGCGGGTGGCTGCCATGATGTTGAGCAGGGCCTCACCTCGCTTGGGCACCAGGTGGTGCAAGCCATCAACGCCGCGGGCGTGTTGATGGACTGTTCGCACACGGGTCGGCGCTGCAGCCTGGACATTATGGCGGCGTCTAGCGCGCCGGTGATCTTCAGCCACGCCAACCCCCTGTCGCTGGTGGAGCACGGCCGCAACGTCACCGACGAGCAGATCCGGGCCTGTGCCGCCACGGGGGGCGTGGTTTGCGTGTCAGGTGTGTCGTTTTTTCTGGGCAATAACCAGCCCACCGCGGTGGATGTCGCACGCCACGCCGCTTATGTGGCCGACCTGGTGGGTGTGCAGCACGCCGGCGTTGGCCTGGACATCAGCTTTCGCCAGCCCGAGCTCGACGACAACCCACCCGACAATTACGACCCAAGCTACTGGTGGCCCAGTTCAGCGGGCTACAACCGGGCCGTGCACCCGTCCACTTACACCCCGATAGACACCTGGCAGGTGCTGGGCCAGGCCCTGCAAGACACCGGCATGACCGCGACTGAGGCCGCGCTGGTGATGGGCCGCAACATGATGCGGGTGGCTGGCCAGGTCTGGCGCTGAGCCAAGCACCTTTCCGTCATTCCCGCGCACCTCTCCGTCATTCCCGCGCACCTCTCCGTCATTCCCGTGTAAACGGGAATCCATGGGTTCAGTGCGCCGCCTTAGCGCAGCGGAACCCGATATAGACCACGGCGGTATCGGCAGGTTTGCCTTGCAGGTGGTCGGCCTGCATCTGGGCGGCACCGTACCACCAGGAGCCGCCCCGTGTGCGCCTTTCGGCGCGTCCGGCATCTGCCGTGCCAGTGCTCTGCGGCTCGTCCACCCATTCCCACGCATTGCCGCCCATGTCGTGCAAGCCGTTCACACCGGCTGGCGTCTGAGCGACGCGGGCGTGGCCATGGCCGCGAGACAGGCTGGCGCCGTGGCGCAGGGCGCGTTGCTGGGCCGCAGCCCCACAGTCAGCCAGGCACTGCGCGCCCTGGGGCGAGTCACCCGTGGGGTAGCGGTAGCTGAGCCCGGTTGAAAAGCCGGCCGGCGGCGTTCGGCGTTGTTCGGTGTAGGCGGCGCTGACCCACTGCGCATCGGTTGGCAAGCGCCCGCCGGCCCAGCGGCAAAAGGCCTGTGCTTCGTCAAAGCCGATGTGCACGGCTGGCTCGTCGTCGGCGGTTCGCCCCGGGGCACCGCCAAAGGGTGCGGCCCAGGTCCAGCCCGGTTTCTGCACCCAGCCGGCCTCGAACACAGCACCGCCGCCCTCGCGCTCAGCGCGGGTCAGGCTGCCGGTGGCCTGCGCGAAGCGGCGAAACTGCCCGACCGTGGTTTCAGTGCGTGCCAGGCTAAAGCCGCTCAAGGGCACCCAGTCGATACCGGCCGGGTTGCTGGCACCAGCCGCGCCCACGCTGCCCTGGGCTATCGGCGCAACCCCAAGCGCCCCAGCGAGGCACAGGGTCAGGCCCAGGGACTGACCGCGGTCACGTAGGCCGAACAAGAGGCGCCAAAAGACGTGTGTTTGCATGATGGGGTGATTGTGTCGGGGCGGGCCGTTGCAGGCGCCGTGGCCCCATCCAAAACCCCAAGCATTGCCCAGGAATGTGCCCGTCACCTGATCGCTCGGCTTCGGGTACGATGAAGATCATCTCAACCCTGCAAGGTGCCACCATGGATACGCTGATGCCCCAACCGCCACACGCTGGCTTGACCCACGCCGGAGTTGACGTATGAACCTGCCAACGTTCGAACAATTCAGCCAGGCCGCGCTGGCTGAGGGTTTTGATGCAGTGCTGGAGCGTGAGTGGGCGCCCGGGCAGCATGTGGCCAGCCACAGCCACCCCTTCAGCGTGAAGGCGCTGGTGGTGCGTGGTGGTTTGACGCTGACTGTGGGGGAGGCGGTGACCCACCTCCAAGCCGGCGATCCGTTTACCCTGGCGCGCGACACATTGCATGCCGAGCAGTATGGCGCGGATGGCGCCACGTTTTGGGTGGCGCGCAAGAATTAGCCGGTCCTTGGTTGAGTCTGGTTGCGGTACGATGGGTTGACACCAACCAACCGCAAGGACACCACCATGGACGCACTCATTCCCCAAAAATCTCCTTACGCCAAAGAGGTTGAGGCCGGCAAGAGCTACTACTGGTGCTCCTGCGGGCAAAGCAAGTCGCAGCCTTTTTGCGACGGCTCGCACAAGGGCTCAGGTTTCACACCCGTCAAATATGACGCCACCGAAAACAAGACCGTGTACTTTTGCGGTTGCAAGCAAAGCGCCAACCAACCGCTGTGCGACGGCGCCCACAAAGCCCTGGTCTGAGCTTCAAGCGTAGCTCTTTGTGTTTGAGATTGCTATATAAATAATAGCTAACTCGCTAATGAATACGGGGGCTGGGGCTGGTTTTCACCAGTAAGTTGCTGGTTGTCGTTGGCGTTGGCGTTGGCGTTGGGCGGGGACGGCGTGCCTGCTTCCGCTCGTGTCCTCCGCCCTGCGGGCTCCCCCTTGACCTCGCTGCAGCAGGCACGCCACCCCCTCCCTGGCTCGGCGAGACGCAATACCTGAATGCGTGTTCCCAGTGCTGGCGTGCCAAGGTCGTCAATGTGGTGACGGGATGAGCGGCGCAGCGGCATCAAGGAGGAGCCCGTAGGGCGGGGCACAGCCGCGGAACCGCTCAGCCCGGCGCCGCCTTGACCGGTGCGTCAAACAAGCCAACTAAGCCAACCTCATCGATTTCAGTGCTAATGGTGCATCGCATCATTCAATCGCTGAATGACGCGATGCATCGATTCAATTGGACGCTTACACCGCGCAGACTGGATACTGCTTGACTGGGCTCAAGTGGCATGGCTTCGTGCGCCCCTAGCATGCAGGCACTATGACGCTCTCCCTACCCAGCTTCCTCGACACGGAAAACACCATCGCCGGCCCCGGTTTCAACCGCTGGCTGGTACCGCCGGCTGCCTTGGCGATCCATCTGTGCATCGGCATGGCCTATGGTTTTTCGGTGTTTTGGCTGCCCTTGTCGCGCGCGCTGGGTGTCAAGTCGGCCATTGTTTGCGGCCCCGAGCTTGGTTTTTTGGGGCAGTTGTTCACTACCGGTTGCGACTGGCAGATATCCACCCTGGGCTGGATGTACACCCTGTATTTTGTGCTGCTCGGCTCGAGCGCGGCACTGTGGGGCGGCTGGCTGGAGCGGGCCGGGCCGCGCAAAGCGGGCGTGGTGTCGGCCCTGTGCTGGTGCGGCGGCATGCTGGTGTCGGCGTTGGGGGTGCACCTGCACCAGTTCTGGCTGATGGCGCTGGGCTCGGGCGTGATTGGCGGCATCGGGCTGGGGCTGGGCTACATCTCGCCGGTATCGACGCTGATCAAGTGGTTTCCTGACCGCCGCGGCATGGCCACCGGCATGGCCATCATGGGCTTCGGCGGCGGCGCCATGATCGGCTCGCCCTTGGCCGCGGACCTGATCGCGCATTTCTCATCGCCGACCGACGTCGGTGTGGCGCAGACCTTTGTGGTGATGGCGCTGATCTACCTGCTGTTCATGCTGGCCGGGGCATTTGGCTACCGGGTGCCTGAGACCGGTTGGCAGCCTGCGGGCTGGACGCCGCCGGTGGCACAGGCGCAGAACGACATGATCACCCACCGCCATGTGCATGTGAGCCGGGTCTGGGGCATTCCGCAGTTCTGGCTGTTGTGGCTGGTGCTGTGCATGAACGTCAGCGCCGGCATTGGCGTGATCGGCATGGCCTCGCCCATGCTGCAAGAGGTGTTTGGCGGCGCGCTGATCGGGATGGATGCCACTTTTGGCGAGCTGGACAAGGCCCAGTTGGCGGCCATGGCCACGGTGGCGGCGGGCTTTACCGCGCTGCTGTCGCTGTTCAACATCGCCGGTCGCTTTGTCTGGGCCAGCCTGTCGGACCGGCTGGGGCGGCGGCTGACCTACTCGGTGTTTTTCGTGCTGGGCGGTGCCCTGTACCTGAGCGTGCCCGGCAGCGCGGCGGCCGGCAGCATCGTGCTGTTTGTGGCGGCCCTGTGCGTGATCGTCAGCATGTACGGCGGCGGCTTTGCCACCGTGCCGGCCTACCTGGCGGATTTGTTCGGCACCCAGAGGGTGGGCGCCATCCATGGCCGGCTGCTCACCGCCTGGGCTACCGCCGGCGTGCTGGGCCCGGTGGTGGTGAACTACATGCGCGAGTACCAGCTGGGCATGGGCCTGCCGCGCGCCCAGGTCTACAACCAGACCATGCTGATCTTGGCCGGCATGCTGGTGGTGGGCCTGGTTTGTAACCTGCTGGTGCGCCCGCTGGCGCCCAAATGGTTCATGACCGACAGCGAACTGGCTGCTGAAAAGCGCCTGGCCCACGAGCGCATGGCCTCTACCGTGCTGGTGCGCGATACCGCGGCCCATGCCGACCCTGTCAGCCTCTGGCTGTTGGCACTGGCTTGGGCTGGCGTGGGCCTGCCGCTGGCCTGGGGCGTGTACCGCACGCTGCTGAGCGTGACTCAATTTTTTGCCTAATCCCGAATCCTGATCCCGAACCCTGAGCCCTGACCCGACCATGAGCACACCTCTTTCCGAGACCGGCCCCGCGGTCCAGACCCTGGCCACGCTGGACGACATGCGCGAGCGCATCCGCAAAAAAAGCCAGCTGAAAGGACGCCAGGCCGATGAGGCCTCGCTGCGCGAAGTCCGCGCGCTGATTGGCGCGGCGCCGCACCGGCGTGACCTGCTGATCGAGCACTTGCACCAGCTCAACGACGCCTACCGAGGCCTGCACGAGCGCCACCTGACGGCGCTGGCCAAGCTGATGAACCTGCCACTGGCCGAGGTGTATGAGGTGGCCACCTTCTACCACCACTTCGAGGTGCTGCGCGACGACGTGCCCGGCCCGGCGCTGACGGTGCGGGTGTGCGACGGCCTGAGCTGCGAGCTGGCCGGCGCGCGCGATCTGCTGGCCCGGTTGCCGGCTATTTTGGGCACCGAGGTGCGGGTGATTGCCGCGCCCTGCCTGGGCCGCTGCGAGCAGGCACCGGTGGCGGTAGTGCACCAAAACCCGGTGCTGCAGGCCACGCCAGAGGCGGTGGCTTTGGTGGTCAAATCGGCTACAGCCCTTCACCCATCTGCCTCCAGTGCTACGATTTTTGAAGCAGCGGCACATGCCGAGGCGTCCGTCTCGCCGCTGCCACAAGCCGCGCAGGTGGCGCCCTGCTACACCGGCTACCAGGCTTATCGCGCCCAGGGCGGCTATGCACTGGCGGCGGCGCTGGCGGCCGGCACCCAGCCGGCCGAGGCGGTGCTCCAGGCGATGGAAGACTCGGGTCTGCGCGGCCTGGGCGGGGCTGGTTTCCCGGCCGGTCGCAAATGGCGCATCGTGCGCGATCAGCCCAGCCCAAAGCTGATGGCGGTCAACATCGACGAGGGCGAGCCGGGCACCTTCAAGGACCGCACCTATCTAGAGCGGGACCCGCACCGCTTTCTGGAGGGGCTGCTGGTGGCGGCCCAGGTGGTGGGCATAGCGTCCTGCTACATCTACCTGCGTGACGAATACCACGGCTGCCGCGCCATCCTGGAGGCCGAGTTGGCGCTGTTGCGCGCCGACCCGCCCTGCGCCCTGCCGCTGATCGAGCTGCGCCGGGGGGCGGGCGCCTACATCTGCGG
>CAMCZF010000148.1 GCA_945885775.1 Rhodoferax sp. OV413 | reverse complement strand
ACCATTGAGTCCATGGTCTTGACCGACCAAGTGAGTGCGCCGCCAGACCTGCTCGCTGACCCGCGCGTTACACAGCGCACCGGCCCCTTGCAAGCCCAGTGCCCCGCGCTCCATCATGAACATTTTGACGGCGTCTTCCACCTTGCCTCTGCAGTCTCGGGCGAATGCGAGCTTGACTTTGACCTGGGCATGCGCTCCAACCTTGACAGCACCCGCGCGCTGCTGGAAGCCCTGCGCCATGCAGGGCAAGCCAGTGGCAAACCGGCTCGCTTCGTGTTCTCAAGCTCGGTGGCGGTGTTCGGGCCTGACCCGGCGCTGCCACTGCCAGCCAAGGTGGCCGATGACACCCTGCCGGCACCACAATCGTCCTACGGCATTCAAAAGTTGATCTGCGAACACCTCGTCTCTGACTTCACCCGCAAGGGTTTCATCGATGGCCGGGCAGCGCGCCTGATGACGGTCACGGTGCGCCCAGGCAAGCCCAATGGCGCGGCTTCGTCGTTCTTCTCGGGCATCATCCGCGAGCCGCTGGCTGGTGTGGCATCAGTGTGCCCGGTCGATGCAGAGGTCTCGCACCCCATGGCGTCGCCCGGCAAGACGGTGGAGGGGCTGATTGCGGTGTATGAGGCCAGCCGCGACGCCTTTGGTGGGCGCCTGGCCATGAATTTACCGGCCCTCAACGTGCGGATTTGCGACATGCTGGACGCTTTGGAGCAGGTTGCAGGCAGCGCCGTTCGAGCGCGGGTCAGCTTTGTGCGGGACGATCGTATTGCCGGTATGGTGGGCAATTGGCCCGCTGGCGCTAGCGGTGCGCGCGCCACCCGACTGGGGCTGGCCCCTGATGAGAGCTTTGCCCACATCATCCGTCAGTACATCAGCGATTGCCAGAAAACACCTGGCGCCGAGCTGGCGCTGAAGGGTCTATGACGCAACGTCCAAGTCTTGCGGTCCGCGCTGTATGAACCTGCACAGCATCGAGGCCTTCTTGGCCGTTGCTGAAACTAACAGCTTCACCCTGGCCGGCAAACGGCTGGAGAAAACCCAATCGGCCGTGTCTCAAGCGATCCGGCAACTCGAAGAAGAGCTGGGCGTCATTTTGATCGACCGGGCGTCACGGCAGGTGACACTCACGCCATCAGGCGACCTGATGCGCAGACTCGCGACAAGGCTGGCGGAGGACATCAAAAAAATGACCTCTCTGGTCCGTGAGCAAAGCATGGCCAAGGTCAGCCAGTTGCGTATCGGTATGGTTGACTCATTTTCTTCAGCGGTCGGGCCATCTCTGATCAGCAGCATGATGTCGGAGGCTGTGAACCTGAATCTCTCGTCCGATGTCACCCCCAGGCTCGGCGAAGCCCTGCTGGCCAAACGCCTCGACATCGTTTTTGCCAACGACTCCTATGACAAGGAGCCGCAGCTGACCCGGTACGAGTTATTGCGTGAGCCTTTTGTGCTGTTACTGCCCAAAGATGTCAGATGGGACGAAGAAACGCCGGACCTGGCCAGTCTGGCGCGCGCCTACCCCATGGTTCGCTATGCCACCCAGTCGCACATCGCCACCCAGATCGACGCACAGTGCCATCGGCTGAACGTGACGCCATCGCGTCGCGTGACGGTTGACACCACCGAAAAGCTGATGGCCAGCGTGGCGGCAGGTGTGGGCTGGAGCATTGGTAACCCCCTGTCGCTGTTGATGTCAGGCCGCCAGCGACGACTGATCCGCATTGCACAGTTTCCTGGCGAGACTTTTTACAGGCGGCTGTGTGTCGTGGCACGTCGGGGTGAATTTGACGACCTGGTGCTGCGGCTAGCGCGGCTGTCATCTGCCGCGTTGAGCGAATTGGTCGAAGGTGAGCTCCATGACACCTACCCCGAGCTGTATTCCCAGATCAGGGTCGCTCAATTTGATGAGGTTTCTGTACCTTGACCAGCAAGGGGCCTGATCAGCGCCCCTTATGGACCAGCGGCAGCTTTGTTAATACGGGTTGGGGCCTGATCGACAGGTCTGCTGAAACTCATCAGAATCAGGACAAGCCGGGCCACATCGCTTTGAGTGGAGCCTTGGTGACAAAGAGCAGAGCGCCCCATGGAAAAGCCCACCGACACATTGCACCCCATGAAATTCTCGGGCTACCACCAGCCCAAGGAACGCCCAGTCGAAGAGTTGACTGCACGCGTTGGCCCAGGGACGCCCTGCGGCGAATACATGCGGCGTTACTGGCACCCATTTCTGCTGTCATCCCAGCTGGACCACCGCCCTAAAGTGGTGCGGGTCTTGGGTGAAGACCTGGTGCTCTACCGCGACCTGTCTGGTGACCTAGGCCTGGTGCACAAACACTGCGCACACCGTGGTGCTTCGCTCGAATTTGGCATCATTGCCGAACACGGCATACGGTGCTGCTACCACGGCTGGCTGTTCGGTAATGATGGGACCATCCTGGAAACCCCGGGCGAACCACCTGAGAGCCCCCACCGTCACAAATATTGCCAGGGCGCCTACCCCGTGGTGGAGTTCCAAGGTGTCATCTTCACCTACATGGGCCCACCCGCCATCAAACCGGCGTTCCCCATGATGGACGCCATGGTGATGCCAGACAACCAGATGAAGCCCTACCTGATTCACTCGCCCTGCAACTGGCAGCAGGTCAGTGAAAACTCGATGGACCCGTTTCACGTGGCTTTTTTACATACCCGCGTATCAGGTCCCCAGTTCAGCGAGGTGTTTGCAACCTTGCCAATCATTGAGTACCACGAGACGCCGCATGGTTTTTTTTACACCAATGCGCGGCGGGTAGGTGACTTCGTCTGGGTCCGCATGCACGACCATCTGATGCCCAATTTTTCTCAAAATGGCGCTATCTTCGAGAACGTGAGCCATGTGCGTTACTTTGGCCGCCCTGGCCTCACGCGCTGGGTCACCCCCATTGACGACACCAACACCGCGGTCATCGCTTGGCGTCACTTCAATGACCGTGACGACCCCCACCATCAAGGCCGCCCCGACGACGTCGGCTTGGGCAAGACCGACTTCTACGGCCAGAGCGACGAGGCGCCCTATGCGCAACGGCAGGACGCGCCGGGCGATTGGGACGCTTGGTGTAGCTTGGGTCCGGTGACCAGCCATGCCAGTGAGCATCTGGGCAGCACGGATCGCGGCATTGCCCTATTGCGGCGCAGGCTCAAAAAAGAAATCGATGACTTAGCCCAGGGTATCGAGCCGCAAGCGCTTGAGCCGCTCAGCAGTGGATCGATCCCGACCACCGGTGGCGACACGATTCTGCGCATCCCCGCCAATGGGGGCGACGACCGGCAACTGATCCGCGAGGTGTGTCAAAAAGTCGCGCAAGCCTATACCAACACCCAGCTGTTGCCCGACGCGGAACGTCGGGACGCCATCACGGCCCTGCTGGCCCCGCTGAACACCGCCGACCCTAACGAAGTCAACCCAGAGCACGGCAAAATTTTTGAGTTCAAGACGGTAGCCTGACCTGATGGAACGCGATCCCCCAAGTACTCCCCTTGTGCTCCATGGCAAGGCCATCATCCAGGCGCTCAAAGACACGGGCGTTGAATTCGTGCTGTCAGTACCTGACATCTGCACCAGCGAAGGCCTGCTGCGGCCGATCGCCCATGATCCCGAGCTCCGGCTGGTGAGAGTCTGCAAAGAGGATGAAGGGGTCTCGGTCTGCGCGGCTTTGTCTTTTTGCGACAAGCGAGCCGTGCTGCTGATGCAGCAGACCGGTTTGATGGATTCAGCGAACGCCTTGCGGGCGATTGCTGTCGATTACGGCAATCCGGTCTGCATGATGATCGGACTACTGGGTAAAGAAGAAAACGCTTTACCCGCACAGTCCAGCCGTTACGGGGTTCGCATCATCGAACCCGTGCTCGACGTCATGGGTATACGCCACATGGTGATGTCGTCAGACCAGGACATCCCGGCCTGCATGCAAGCCATCGAAGAGGCCTACCAGCGCAGCCAACCCCTGGCCATCTTGTTTGGAAGCAATCCCCAATGACTGCCAGTGCACCACGCGATGAGTTCTTGCGGACCCTGGCCGGGCGTTATGACGGGCAGCTCGTCGTCAGCGTCTACACAACTTGTTTCGAATGGATGGCCATTCGCCCCGGTGCCCTGAACTACGTGGCCGTTGGCGCGATGGGCCAAGCGGGCTCACACGCCCTCGGCTTGGCGCTGGGCCGCCCTGACCAAGAGGTCTGGGTCTTCGACGGCGACGGCAGTCTGCTGATGAACCTGGGCTCGCTGGTGACCCTGGCAGGCGCAAAACCCAAGAACCTGACCCACTTTGTATTTCAAAATGGCAGCTATGAAGCCAACGGCCGCGCGCCCCTGCCAGTTGATCACGCGATTGATTTTGCGGCGATGGCGCGGGCTGCCGGTATCCCTGATGCCCAACAATTCTCCCGGCCAGAGGCGCTAGACCTTTGGTTGTCCAGTCGGGCGCGCAAGGCTGGCCCCGCCCTGGTCGACCTGAGGGTGCTGGCCAGCGCAACCAGCTACCCCCAGCGTTATGACTACATCCACAGCGCCCAGGCACGTGACACCTTCAGGAACGCGCTCAAGACCATACCCCAGCCAGGAGCCTCACATGGCTGAAAGTCATGAGCTGGTCGATGGCATTGCCCAGCACCTCACCTGGATCGACGGGCATTGGTGCGGCGCTGCCAGCGGCCGCTATCTGGACTCCTGGGACCCATCGACGGGTGCGGTGTGGGCCCGGGTGCCACGGTGCGACGGCGCCGATGTGGCCCGGGCAACCCGCGCTGCCCACAGAGCGGCGGTTGAGGGCCCATGGTCGGTGCTACGACCCACCGAGCGCGGTGCCTGGCTGAGAAAGCTGGGGCAGGCCATCGCCGCTGATGCCGAGCGCCTGGCCATCGCCGAATGCCGTGACAACGGCAAACGCCTGGCAGAGGTCCGGGCCCAGATCGCCAGCCTGCCCGAGTACTTTGACTACTTCGCCGGCTTGGCTGATAAATTTGAGGGCAGCGTGATTCCGCTGAACAAGCCTGATACCTTCAACTACACGACCTGGGAGCCCTATGGGGTGGTGGCGGCCATCACAGCATGGAACTCGCCCCTGGCCCTGCTGACCTGGAAGATTGCGCCGGCACTGGCCGCAGGCAACACGGTGGTGATCAAGCCATCGGAGCACGCCTCGGTGTCCACCCTGGCGCTGATGCGCAGCTTCGAGCCCGTGGGCCTGCCCGCTGGTGTACTCAATGTGGTGACCGGCCTGGGTGACGAGGTGGGAGACCCCCTGGTCAGCGACCCCTTGGTGTCACGCATCAGCTTTACCGGCTCTGGCGCCGTGGGCCGCAAAATTGCCGCGCGGGCCGGTGAGTTGCTGAAACGGGTCACGCTGGAACTGGGCGGCAAGTCGGCGCAGGTGGTGTTCGCCGATGCCGACATCGAGCAAGCGCTGCGCGGGGTGGTGTCAGGCATCTTTGTCTCAAATGGGCAAAGCTGTGTGGCCGGTTCGCGCTTGCTGGTCCAGGATGAATTGCACGATGACTTTGTCGGCCGCCTCCAGGCGGCAATCGCCAAGCTGACTTTCGGCGACCCTCGTCTGGCCACGACACAGATCGGCCCGATTGCCAATGAGCCGCATTTTCAACGCATCCAGCGTGATGTTGCGTTTGCTTTGGGTGAAGGCGCCCGCTGCGTGGCCGGCGGCAGGCCGGTTCAGGTCGCGGGCGGCGGTTGGTACTTCGCGCCCACAGTGCTCGTCGATGTCACACCGGCGATGCGCATCGCTCAGCAAGAGGTCTTTGGCCCGGTGCTGGCGGTGATGCGATTCAAAGACGAACAGCATGCGGTTCAACTCGCCAACGACAGCGACCTCGGGCTTGCAGCGGGGGTCTGGACGCGCGACATCAGCCGCGCTTTCCGGCTTTCAAAGCAAATTCAGGCGGGCACCGTCTATGTCAACACCTACCGCGGTGTGGCGCCGCAATCGCCCTGCGGCGGCTACAAGCAAAGTGGCTGGGGGCGGGAAAACGGCATTGAGGCGATGCGTGAGTTCTTGCAGCACAAGAGCGTCTGGATTGGCTTGGGCGACATGCCTGAACCCTTCCCTCCGTCTTGATCCGCCGCGTTTTGTCAAAATTCCTCTGCAACCATTAACCTATCCAGGACAACCATGACTTCCCCAGTGAACCCCGGCAAAGTCGTCTGGTCGGGCGACAACCCCGGCATCTACCTGAAAGACGCCAGCGGCGCCTGGCAGACCCTGTCTGTTTTTTTCCGGGTCGTCACCTCACCGCATGGGCCGGGCACCGGCGCACTGGTCCTCGGGGACCCGTTCAAGGCCGCGGGATGGCCAGAGGCCAGGAACCTCTGCCTGTCCAACAATGAGCCCCTGATGCGCTGGTTGGTGGATGAGTTTGTATCCCGTTTCGCGTCCTTCCGTGGCGCCAGTGGCCTGCAGTCCATGACCTACCTGAAGGCCGACCACATGCTGAGCCGCGCCGAGGGCACCAGCTTCCATGAAGAGCAACTCGCGGGCGCCGGCGCGTCGCTGACGCTGCGCTGGGATGATTTGGGAACACCATTCGCGGTTGACGTCCCGCCGGCCCAGTCGTCCACTGGCGCGCACCAGATGTACAGCGTCTTTGTAGAGGCGCAACGAGGGTCCATCACGCTCAATGGCCAGGCCTTGCCAGGCCAAGTCATCGTCCGTGATTTTCTGGGGGGTCGATTGAGCACGGCATTCCTAGCCTTCTGCGAAAGCTGGATTCTGCCCCCCACATGACACATAGCGCCACACCGCAGCAGCAAGCCGCTGACACGCTGGCAGAGCAACGCATCGGGGCCGTGCGGCCGCAACTGAGCAGCGTGTCGCTGGCCCGCGACCTGCTGGCGCTGGGCGACCGCGAACTGCTGCATGCCGGGCCAGCCTTGGCGGACCCGCACCGGCCTTGCACACCCATTCTCAACGCTGCAGTGGCAGCTGCCCTGCTGGAAAACTGGGCGCAAACGCCTGAACAGGCCCGAGAGATGGTGGGCAATGGTGCTATCTCCCTGCGGCCTGCGCAGGACCACAACTGCGTGCTGCCACTGGCAGACGTGCTCTCGCCGTCGATGTGGGTTCAGATGGTGCGAGACGCCCATGCACCAGGGCGCTGGTGTTGCAGCCCGTTCAATGGCGGCATGCTGCACCCGATGCGGGTCGGCGTGTTCAAGCCCGAAGTTGTCGACCACCTGCGCTGGCTCGACCACGTCTTTGCGCCAGCATTCTCTGCCGCCCTTGGGGACCCGATTGACCTCATCCCACTGGCCGATCAAGGGCTGGCTGAGGGTGATGACGGCCACGGCAAAACCATGGCCATGACCCGCGCGCTCGCCGCCTGCCTGAAGCCGCGGCTATCAGGGGCCGAGGCGAGCACCTGCCTCAGCTACCTGGAACAAAGCCCTGGCTTCTTTCTTAACCTGTGGATGGCCGCCTGCCGCTGCATGCTGTCGGCCGCTGCCGGAACCCAAGGCTCTGGGGTCGTCACTGCTGCTGGTGGCAATGGCGACGCCTTTGGCATTCAGGTGGCCGGGCTGCAGGGCCGCTGGTTCACTGGCCCGGCGGTGGCGCCAGCCATTGCGCAAGCCACACCCGAAGTGACCGCATCCAGCCTGGGCGCCATTGGTGACAGTGCGCTGGTCGACTTGCTGGGCTTTGGCGCCATGACCTCCCTGGCGATCCCACGCGGCCCCGCAGGGTATCTGGCTGCCTGGCCGCTGGAGGCCGAGGCCCCAAATGCCCTGCTTGGTCATGCCCACCCCGCCTTTGCAATGACCCGCCCCCGCCTCACTGTGACCACCAGCCGGGTCTTGAGCAGCGGGCGGCAACCCCTGATTAGCCTCGGTGTTTTGGACAAAGCCGGTCAGCGTGGCCGACTCGACGCGGGCTACTTCCGGGTGCCGCTTGAGCTTTTCAGCAACGCCGAAGAGGGTCTTGCACATGGACCATGATTTGAATCAGCTCGGGCTGTTTGAGGCCGCACAGGCCATTCGTGCAGGCAAAATTTCGTCCACAGACCTGGTTCAGGCCTGCCTTAACCGTATTGCCCAGCGGGAACCAGAGCTTCACGCCTGGGCCTGGCTTGATCCTGACGCTGCGCTGGCCGCCGCACGGCAAGCCGATCAGCAAGCTGTTCGTGGTCCGCTGCACGGCCTTCCTATCGCGGTGAAGGACATCATCGACACGTCCGACATGCCCACCGAATGCGGCTCGCCCATCTACCGGGGCCGCCGCCCTTCCAATGACGCGGCCTGCGTGGCCATGGCGCGTCGCAACGGCGCCGTGGTTCTGGGCAAAACCATCACCACCGAATTTGCGTACTTCGCCCCAGGCCCAACCGCCAACCCGCGGAATCTGGCGCATACGCCAGGGGGTTCGTCGAGCGGGTCTGCGGCGGCGGTGGCTGACGCCCAGGTGCCCGCCGCCTTCGGCACCCAAACCGCAGCGTCGCTGATCCGTCCCGCATCTTTTTGTGGTGTGGTCGCTTACAAGGGCAGCTTTGGTGAATTCAGTCTGGCTGGCATCAAGCCATTTGCGGCGTCGTTCGAC
>CAMCZF010000147.1 GCA_945885775.1 Rhodoferax sp. OV413 | reverse complement strand
CCAAAAAAAGCCGAAATAAAGCGACCTTCCCCCAGCTACGGGGGCAAAAACTTCACTAGCTCTGGGCCTAAAAAGCCGGGAACTTCAGATTATCAATGGAACGGCTGCTGATCGCAAACCGTTGCGATTACTCCACGGTCACACTCTTGGCCAGGTTCCTCGGCTTGTCCACATCCGTGCCCCTTGCGCAGGCGGTGTGGTAGGCCAGCAGCTGCAGGGGCACCACGTGCAGCAGGGGCGACAACTCACCGTAATGCTCGGGCATGCGGATCACGTGCAGGCCTTCGCTGCTCTCGAGCCGGGTGTCGGCGTCGGCCAGCACATACAGCACGCCACCGCGGGCGCGGACCTCGTGCATATTGCTTTTCAGCTTTTCCAGCAGTGCGTCGTTGGGCGCCACCGTCACCACCGGCATGGCAGCAGTCACCAGGGCCAGCGGGCCGTGCTTGAGCTCGCCCGCCGGGTAGGCCTCGGCGTGGATGTAGCTGATCTCCTTGAGCTTGAGCGCGCCTTCCATGGCAATCGGGTAGTGCAGGCCGCGGCCCAGAAAAAGGGCGTGGTCCTTGGTGGCAAAGTCGTCGGCCCAAGCCATCAGCTGCGGCTCCAGCGCCAGTACGGCCTGTAACGCGGCAGGCAGGTGGCGCATGGCCTTGAGGTGGCGCGCCTCTTCGGCATCGCTCAAGTGGCCACGCGATTGCGCCAGCGCCAGCGTCAGCAAAAACAGGCCAGCCAGCTGTGCGGTAAAGGCCTTGGTGCTGGCCACGCCAATCTCGACCCCGGCCCGGGTGATGTAGGCCAGCTCGCATTCGCGCACCATGGCGCTGGTGGCCACGTTGCAAATGGTCAGGGTGTGCGTCATGCCCAGGCTTTGCGCGTGGCGCAGCGCGGCCAGGGTGTCGGCGGTTTCGCCCGACTGGGTGATGGTGACCACCAAGGTACGCGGGTTGGGCACCGAGTCGCGGTAGCGGTACTCACTCGCCACCTCCACCTGGGTCGGAATTTTGGCGATACTCTCCAGCCAGTACTTGGCGGTGCAGCCGCTGTAGTAGCTGGTGCCGCAGGCCAGGATCAGTACCGAATCAATGCCCTTGAAGACACGCGCTGCACTCGTTTGGCTGCCATCAAAAAGCTCAGGCGCGATGCCCTCCACGCCCTCCAGCGTGTCGGCGATGGCGCGCGGCTGCTCAAAAATCTCTTTTTGCATGTAGTGCCGGTAGGGGCCCAGCTCGGCGGCACCGCTGTGGGCCAGCACTGTTTTCACCGGGCGTTGCGCTGGCGTGAGAGGCTTGTGTGCCTTGTCCACCAGCCAGTATTTGCCCAGCTGCAGATCGACCACGTCGCCCTCTTCTAGGTAAACGATCTGGTCGGTCACGCCGGCCAGGGCCATGGCGTCGCTGGCCAGAAAATGTTCAGTGCCACCCTGCCCCACGCCCAGGATGAGCGGAGAGCCGGCGCGCGCGCCTATCAACCGGTGTGGCTCGTCCTTGCAAAACACCGCGATGGCGTAGGCGCCTTGCAACTGACTGATGGCGGCCTTGACGGCCTCAAACAGGTCGCCGTCGTACAGACTGTCCATCAGATGAGCAATGACCTCGGTGTCGGTCTGGCTCTGAAACACATAGCCGCGCGCCTGCAGGCTGGCGCGCAGTTCATCATGGTTTTCGATGATGCCGTTGTGCACCAAGGCCACCCGGCCAGGGCGGCTGGCGGCATCAGTCCCGGGGCCGTGGCTGAAGTGCGGGTGGGCGTTGTGCACCACCGGCGCGCCATGCGTGGCCCAGCGGGTGTGGGCGATGCCGGTCGCGCCTTCCAGATGATTCTGTGTCACTTGACCCAGTAACTCGGCCACGCGCTCGGTGCTGCGCGCGCGGTGCAGGCCACCGCTGTGCACCGCCACGCCGCAAGAGTCATAACCCCGGTATTCCAGCCGTTGCAGACCCTGCACCAGAATCGGAACGATATTGCGGGTCGAGACCGCAGCAACAATGCCACACATCAGTCATCCTCCTTGAATTTGGAGTCGATGTTAGCCACACACTTATGAAATAAATTACCTAAATTTATATTTTTTTGATTAATAATTTCATAGACTAATGAATTAGCACAATTATTTCAAATGTATAGTTTATATGGAACAAATCACACTCGATACCATTGACCTAGCGCTGCTCGCGCAGCTGCAGCAAGACGCCTCGCTGAGTAACCTGGCCCTGGCAGAGCAGGTGCATGTGTCACCCCCCACCTGCCTGCGGCGCGTCAAGCGCCTGCGCGAGGCCGGTTGGATCGAGCGTCAGGTGGCCGTGCTCGGTGTGGACAAACTTGCCGGCGTGGCCGGCCACGGCCTGTGCGCCGTGGTAGAGGTGACGCTGGACCGGCAAGACCAGGCTGCGCTGGAGGCCTTTGAGGCCAAGGTGGCGCCTGACGACGCGGTGCAACAGTGCTACCGCGTCTCACCCGGGCCGGATTTTTGCCTGGTGGTGCATACCGCCAACATGCCCGCCTACCTGGCGCTGACGCAGCGACTGTTCATTGCAGATGCCAATGTGCGCAACGTCAAGGCGTTTTTCAGCGTCAAGCGCAGCAAGTTTGGCGCGGCGTTGCCGCTGCCCACGGCCTGAGTGACACCCTGCTCAAGCCAACGGCAACCTGACGCTGACCCGGCAGCCGCCGTCTGGCACACCGCTGGCCTCGATGTGACCACCATGGCGTTCGATGATCTTGCGGGTGATGGCCAGGCCCAGGCCCAGGCCTTCAAAAGCCTTGGGACTGTGCAGCCTAGAAAAGGGCTGGAACAGCCGGGCCTCGTAGGCTGGGTTAAAGCCGACGCCGTTATCCGCCACTGTGAGCACACACTGACCAATCTCTTGGCGGCCAGTCAGACTGATGCGCGCCTGCGGACACGGCCGGGTGAACTTGAGCGCGTTGGCCAGCAACTGGGTCAGGGCCTCGCGCAGCAGGGTGGCGTCGGCCAGCATTGATGGGATGCCTGGCGCCACCTGCCAATCAATCGACCGCGCGGCAGGCCCGTCGGCGGCATCTGGCCCGGGCTCGCGCCGCAGCGCGGTATAAACCGACTGCGCCAGGGCGCCGACATCCACTGGCTCGGGCTGCAAGGGGGCTTGCCCGCATTGGGCCAACCGCATCAGCCCGTCAATCTGTTGCCCCATCAGGCGCGCCGCCTCGCTAATGCGGTCCAGGTGCGGCAGTGCCTGCGCCAATTGGGGTTCTGGCAGGTCTTCGCGCAGAATCTGGGTGTAGGCACCCAGGTGGCGCAAGGGGGCTCGCAGGTCGTGCGAGACGGCGCGGGTGAACTCGTCCAGTTCGGCACGGGCCAGGCGCAACTCGCGCTCCAGCCGTTCAATACGCTGATCGGGCGGCTCTGCGGCCTGGCTCATTTGCTGGGGCGCTGCCAGTTGGGGATGCTGACCTGCTTGCCACGGGCCACCGTCAGCGCGCCAGGCAGCGTGTCTTTGGTAACGGTGGAGCCACCGCCTACCGTACCGCCGGCGCCGATGGTGACCGGCGCAATCAGCACACAGTTGCTGCCAATGTGCACATCCGCCTCGATGGTGGTGCGGTGTTTGAAGGCGCCGTCGTAGTTGGCGGTGATGCTGCCGGCGCCGTAGTTGACGCGCTCACCCACCACCGCGTCGCCCAGGTAGGCCAGGTGGTTGGCCTTGGCGCCCTTGGCCAGGGTGGAGTTTTTAACTTCGACAAAATTACCGATGTGCACCTGCTCGCCCAGCCGGGCGCCTGGGCGCAGCCGCGCAAAGGGGCCGACCAGCGCACCGGTGCCGACCTCAACCGTATCCTTGCTACCAGGCGCACCACCTTCAATGTGCGTGAAAGGGTGAATCACCGCGCCGGCGGCTATGCTGGCATTGATGATCACGCAATTGGCGCCGATGCTCACACCCTCGCCCAACGACACCTGGCCCTCAAACACGCAATTCACGTCAATTGACACATCCTGGCCGCAGGTCAGAGTGCCGCGCACATCCAGCCGCGCCGGGTCGGCCAGGCGCACACCGTCGGTCATCAGCTGCAGCGCCACCTGCTTTTGCCAGGCCCGCTCTAGCTCGGCCAGTTGCACCGGGCTGTTGACGCCGGCCACCTCCAGCGCGTCGTCAATGCGGTGCGCCACCACCGGCACGCCATCGGCCACAGCAAACTTGACGATGTCGGTCAGGTAGTACTCGCCCTGGGCGTTGTGGGTGTCTAGCCGACCCAACCAGCCTTTGAGCATACCGGCCGGTACCGCCATGATGCCGCTGTACACCTCGGTGATCTGGCGCTGCGCGGGGCTGGCGTCTTTGTGTTCGACGATGGCCTGCACGGCATCACCAACGCGCACGATGCGGCCATACCCGGTCGGGTTGGCGAAGTCGATGGTCAGCAGGGCCAGCCGGGTGCCGCCACTGGCAGACAGCAGCTGGCGCAAGGTGTCCGCGCGCGTCAGTGGTACGTCACCCGACAAGACCACCACCGTGCCGTCATCGGCCAGGCAGGGCAGCGCCTGCATCACCGCGTGACCCGTGCCCAGCTGCGGCTCCTGACGTACAAATTGGGGATTAAATAGGGCGCCAGGCCGCGTGGATTGGGCCAAGTGCGCTTCAACTTCTATAGCGCCGTGGCCGGTGACCAGCACCACCTGCCGGGCCTGTAACTCAGCCGCCGTGTCCACCACATGTTGCACCAGAGAGCGCCCCGCCAAACGGTGCAAGACCTTGGGCAGGCGGCTCTTCATGCGGGTACCTTTGCCCGCGGCCATAATGACCACATCCACGGGACCTTGCCCTGTGCCTATGTCTGAAATGCTTCTCGCCATGAATGCCACCCTTTTCAGTGTCCGCGTTTTCCGCATTATCGGCCTGCTGCTGGCGCTGCTGCTGTCAGGCTGCAGCGCGGTACGGCTCGGCTACAGCCAGGCCCCAGAGCTGGCTTACTGGTGGCTAGACAGCTACTTTGATTTCTCTGAGGCACAAACCACTCGGGTCAGGGCGGACCTGGTCGCTTTGCACGCCTGGCACCGCAACAACGAGCTGCCCATCTACTTGGGTTTGCTCGACAAGTTGCAACGCCTGACGCCTGGGAACGTCACGCCCGAACAACTGTGCGAGCTCTACAACGAATTTCTGCCTCGGCTCAATGCGGCCGCCGAGCAGGCCGAGCCGACCCTGAGCGCGGTCACCCTGCTGCTCAAGCCCGAGCAGCTGGCGCAACTGGCGCGTCAGCTCGACAAGCGCAGCGAAACCTGGCGCGAGGAATGGCTGGACGGCACCCAGGGCGAGCGGCGCGCGCGTCACGTCAAGCGGCTGGTAGACCGAGCTGAGGGCCTGTACGGCCGGCTCGATGCGACACAGCGTGCCATCGTGCGCGAGGCCGTGGCCGCATCCCGATATGACGCCGAAATGAGCTACCGCGAATCGCAGCGGCGCCATACCGACACCCTGCAAACCCTGCGCTTGATCCAGAGCGGCGGGCTTGGCGCCGAGCGCAACCGCTTGGAGGCGCGTGGTCTGCTCGATCGCGCGGTGAACTCGCCCGACCCCATCTACCGCAACCAGCAAAACAAACTCCGACAGGAAAACTGCCGCACTTACGCAGCGTTGCACAACAGCACCAGCCCCGGCCAGCGCAGTAAGGCACTGGAGACCCTGAAAGGCTACGAGACCGACCTGCGGGCCTTGATGGCGCAGCGGCGCTGAGCGCCGATGCTCAGCGCACTGTTTCGCCGCTTCGAAGCCGGCATCCAAGCCACGGCCACCCCTCCGCCCGAAGCGCCGCCACCGGGGCTGCTGGCGTTTTACTGGCATTTTGTGCGCCAGGCACGCGGTTTGTTTGCCGCCATGCTGCTGAGCTGCTTGCTGGTGGCGCTGAGCGACACCGTGCTGCCGGTGTTGCTGGGCCGGCTGGTGGCCTTGATGGGCGCGAGCGATCGGGCCGCCGCGCTGGCGCAGGCCGGGCCGACGCTGCTGGCCATGCTGGTCTTCATGCTGGTGGTGCGTCCACTGATTTTGCTGCTGGACAGCCTGCTGCGCTTCAATGCGGTGATGCCGGGTTTCACCAGTCTGGTGCGCTGGCAGAACCACTGGCACGTGGTGCGGCAAAGCTGGCCGTTTTTTCAGGACGACTTTGCCGGGCGCATCGCCAACCGGGTGATGCAGACCGGCAACGCCCTGCGCGAGAGCGCGGTGCAGGGCGTGCGCTCGGTCTGGTACATCCTGATCTACGGGCTGGCCAGCCTGGTGCTGCTGGCGCAGGCCGACTGGCGGCTGGCGCTGCCGACGCTGGCCTGGTTTGCCGGCTATGTGCTGTTTCTCCGCTACTTTGTGCCCCGGCTGCGCGACCTGGCCCGAGCCAGCTCAGCCGACCGCTCGCGCGTGATGGCCCGGGTGGTGGACAGCTACAGCAACATCCTCACGGTGAAGCTGTTCGCGCGCCCCAGCGACGAGGACCAGCATGTGCGCGAGGTGATCACGGCGCACCAGGGCTCAATGGCCGGCCACATGCGGATGGTGACGCGCTTCATCTGGACCCTGTGGCTGATGAATGCACTTTTGCTGGTGGCCACCGCCGCGGTGGGCCTGTGGCTGTGGCAGGCCCAGCGGCTTGAGGTGGGCGTGTTTGCCATGGCGCTGCCGCTGGCCTGGCAGATCACCAGTACGGCGGGCTGGGTGTCGTGGGAGGTGGCCGGCATTTTTGAGAACGTGGGCGTGGTGCAGGAGGGTATGGACAGCATCGCCCGCCCGCTGGGCCAGCCCGACCGCCCCGGTGCGCCGGCGCTGCAGGTGACCCAGGGCGAGATCCGCTTTGAGCAGCTCAGCTTTGCCTACTCGGCTGGCCGCCCGGTGCTGCAGGACATCAACCTCACCATCCGCCCGGGCGAGCGCATCGGGCTGGTCGGCCGCTCGGGCGCCGGCAAGTCCACACTGGTTCACCTGTTGTTGCGCTTTTTTGAGCCCAGCAGCGGCCGCATCCTGATCGACGGGCAGGACGCCGCGGCCTGCAGCCAGGACAGCGTGCGCGCACAGATCGGCATGGTGACGCAAGACACCTCGCTGCTGCATCGCTCGGTAGCCGACAACATCGCCTACGGCCGGCCCGGTGCCAGCCGCGCGCAGGTGACGGCAGCCGCCGCCAAAGCGCAGGCGCTGGATTTTGTGCAGGGCCTGCGCGACCCCGACGGCCGCACCGGGCTGGATGCCCGCGTCGGCGAGCGCGGCGTCAAGCTCTCTGGCGGCCAGCGCCAACGCATTGCGATTGCCCGGGTAGTGCTGAAGGATGCGCCACTGCTGGTGCTGGACGAGGCCACCTCGGCCCTTGACAGCGAGGTGGAACAGGCCATCCAGGCGCAGCTGCTGGACCTGATGCAGGGCAAGACCGTGATCGCCATTGCTCACCGCTTGTCCACCATCGCCCGCATGGACCGGCTGCTGGTGCTGGACCAGGGCCGCATCGTTGAAACCGGCAGCCACGCCGAGTTGCTGGCTCAGGGTGGCTTGTACGCCGACCTGTGGCGCCGCCAGACCGGCGATTTTCTGGCGGCTCAGTAGGGCTCTGAGTCGGGCTCAGTAGTTGAGCGCGGCGCGGCCACCCTGCGCGGCTTCCTTGAGCGCCTTGTTGATCACACCCGTGGTCACGGTGGCGAAATAGCGGGCGCCCCAGCCGGCGTAGCGGTCTTCGTCCTCATGGGTCAGCGCCAGCACACCCGGGCACTTGCCGGCAGCGGCCACTGCCTTGATCGTGCGCTCGATCGCGGCCTGCACCGGCGCATCGTGGAAGCGGTTCTCATGGCCCATGCTGTGCGCCAGGTCGTTCGGGCCAACAAACACCGCGTCCACCCCGGGCACGGAGGCAATGGCGGCGGCATTGGCCACACCCTCAGGCGTTTCCACCATCACCACCAGCACCACACCCTCGTTGCTGCGTTGGGTGTGTGCTGGTCCGCCAAAGGCGCCGTAGCCAGCGGCGCGGGTCGAAAACGCACTGCCACGCTGCCCGCTGATGCCTTCGGCGCCGGGGGGCAAAGGGTACTTGACGCGTTGCACCAGCGCGGCGGCATGGGCGGCGGTGTTGACCATCGGGATCTGCACGCCGCCGGCGCCGATATCCAGCGTGCGGGCAATGTCGTGCTCCAGGCAGCGCACCAGTGCGGGCAGGCCGCTGGCGCGGGCGGCCCTCAGCATGTGCTCGGTGGTTTCGATGCCGGCGCTGCCGTGCTCGTTGTCGATGATGAGGAAATCAAAGCCGGCAAAGGCGCACATCTCCACCAGTGCCGGTGAGGGGATGCCATTGAAGATGCCCCGCAGGCGCCGACCGCTGCGCAGCAGCTCATGCAGGCGAGTATCCAGCGGCATGTGGGCGGCGCTCATGCCCGGCCCCACAGTTCGTCGCTGGCCATTTTGGCGCCTTCGGCCATGCTGGCCAGTTTGGCAAAACAGATCGGCGGGTGGATGGCGCCAAAGCCGGCAAAGGTGCCAAAGCCACAGTCGGTGGCGGCCATCACACGCTCGCGGCCGACGATGTTGGCATAGGTCAGCAGGCGCTGCGCCACCAGCCGCGGGTGCTCAATAAAGTTGTTGACCGTGTCCAGTACCCCGGGCGCCAGCACCTTGTGGTCGGCTATTTTGCCCTCGCGCCCGGCCTT
>CAMCZF010000146.1 GCA_945885775.1 Rhodoferax sp. OV413 | reverse complement strand
CAGTTCGCCTCCAGTTGCTCTCCACCCCGCCTCGCAGCGACGCAGTTACCTTCGGCTACAGGGTCTTGGCTTACCCTGGCACGGACTTTCACCGTGCTGGTGTCGCGCCTTCACGGGCGCACTCATTCCCGCGAAAGCGGGAATCCAGGAAGTCATGGATCCCCGATCAGGTCGGGGATGACGGAGGGGTCGGGGATGACGGTACCCGCTCAGCCCGGCGCCGCCTCCACGGGCGCGCCAAAAACGAGCGCGGACTGCAGCTATGAACCGGGGTAAGGCAACAGCGCCTTGGCCGCCTCAATTCGCAGGCCCAGCGCTACGGCTGGGTCATGCATCACTGCCAGTAAAAAGTCCTTGGGCGTCAGAGCTTCGCCGTTGGCATCAGACGCGTAAGCAGGTGAGTAGGTCTGCAAAGGGCGTGGCAGCTCGGCTGGCGGCACGGGCATGGCAGCCGGCTGCAGGCGGGCCAGGGCGGCCGCTAATGCGTTGGGTTTGATGGACTGCAGCCGCGCCAGCACATGGGCCTGGGCCTCAGGGCTGGGGGCCTGGTCCAGCCAGGGCTCATCGGCAAAAATGGGGGCCAGATCTGGCGCCACAAAGGCTGACCAGTAGCCGGTGGCCGCCTGCTGGCTGGGCACCAACTGCGCTTGTGCCGCAGGGTCTGCCAGCGAAGGCATGAGGCTGATGCGTTTTGGCGCCACTGCACCCAGGTAGTGCTGCCG
Organism: Rhodoferax sp. OV413; assembly: GCA_945885775.1. Classification (GTDB taxonomy): domain Bacteria; phylum Pseudomonadota; class Gammaproteobacteria; order Burkholderiales; family Burkholderiaceae_C; genus Rhodoferax. Next base: position 7,954 of record CAMCZF010000146.1, on the reverse strand, counting down.
CAGCGCCTCCAAAAACGCCGCAGCCTCAGCCACGGGCACCGGCTCCGCCAGTGACAACCACAGTTGGTAGCCGTCCACACCCGAGACCGCGATGGCGGGTGCCGGCAGGCCCAAGTCGACCTGCAGCCCGCGCCACAGCGGCGCCAACAAGCCCCAATCGGCCGGCCGGGCCAGTTCCAAAACCAGGGCGCGCACCTGGCCTTCGGGTGCCGCATACAGGCGTTGGATCTCGGTTTGCAGCGGGTTCATGCCACGGGCCGGTTCAGAGACTGTGGCCACGGCCTCATGGTTCAGGAACTGAACAGGAAGTTCATCACATCGCCGTCTTTGACGACATAGTCCTTGCCCTCGGCGCGCATTTTGCCAGCGTCTTTGGCGCCTTGCTCCCCCTTGAAGGTGATGAAGTCATCAAAGGCGATGGTTTGAGCCCGTATGTAGCCCTTCTCAAAATCGGTGTGGATCACGCCAGCCGCCTGTGGCCCGGTGTCTCCAACGTGGATGGTCCAGGCGCGCACGTCTTTCACGCCGGCGGTGAAGTAAGTTTGCAGGCCCAGCAGGCCAAAAGCGGCGCGGATCAGGCGGTTCAGGCCGGGCTCGCTCTGGCCCAGCTCTTCCAGGAACATTTGGCGGTCTTCGTCGCTCATCTCGCTCATTTCGGCCTCAAGCTTGGCGCAAATGGCCACCACCGGGGCATTCTGGGCGGTGGCGAAGGCCTGGAGACGGTCCAGCAGCGGGTTGTTGACAAATCCGTCTTCGGCCACGTTGGCCACGAACATGGCGGGCTTGGCGGTGATCAGAAAGAACTGCTTGAGCAGGGGCAACTCTTCCTTGCTGAAATCCAGCGTGCGCACCGGCTTGGCCTCATTCAGGGCGGCTTGGCATTTCTCCAGGATAGCCACCAGCTTGATCGACTCTTTGTCACCCGAGCGGGCGGTCTTGGTGACGCGGTGCAGCGCCTTCTCCACCGCCGACAGGTCAGCCAGGCAGAGCTCAGTCTGAATGACCTCAATGTCAGAGATCGGGTCCACCTTGCCGGCCACGTGGATCACGTTGTCATCTTCAAAACAACGCACCACATTGATGATGGCGTCGGTCTCGCGAATATGCGCCAAAAACTTATTGCCCAGGCCTTCACCGGTGCTGGCGCCGGCGACCAGGCCAGCGATGTCGACAAACTCCACAATCGCCGGAACGATGCGCTCAGGGGTGATGATGGCGGCAAGTTGCTGCAAGCGCGGGTCGGGCACCTCAACGATGCCGACATTGGGCTCGATGGTGCAAAACGGGTAGTTCTCGGCGGCGATGCCGGCCTTGGTCAGGGCGTTGAACAGGGTCGATTTACCGACATTGGGCAGGCCTACGATGCCACACTTCAAACTCATGAAAATTGTCCTTTTGAATCAAGATCCCGCCTGCACCCACGAGCCCATTGCCGGGATCGTTTAAGCGCCTGATCCGCACCATGCAGGACCGGACAGCAAAACGCAAAACCGCGCGAGACCGCGTCGGCTTCAGAGCACGGTAGCCTCTTTTTGCCTAAGGGAAACAGCGGCCGATTGTACTGACCAGCGAACCCTCAGCCAGGCCATGCGCCTTGACGCAAGGGGTGCACAGCGTACCGGGCACTTGCCAAGAGCAAGGCTCAACTCAAGTTTTTTTCGGTGCTGACGATCCTTTGTTGAAGAGGAAATTCATCACACCGAGAGCAGCAAGGCCGATTCTTCATTGTCGTCAATCTAAATGTTTGGTACCAAATTGAAACAAGCGATCAGTAGTCAACAAGCGTACAAAAATGATGCATTTGCCAATGTGCGCCAATTGATTTTTGGCCTGGTCTGCGCTGCGCTCGCTTTAGGTGCACAAAGCGCGTGGGCCATCGCCGGAAAGATTGAAAACATCATTGGCACCGCCCGCATCGCCAAACAGACGGGGCAAATCTATGCCGCCATCAAGGGTGACAACTTGTACGAAGGCGATTCAGTGGCCACGGCCGCCAACTCCAATGTCCAAATTCGCATGGTTGACGAGGCCATCGTTTGGGTTCGCCCCAACACCGAATTCAAAATTACCAGGTACCGATCCACCGAGCACGGCGAACCCAAAAATGAAGCCGTATTGCGACTGCTCAAGGGCAGCATGCGAACGGTCACAGGGTTGATTGGCAGATCCAATACCGGCGACTACAAACTTAGCACACCAACCGCGACCATCGGCATCCGCGGCACGGAATTCGATGCGGTGTATGTCACACCTCAAATTGCCGCCGATCTCCAAACCCCACCTGGCACTTATAACCGTGTTTACATGGGCGGCACTTCTTTGCAGGGGCGAGCTGGGCAGATCAATTTGAACAAAGACGAGGCCGGCTTCATGGGTGAACAGGCCCCAGGCCCTCCCCGAGTCTTGCCCAATATTCCTGAATTTTTGAATACCAGCGGCAACTCCACAGCCAATCTCAGAGCCGCCGCCCCTTCCGCGCCGGCCAATGAAACGCGGAGGGAGTCGGTCGTCGCGGCGGCACCCAAACAATTGCTGATCTCCGTTCGCTACGGCGAGGCAGATTCAAGCACGGTGGTCTCCACGAGAGCGGGTGGTGGTAACAACGCTGAGCAGCGGGTGCAGGCGACCGAAGGCGAACGCGCAACAGTGACGCTTCGCCAAAGCACAGGGGTGCGCCGACCTGGCAGCACCGCTGTGCCAGTCGAAATCGCCACCATGATTGAACTGGTGGCCAAAATCAACGACGAAACAGCCGTGGTTCAGTTTTCGTCGAAAAACCAAGGTTCCAACGCCCGCGGCAGTCAAACCAGCATGGTCGACACGACCTTAACGGTGCCCATGGATGTCTGGACCGAAGTCAGCGGGCGGGGGCCTTGGACTTCAGGCAACAGCAGCAGCGTGTCGAGCTCATCACGCGGCGCCAGCGCCGATGACAGCAAGGTCTACCTCAGGGTTCAAGAGGTCCGGCGCTGAGCTTGCTCTCAAGACCTGGACCCGTCGGCGCGTTCAGCCGAAGTCCAACTCACCTAGCAAGCTCTGGCCCACGCTGAGCGACACCCCATCGCCCTCGCAGACGATGGCGTTCATGCCAAAGGTGACAGCGCCGCCCAACCGCGCATCGGGCCGGTAGGCGTGAAGTGCGTCGCCCACCGCCGGGTGGCTCAGTGCGGTGGTCGGGTCGATGTTGGGAATCGGGCAGCGCGGGCAGGGCTTGACCAGTTTCAGGCGCACGGGCCCGCTGGCAGTGGCCAGACTCAACCAGCTCAGCCGGTCTTCGTCATGCGCCTGCAGGCCTGACAGCACGATGTTGGGCCGAAACCGCGCCATCGCCACTGGCGCTTCGCCGGCCGATAGCAGCCGCTGGTTCAGCCCGTCCAGCGAGGCCTGGCTGAGCACTAGCAGCGGGTAGCCGTCGCTGAACTGGTTGGGTGCCTCCAGCCCGCCGGTCCACTTCAGGCTGGACAGACGCCGGTGCTCCGGGTCAAAACGCACCAGCCGGCAGGGCCCGACCGAGGGCCGGGCATCGCCCGTATGAGGCTGCGCCAAAAAGTCTGTGATCCACTGGCCCGCCAAAGCACCCAGGTCATAAGCCGGCACGATGTCGTCCCACACCCGCACTGTGAGCGGCTGCTCGACCCGGTCAATGGCGATGTGCAGGGCCAGCATGCCGGGGGCACGGAGCACCAGATGGTCGGTTTTAAGCTGCGGCTGCACCAGCGCCAGCCGGGGCATCTCGCGCTGGGTGACAAATTCGCCCTCAGCGTCCACCACCATCCAGGCACGATCCAGGTCAAGCCCGGTCTCAGTCAATAGAGCCTCAGGCACCGCCACCCCGGCGCAGGATTTGACCGGGTAGATCAGCAATTGCTCAATGCGGGCCGTCATGGTGCTGCTTGGCGTTAGGGTGTCGTTCAATGGATGACCTCTGTGCGTTAACCGTGATTGGGGATGTGCCGACTGCCGATTTTGCCCCGGCTTCTACAATCGCCTGCATGACTCAAGCCCTGGACATCTGCATTCGAGGAAGTGGCATTGTGGGGCAAACGCTGGCCCTGTTGCTCGCGCGCGAGCGCTTGCGGGTCGGGTTGGTCGCACCCAGTGCTGCGCCGGGACAGCCCGAGGCCGGGGCCGATGTACGCGCCTATGCCCTGAACGCTCGGTCCCGCGAGTTGCTTGACACCTTGCGCTGCTGGCCTGACCCAATCCACGCCACAGAAGTACGCGCCATGCAGATCAAGGGGGACGCCGGTGGCGACCTGACTTTTGGGGCAGAAGCAATGCACGTGCCTGGCCTGACCTGGATCGTGGACGTACCCGTGCTGGAGACCCAGTTGGCGCAAGCGATCCGGTTTCAACCCCAGATCGAGCTGCTTCAAGCACCACGACCGGCCGCTCTGACGGTCATCTGCGAAGGTCGCGCCAGCAGCACCCGGGACGAGCTGGGGGTTGCCTACCAGACCCAAAGCTATCACCAGCATGCCATTGCCGCCCGACTGCAATGCAGCCTGCCGCATGGGCAGATTGCGCGGCAATGGTTTGTCGGCGGTGACATTTTGGCCTTTCTGCCTTTGGGCGGGCCGCTGGGCACAGAGGTCGCCATGGTCTGGTCGGTGCAGGCCGACCGTGCCCCTAACCTGTTGCAAGCCGAGCCCGCTGATTTTTGTGCCGAATTGGAGGCCATCAGCGGGGCCTGCCTGGGCCTTTTGACGCTCAGCAGTGCGCGTGCGGCCTGGCCGCTGCAGCTGTCCTGCGCCGAGCGCTGGGTGGGGCAGCACGATGGTCGCGCCTGGGCCTTGGCCGGCGATGCGGCACACGCCGTTCATCCACTCGCAGGGCAGGGGCTTAACCTCGGCCTGGCCGATGTCGCTACCCTGGCCGACATTTTGCAAAAGCGCGAATACTGGCGCGCGCTGGGCGACTACAAACTGCTGCGCCGCTATGAACGCTCCCGCAAAGCCGAGGTGTTGCCCATGAGTGCCGCCATGGACGGGCTGCAACAGTTGTTTGCCCTAGACGGCAACGCCTGGCAGACCCTGCGCAACTTGGGCATGAATGGGTTTGAGCGCAGCGGCCCGATCAAACAATGGGTGGCACGTCGGGCCATGGGCCTGCCCTGACAGCCGCGACCACGGTATCAATCTCCAACATTGGACACACCATGATGAACCTGACCCACACCAGCCTATGGGCCGGCCTGCTGACCCTGGCCCTGAACGTTGGCGCCCAAGAAGCCACGATTCGCAAAAACCTGGCCGAACGCATCCCGCAGTTCCAGTCGATTGACGAGATCAGCAAGAGCCCGATGGCCGGCCTGTACGAGGTGCGTGTCAATGGCACCGAGATTTTTTACACCGATGCCGAAGGCAACTTTTTGCTCCAGGGCAGCCTGATCGACACCAAACAGCGGCGCAACTTGACCGAAGAACGGGTGGACAAGCTGACCGCCATCAACTTTGACGCCTTGCCGCTCAAAGACGCGTTCACCGTTGTGCGCGGCAACGGCAAGCGCCGGTTGGCCGTCTTTCAAGACCCGAACTGCGGCTACTGCAAGCGCTTTGAGCGCGATCTACAAAAGGTGAACAACGTCACCATCCACATGTTTCTCTACCCGATCCTCAGCGCCGACTCCAACGAAAAATCCAAGAACATCTGGTGCGCCAAGGACAGGGCCAAGGCCTGGCAGGACTGGATGGTGCGCGATCAGACCCCGGCCGCCGCCAGTTGTGACGTCAGCGCGATTGCGCGCAACCTCGAGGTGGGCCGCAAGTTCAAGATCACCGGCACGCCAACCCTGGTGTTTGCCGACGGTTCGCGAGTGCCTGGAGCTATCAGCGCGGCGGAAGTTGAAAAAAACCTGGGCGAAACCAAGACAGCCACCCCATGACAGCCGTCAGCTACCAGGTCCGACTGGCGGACTTGCACGCCCACCTGTACCAGGTGACCCTGACGGTTATCCAGCCGCAGGCGCTTCAAACCCTGAGTCTGCCGGTCTGGATCCCGGGCAGCTACCTGGTGCGTGAATTCTCCAAGAACCTGCAGCGGCTGGAAGGCCAGCAAGGCGGTCAAACAGTCCAGCTGACCCAACTGGACAAATGCAGTTGGCAGGCCCACTGCGCCACCGACCAGCCGCTGGTGCTGAGCTATGAGGTGTACGCCTTGGACAACTCGGTGCGCACCGCCTGGCTCGACACGCAGCGCGGTTTCTTCAACGGCAGCAGCCTTTTTCTGCAAGTGCATGGCCAACAAGATGCGCCGCATGAGCTGGAGTTGATCGCTGCCCCGAGCCTGCCGAGCTGGCAGGTGGCCACTGGCCTCACGCCGGTCAAGATCGGCCGCAAGGGATTTGGCCGCTACCGCGCGGCCAACTACGACGAGCTGGTGGACTGCCCGGTAGAGATGGGTGACTTCTGGACCGGTAATTTCACAGCCGGCGGTATCCCCCACCGTTTCGTGGTGGCCGGTGCCCCGCCCAGCTTTGATGGTGCAAGGCTGCTGGCCGACACCAAGACCATTTGCGAGGCCGCTATTGGGTTCTGGCACAGCGGCCAGGCTGGCGCCCGAGCCGCCAACCCGGCGCCCCATGCGTCCTACCTGTTCATGCTGAATGCGGTGGCCGATGGCTATGGCGGCCTGGAGCACCGCAACTCCACGGCGCTGATCTGCAAGCGCCAGGACCTGCCGCGAAAAGACGCCAGTCCCGCCAAAACCGATGCGGCAGCCGCCTCAGGGCCGGTGCTGGCATTGAGCGAGGGCTACACCACCCTGCTGGGTCTGATCAGCCATGAGTATTTCCACACCTGGAACGTCAAACAGCTGCGCCCAGCCGAATTTGCCACTTATGACTACAGCCAGGAAAACTACACCGAACTGCTCTGGTTCTTTGAGGGCTTTACCAGCTACTACGACGAACTGCTGTTGCGCCGGGCTGGCCTGATCGACGACACGACCTACCTGAAGCTGTTGGGCAAAACCGTCAACCAGGTTTTGCAGACACCGGGGCGCAAGGTGCAGTCTGTGGCACAGGCCAGTTTTGATGCCTGGGTGAAATACTACCGGCAGGACGAAAACACGCCCAACGCCACCGTCAGCTACTACACCAAGGGCGCGCTGGTTGCCCTTTGCCTGGACTTGACGCTGCGCCATGAAGGCAAGGGCGCCCTGGACGATGTGATGCGAGGGCTGTGGCTGCGCTGCGGCGGCCCCATGACCCAGGCCGATTTGGCCGCCGTGCTGCAAGCCGTGGCGGGGCGCTCCTACACCAAGGAACTGGCGCGCTGGGTCCACGGCACGGCAGAGTTACCGCTGCAGCCCTTGCTGGAGCAGCACGGTGTTCAGGTGCTCAAAGAGCCAGCGGCCCTGGCGCAGGCGCTGGGTTTGCGGGTTGCGGAGCGTGCGGGGATTCAGATCAAAATGGTGCTGCGCGGTGGTGCGGCAGAGCAGGCCGGTTTTGCTGCGGGTGACGAATGGCTGGGCCTGACGGTGGGCACCGGCAAGGCCGCCGCCCGCTGGCGCCTGAACAAGCTGGACGATGTGCTGCTGTATGCCGCCACAGCCACTAAGGTGAGTGCCTGCGTGGCACGTGACCAGCGCCTGCTGGAATTGCCTTTGGTGATGCCGCGCAGCGTTACCAGTTGGCGACTGCTGCCGCGTGACAAACCCCTGCTGGGGCGCTGGCTCAACGCCCCGTGAAGCGAGCCGGGCGTTTCTCGCGGAAGGCCATCACGCCCTCAATGTAGTCGTGGGTGCGACCCATGGCGGACTGGGTGTCACGCTCCACATCCAACTGCTGGTTCAGGGTGCGGGTGTGGCTGTCACGCAGCAGGTGCCGCGTCGCCACCAGGGCGGCGGTGGGCATGTCGGCCAGCCGTGCCGCCATCGTCTGGGCAGCCGCCAGGCAGTCATCAGCCACTTCCCAGATCATGCCCCAGTCACGGGCCTGAGTCGCACTGAGCTT
>CAMCZF010000145.1 GCA_945885775.1 Rhodoferax sp. OV413 | reverse complement strand
ATAATGGCCAACAGCACGCCCGTCCACAGCGGCAAACCTGCCAGCACGCTGTAGAGTGCCACGAAGGCACCGGTCATGAACACTGCGCCGTGCGCGAGATTCATCAGGTGGTGAATGCCGAAAACCAGTGTGAAACCCAAAGCGAACAGGGCATAGACGCCGCCCACTACAAGGCCGTTCAGGAGTTGTTGTGCCAGCATGTCAGGCCGTAACCGCCTCAACAGCATCAGCCGCATGGCCAGCGGCAATCCAGCCAAAGGCCATCGCGCGGCTCAGTGAATAGCCACTGTTGTAGCCCACGCCGGCAGCAGCCCGTGCAGATGCCTCACCCACCACATACAGGCCGTCAATCGCAGACCCGTCGGCCCGAAGCGCACGGGCGTCAGCGTCGGTGCGCACCCCACCGGCTGCGATACCGGTGTTCAGAAGGCGCATCCGCATGCCATGGAAGGGTGCCAGCGCAACAGGACCCATGTTCGGATTGGGCTGGTGGTTCCAGTCGCCGCGGAAGCGCCGTACTGAGAGGTTGGAGCCGCGACCAAAATCAGCATCGCTACCCGACTGCGCCATGGCATTGAAACGCTCCGCCGTGGCGGCCAAACCTGCCGGATCGATGCCCAGTTGTCGGGCCAGTTCTGCCAGTGTGGGCGCACTGGTGACCAAGCCCTCGGGGTAGGGCTCGCCCGGCATGGCGCGGCCCAGTCCGTATTTGGCATGGTGGTTTTCGTCCCACACCATGAAGATGGGCAGATGCGCGGGCCGCCCTTGAGCATCGTGCTGCAGCGCTCGGGCGACGATGTCGGAGTGGAAGGAGTCATCGCAAAAGCGCTGGCCGAGTTGGTTCACCAGAAAGGTATGCGGCAAGCAGTGCTCGAAGCAGGCGCGGTAGCCGGTGTCGCCGGCGAAAGCTGCCTGGTCCAACCGATAACCCGGCAGCACGGGTGCGGCCCAGGCGGGCAGTGTGCGCACCTCGGCGCCCACTGCCGTCGCTAGTCGCATGGCGTCACCGCGGACGGTGTCCGGCGTGACGCTACCGCCGTCGGTGGCAGGGATACCCGTGAAGCGCTCGGAATACTCCCGCGACCAGTCGTGCGCGCCGGTCGCTAGGATCACTGCGCCTCGCAGGGTAACGCTGCCCTGCGGGCCCTGGCAGCGTACGCCAGTGACGTCGCCGGCCTCTTCGATCAATGTGGTGGCAGCGTGGCCCAGCATCACGCGCACTTTACGGCGCAACACGGCGTGAAACAGTGCCGCCACGATGCCGGTCCCAAAGGTCAATAGGTCCTGCGCGCGGCGTTCGGCCACCAGCGGCCAGTCCCAGCGCGACTTGCTGGACATGCCGCCCCATGCGAACATCTCACCGTACCGGATGCCGACCGGAAAGTGCGGGCTCACATGCAATTGGGCACGTGCGGCACCGAGTTGGCCGCCGGCAAACGGGGCGCCGGTGAGGTAACGGCCCGTGGCGCGCGCGCCCGGTAAATCCGGGTAGTAATAGTCGGGGTAGTCGGGAATCAGTTCCCAGCGGATCGCACCAATCGCCTCCAGCCAGGCGGCGGCGTCGGCCGCGCCACGAACCCAGCGTTCGCACATGTCCGGGTCGACACTGGCCGCATCGCGTCTGGCGGCAGCCTGCACATACGTCACGGTGTCGACGACCGAGTCCTCGATACCCGCGCGTCGCGCCACGTGGTTGTCACCGAGCCAGACTTGGCCGCCAGAATATGCTGCGGCGCCACCAACCTTGTCGCCAGCCTCGACCAATGTGACGTCCATGCCGCGTTCGGCGCCCATGATCGCCGCGGTGAGTCCGCCTATACCGGCTCCCACAATCACCAGTGATTGCGATGTCATGGAACGATTACCTTGTCATTTGCCGGCAGTCGAGAAAAAAGAAGAGGCCAATATATCGATCCGTCCAACAGTAGCGCGCACTGTAGCCTATGTTGACGTCACCGATGACCTATTTTCTCTAGGGAAACCCCTATGTACGAGAGCCATTTTGACTGAAATACTACGAATTCGTTGGATTTAAAAAACTCTATCACAAGGCAGGCCATGAAACTACCCTTCGCACTCACCATCGTGGCGCTCGCTACCGCTGTCTCATCCGTTTCGGCGCAAGAAATCGCCATCGGTGTACCGGTTTCCCTGACCGGGGTGTACGCTTTTGTGGGTACCGCTGCGGTCAAGGGCCTGCAAATGGCCGTCGATGAAATCAATGCTGGCAGCGAAGCTGGTCCCGGCCGAACGCTCAAACTGGTGATCGTCGATGACGGCTCCAACACCAACCAGACCATCACCCTGGTCAATCGCCTGGCCAATGTTGACAAGGTCATGGCAATCGCCGGCCCCAGTGCCTCTCCCACCGTTCTGGCAGTGTCACCTGTGGTTAACCAGTTGCAGATTCCCATGTTGGGCATCGCCGTCACCCAGGCCGTCAACAAGGCCGGCCCCTGGTCGAACCGGGTGCTGAATTCGCCCACCACACTGATGACCGTGCTGGCCAACTACACCCTGGACTCGGTCAAACCCAAGAGCGTCATGACGGTGGCCAGTCGTGATAACGACGGTGCCGCCGCCCAGAGCAAGGTGATCCGCTCGGTGCTGGACGGTAAGGTGTCCTTCATGCCTGAAGAGAGCGCCATGATGGCCGAGACCGACTTTTCGGCACTCTCCACCAAGATCGCCAGCCTGAAACCCGACGCGGTGATGATCACCATGAACGACTCGGCCGCGGCCAACATCATTCTGCAGGCCAAGCAAGCTGGTTCTGCGCCCAATTTGCGCTTTGTTGCCAACAATGCAGCCGCGTCGGCCAGCTTCTTGCGCATCGGCGGCAGGGCGGTTGAAGGCACGCTCATTGGCACCGATGCCTTCCCCGAGATCCGTAACGACGCCTTGGCCAAGACTTTTGTTGCTAACTACCAAAAGAAGTACAACGCCATTCCTGACCAGTGGAACGCGGTGGGGTACACCATTGGCAAGCTCTACGGCCATGCCCTGGCCAATGTCAAAGGTGCCGTGACCCGCCAAAGCCTGAATGACGCGGTGATTGCCACCCGCAATTTTCCTGTGGTGTTAGGCAGCGGCAAAGGTAACTTCAGTTTCGCCGGTTCCGAACGCGAGCCGACCTACGAGTCGATCCTGATCACAGTGAAAGACGGCAAGTTCATCCCCGCCCAGTGACCCTGCCGGCGCACCAGCCGGTACCGACCCGGGACGCCGTCCTGATGCTGCAGGCAGCGCTGCGCACCCAGGGTGCGGCGGCTGACGCCATGGCCGTCGTCCAAGCGCACATTGCGGCGGTGCGTTGCGGTGACGCTGTACTGATGTCGGCTGACTACTCTGAGTCGGCCCGCATCACGCGGGGCAAGCAGCAGCATGTGCCGGGTGAGTACTTTCCACTGGCCCTGCAGCGCCTGGGCAGCAGCGTGCTGGTGGTGCAGGGCCTGACTCGGATCGACGCGGGCGCGCCCGAGCTCGGCACCCACATCGCGATGCAATGGGCGCTGTGTGGCGGGCGGGCTGATGGAACCCGCGGCACGGACACCTTCACCGTCGTTGGCGACCGCATCACGCACCAACATGTGGATCTGCATACCGCGGACTTCTGAGGACGCCGTGTCGCCAGCGAAATATTGTGGATAGCATGCCCCTATGAAACTATTCCGCGTGTTCCAACCTCGCAATCCCTTGTTTTGGCTGATGCTCGCGCTCAACGCCTTGTCTGCCGCACTGGCTTGGATTGTGCAAAATCGACCGTTCAATACCGTCGCCATGATTGTTGTCGCCGTGTTTGCGCTGTGCAACGCGCGGATCGCGGCAGAGGGTAGTCGTATACGCAGCGAAAGCCGATGTAGACCGCATAAAAGTCGATTGGTTTGAAAGCCTGCACCTCGGCAAAATTCAGATGCACCGCAGACAGATTGGCGCGGGCTGTCTGCCCATCGGGCTTTCGCCAGGACCAGCCTGGGCGCCGAACTCAAAGGCGCCACCCTCTTTTTCTGCCTGCGTGATGACGCCATTAGACTGGGCATAACGCGCAAAATGGCTTATGGCGACTTCGGCCCTGTCAAGCGACCAGTGCCCAAAGGGAACTTTGTCAACAACCTGGGCCCACGCGCTTTGTACCGACACGGCCACGCTGAGCAGCCCGATCAGACCAGCGCGTCTCGGATTTGGGTTTATTTGAGTCCGCCACACGAGGCAAGGTGCTCAAACGTTCCTGCGCCATGTGGGTTGGACATCAAAAAAGCCCCAAAGTTGGGGCTGCTGGCGGAAGCGGTGAGATTCGAACTCACGGACGGTTTCCCGTCGCCGGTTTTCAAGACCGGTGCAATCGACCACTCTGCCACGCTTCCAGTGGCGCCGATTCTAGCCGGCCCGCAGCAGTCCCCGGGTTTCAATGAATTCGATCACCTCGGCCAGTCCGGTCTGGGTTTTGAGGTTGGTCATGACAAAGGGCTTGAGGCCCTTGGCAGTGGTGCGCATCCGGATGGTGTCAGCGGCCATCACACCCAGATCGGCGCCGACATAGGGGGCCAGATCGGTCTTGTTAATGACGAAGAGGTCGCTCTTGGTGATGCCGGGGCCGCCCTTGCGCGGGATTTTTTCACCGGCGGCGACGTCGATCACGTAAATCGTCAAGTCCGACAGCTCGGGGCTGAAGGTGGCGGCCAGGTTGTCGCCGCCGCTCTCCACAAACACAATGTCAGCGTCTGGAAAATCCACCAGCATGCGGTCGATGGCCTCTAAGTTGATCGAGGCGTCTTCGCGGATGGCGGTGTGCGGGCAGCCCCCGGTTTCCACGCCCATGATGCGCTCGGCTGGCAATGCGCCGCTGCCGGTCAGCAGGCGCTGGTCTTCCTTGGTGTAGATGTCGTTGGTGATGGCCACCAGGTCATAGCGCTCGCGCATGCCCTTGCACAGCATTTCCAGCAGGGTGGTTTTGCCAGAGCCGACCGGGCCGCCGATGCCTACGCGTAAGGGCGGCAGTTTACGGGTGCGGTTGGCGATGTGGTGCAGGGCGGACATGGTGGGGCTTTCAGGAACGGAAGAGGCGGGAGTACTGGACTTCATGCTGTGCCGACAAGATGGCCAGCATGGGCGAAAAAGCCTGCCGGGTCTCGTCGGTGAGTGTCATGGCATGGTCGACGGCGCCGGGAATGTCGGCCGCCAGGCGCGACAGAATGCGCTGGCCGGCGCTTTGGCCCAGCGGGACGGCCTTGACGGCGGCCTGCATCATGTTCTCGGCCCAGCCAAAGGCGTAGGCCAGCAGGCAGTCGCGCGGCGCGGCGGTGGTGCTGCCGGCGGCCAGGGCAAAGGCCAGCGGGTAGGTGGGCTGCAACTCGGCCAGCACCTGGATTTGTGTGACGCTGGCGGTGGTGTGGTTGCGCAGCCACTCCAGCAGCGAACGGCCCATTTGCTCGGTTTGCGCCCGCAGTTCGGCGCTTTCGCGGGTTTGCAGCACCCAGGCATTGAGCACGGCGATGCGCTCGTGGTCTTGCGCCCGCCAGGCGGGAACGGCCTGGGCCAGCACCGACAGTTCTGAGCGTGCCAGGCTCAGCTGAAGCTGGTCGGCCAGCCAATCAGATGCTTCGCTTTCTGTAGCAACAAATCCAGCATCTACGCTGCTCTCGAAGCATTCCGAGTAAGAAAAACCGCCAATGGGCAGGGCTGGTGAGGCCAGCCACATCAGCTGCAGCAGGCTGGCGTCAGACATGGCGGGCACGCTCAGTGGTCGTGGCCATGTGCATGGTCATGGTCGTGGTCGTGCCCATGGTGGCCCGAGCCATGGCCATGCCCGTGGCCGCCGTTGGCGTAGGCGCCGCTTTCCGGCTCAAACGGCTGCTCGACCGGCTGCACGATCAGGTGCATGGCGCGGAGCATGTCGGCCAGCACATGGTCGGGCTCGATCTGCAGGTGGTCGGGCTTGAGCTCGATCGGCACATGCCGGTTACCCAAGTGGTAGGCGGCGCGGATCAGGTCATACGGCGTGCCATGGGCCTGGCAGTGGGTGATGCGCAGCACCTGCTGGGGCGCAGCAAGCACCCGCACCAGTGAGCCATCTTCCGCCACCAGCACATCGCCGCCGCGCACCACGGTACCCCTCGGCAAAAACACGCCCAGGCTGCGGTCGGACGAGTCAGTGGCGTCAAAGCGGCTTTTCTGGCGCACATCCCAATCCAGCTCGACCGTGCTGGCGCGTTTGAGCAGAGCCGCAGCCAGGCCCTGGCCTTGGGGAATGAGTTTGTTGACAGTCAGCATCAGGTTTGGGTATTATTACGGTTGTTATAACAAAAGGAGTTCACCATGTCTGTCCTCAAAATGTCGCAGGTCGGCAATTCTCTGGGGGTAATTTTCCCTAAGGATTTACTGGCCAAAATGAAGGTCGGTAAGGGCGATTCGCTGTACGCCACCGAGACCGCCACTGGGATCCATTTGTCCACTTACGACCCGGAGTTTGAACTGAAAATGACGGAAGCCCGGCGGATCATGAAAAAACGCCGTGAAGTATTGCGTGAGTTGGCGAAATGACAACGCATCCAAGCCATTGGCAGTGGTTGGACCGCGCGCTGATTCATGCTATCCACGACGAACAATTGGCTGAACATGGTGGTGCGACCGGCATTCGGGACAACCACCTGCTTGAATCCGCGTTAGCCCGACCAGAGCAGTTGGCTCACTACCAAACGCCCGATGCTGCTGAGTTGGCTGCCAGTTACGGTTACGGTATCTCACGGAATCATCCATTTCTGGATGGGAATAAGCGTACAGCTTTTGTCGCTATTGAACTCTTCCTCGCGCTAAACGGCCAAGAATTGTTCGCGGGCGACGCGGATTGCGTGGTTACCATGTTGTCGGTTGCGTCAGGTGGTACGACCGAGGCGGACTTCGCCGACTGGATTCGCAGCAATTTGCGGCCCTTGACCCGTTAACCCAAGTCTTCTGCCACCAGCACATCGCCAACGCGCGGCAAAAAAAGGCCTGGTCCTGGCGTTGCGGGATGAGTTTATTGACCGTCAGCATGGTGCATGCGCTCCGTGTGGTGGGGCCTGGTCGGCCAATAACTTGGTCATGAATACGCTGAACGGGTCCAGCGCGTAGTCGGCAAACGGGCCGCAGTTCACGAAACCTTCGCTGGCGTACAACCGAAGGGCCGCCGCAAAAGGCGCGTTAGAGCCTGTCTCAAGGCTGAGGCGCCGGATACCTTCAGCCCGCGCCGCAGACTCAACGTGCCGCAACAGGGCGCGGGCAACGCCTTTGCGCAGATGCGCATCGGCCGTCCGCATGGATTTGAGTTCGCCGTGGTCCCGGTCAAGCCGCTTGAGGGCACCACAACCCAACAGGTGGCCCGACTCCCAAGCCGTCCAAAACGTGATGGACGGATGGCGCAGTGCTTCCACATCCAGCGCGTGCACACTCTCAGGTGGGGAGTGCTGGTGCATGGCGTCCAGATGCAACTGCAGCAAGGCCTTGATGGCCTCGCCTTGCAGGTCGTCCAATCGGATGTCCACAGCGTTTAAAACAGAAAATACCGCTGCGCCATTGGCAGGCTGACCGCTGGCTCGCACGTCAGCAACTGGCCATCGGCACGCACGCTGTAGGTCTGGGCGTCAATCTCCATTTTGGGCAGGTAGTGGTTGTGCACCATGTGCTGCTTGCACACGCCGCGGATGTTTTTGACGGCGGCCACCTGCTTGGCCAGGCCAAAGCGCTCTTTCACGCCAGCCTGCAGGCCGGCTTGCGACACAAAGGTGAGCGAGCCGCGGGCCAGCGCCCCGCCATAGGCGCCAAACATTGGGCGGTAGTGCACCGGCTGCGGCGTGGGGATGGACGCATTTGGGTCGCCCATGGCGGCCATGGCGATGAAGCCGCCTTTCAGGATCAGCGCTGGCTTGACGCCGAAAAACGCCGGTTTCCAGACCACCAAGTCGGCCCATTTTCCCACCTCGATGCTGCCGACCTCGTGGCTGATGCCGTGGGCAATAGCCGGGTTGATGGTGTACTTGGCCACGTAGCGCTTGACGCGGAAGTTGTCGTTGCGCGCGCTGTCCTCGGGCAGGGCGCCGCGCTGCAGCTTCATCTTGTGCGCCGTTTGCCAGGTGCGCAGGATCACTTCGCCCACTCGGCCCATGGCCTGGCTGTCGCTGCTCATCATGCTGATGGCGCCCAGGTCATGCAGCACGTCTTCGGCGGCGATGGTCTCGCGGCGGATGCGGCTTTCGGCAAAGGCCAGGTCTTCGGCAATGCTGGCGTCCAGGTGGTGGCAGACCATCAGCATGTCAACGTGCTCGTCCAGCGTGTTCACCGTGTAGGGCATGGTCGGGTTGGTGGAGCTTGGCAAGAAATTGGCCTCACCCACCACCCGCAGGATGTCAGGGGCGTGGCCGCCGCCGGCGCCCTCGGTGTGGAAGGCACACAGGCCCCGGCCCTTGGTCGCGGCAATGGTGTTTTCGACAAAGCCCGATTCGTTCAGGGTGTCGGAGTGGATCGCCACCTGGGTGTCGGTGGCGTCGGCCACGTCCAGGCAGTTGCTGATGGCCGCCGGGGTGGTGCCCCAGTCCTCGTGCAGCTTCAGGCCGATCACGCCGGCCTCGATCTGCTCGTGCAGCGCGGCGGGCAGGCTGGCGTTGCCCTTGCCCAGAAAGCCCAGGTTCATCGGAAAGGCGTC
>CAMCZF010000144.1 GCA_945885775.1 Rhodoferax sp. OV413 | reverse complement strand
GCCATCATGAGCAACGGCAACCTGATTCTTCGCGGTGAAAAGCAATTGGCGCTGACCGAGGGCAGCGAGATCATCCAAGTGGCCGGCGTGATCCGCCCTGACGACATCGCCCCCAACAACACCGTGCTGTCCAGGCGCCTGGCCAATGCCCAGATCACCTACCGCGGCACCGGCGACATGGCTGCTGCCACCCGCCCGGGCTGGGGCACCAGTGCCCTGTTCAAACTCTGGCCCTTCTAGCACTTGCTGGTGAACACCATGACTCATAAGCTACGTGCCCTGCCCCTCCTACTGCTGCTCTGGCTGCTCCCCCAATCCTGGGCCCATGCCGACCGCATCAAAGACATGGCAAGCATCGCTGCCATGCGCGGCAACCAACTCATCGGCTTCGGGCTGGTGGTCGGTCTGGCCGGCACCGGGGACGGCGACCTGTCCTACACCAACCAAAGCATGAAGACCCTGCTCAATCGCTTGGGTGTCAATCAGGAAAACCAGTTAAAAGATTTTGAAACTGCCACGGCAACAGCCAAGGCCGACCTCAAGAACGTGGCCGCGGTCATGATCACCGCTGACCTGCCGGGCATGTCAAAACCCGGCCAGCGCATTGACATCAACGTATCAGCCATCGGTAAAACCACCAGCCTGCGCGGTGGCAACCTGCTGTTGACCAGCCTGCGCGGTGTCGACGGCGAGATCTACGCCCTGGCGCAAGGCTCACTCACTGACACGGCGGCCAGTGGCAGCGGGGCCGGCTCCAGCGTCAGCATCGGGGTAGGCACGTCGGCACGCATTCCCGGCGGCGCCACCGTGGAAAAAACAGTCAGCAACCCTTTCGCCAAGTCCGATAACGTGGTCCTCAATCTGCGCGAGGCCGATTTCACGACCGCATCCAGCGTTGTCCAGGCCATCAACACCAAGTTTGGCGCCGGCGTCGCCACGGCCCTAGACAGCGTCTCCATCGCCATCCGCGCACCCATGGACATCAGCCAACGGGTGGCCTTTGTCAGCATGATCGAAAACATTGACGTACAACCCGGTGAGCCACCAGCCAGGGTGGTCATCAATGCCCGTACCGGCACCGTCGTCATCAGCCGCAACGTCAGGGTCACCGCAGCCGCGGTCAGCCACGGCACCATCACGGTATCCGTAGCGGCCACGAACGAGGTGTCCCAACCTCTCGCCCAACCAGTTATCGGAAATGCCGCGCCCGCCGTGCCTGTCACCAACGCTGAAGTCGCGATCACCGAGCCCAACAAGCCCATGTTTTTATTCCAGCCCGGTGTGGACTTGCGCCAAATTGTGGATGCGGTCAATCAGGTAGGCGCCACCACCTCGGCCCTGATCGCCATTTTGGAGGCGCTCAAGAGTTCGGGTAGCTTGCGCGCCGAACTGCTGGTCATCTGATCGATCACAAGACCGCCCCATGGACCCTCTCAGAAACGCCCTGCCCCCGGCCGCCGGACCAGCCAGTCTCACAGGCTCGTACCATGATTTCAGCGGGCTGGGCAAGCTCAAGGGGCAGGCGCGTACAGACGCCAAAGCCGCCACGCGCGAAACAGCCCAGCAGTTTGAGGCCATGTTTCTTCAGCAAATGATGAAGTCCATGCGCGATGCCAGTTTCAAAAGCGATCTGGTCGAGTCCAGCGGCAAAGAAACCTTCGAGGCCATGTTTGACAAAGAAGTATCTATGGGCATGGCCAGGCGCAACAGCATTGGCCTGGCCGACCTGCTGGTCAAGCACATGCCTGACCCGGTTGCCCAAGCCAGTACCGCAGAAGTGTTGAAAACACGTGGCACCCAAGGCATGTCGCTGCACCCTGCCCCAGAAAAAGCCCTGCCGCTGCAGGCAAATACGCCACAGTTGCTACCCATCATGCGCCCTGGCGGCCCCATGACATTGAAGGGACAGCGACATGAGTGATATGGCGGGCATTGCGGGCAATGCGGTCGCTGTTTACCAGCAGGCCCTGACCACGGTCAGTAATAACATTGCCAACGTAGCCACCGATGGCTACTCCAGGCAAGACGTCAAGCTCAGCGCACTCCCGGTCACCCTGACGGGCGGCGTCTTTTTGGGCTCGGGCGTGATGGTGGATCGCGTCCAACGCCAGTACAACGAGTTCGTTGAGCGCAACCTGCGCAATACCGTCAGTGATCTGGCCAGCCAAGAGCCTATGGTCAGCTACGCCAACCGGGTGGTTGACATTATGGGCGGTGAAAGCATGGGCCTGAGCTCGGCTCTGGACAGGTTTTTTGAGGCAGCACGCGCACTCTCAGGCGATGCGTCATCCACGGTCATGCGTGGCAGCTTTATGCGCGAGGCGGAGGGCGTTGGTGATCGCTTCGGCCAGCTCTCAGCCCAACTCGACCTAGTGGACCTGGAAACTCGGCAATCTATGGACAGCTCGGTGTCCCAGATCAATGAGCTCGCAGCCAACCTGGCGCTGGTGAACAAGCAACTCACCAAACAAAGGACCCAGGAGGCACAGCCCGCAGACCTGCTGGACCAACGCGACCTGCTGCTCAAGAAGCTGTCCAGCTTTGCCCATGTCAACACAGAGTTCACCCCCAACGGAACCGTGACGGTCAGCCTGGGTGCGACCATTGGCCAAGATGTGCTGGTCAAGGGCAACAACGCGCTGATGGTTCAGGCCAACTACGACACCAAGGCACCCGACAAAGTCGTCTTGGTGCTTGACCCCTATGGCCAGCCTCGCTCTCTATCGGGCATCACCAGCGGCAGCCTGGCCGGGCTGATGTCTTTTCGCGAACAGGTGCTGGGCAGCACCCGCAATGCGCTGGACGGTCTGGCCCAAACCTTTGCCAAGGAAGCCAACACCGTCCACCAGCAGGGCGTGGACGGCTACGGCAACCCGGGGCAGGCTCTCTTCAAATTCGACCCCAAAGCTGCTAATGCGGCCTCCGGCATCCAGGTGGCTTTTGCCGACGCGATGCTGATCGCATCGGCTGCCCAGTTCCGGGTGGTTAAAGGGGCCACCAATCCCAGTGAGAGCAACGCCAGTGTCAGCTATCTTGACACCCCCCAATCACCTCAGCGCGGCCCAGCCGACATCACCACCGCCTTGGTCAATGGCGCGTACACCAGCGCTGTCAAAAACATCAGCGTCTCCTTGAGTGTCCCCGTCTCTGGCGTGGCAGCGGTAGCCAATGGCATGACCGACCTGAGCGTCTACCTGAACGGCCCACAGGCCGGCCAACAACTGGCCGTGATGACGCGTGACGGCCGCCAATTGATTGGTAAGTCTATGGCCAGCGACAGCGCCCTGCTGGGCCAGCTAATGACCCCCGACAACGGCTTTGCCGCTGGCGCGACCTACAGCGACGCCTATCTCAATGGGGTAAGCGGTACAAGCCCTTCCTACAAGGGCATGTCTGTGTTTTACGGTGCGCAGGCCACGGTGCAACAGCAGCCCATTTACAACGCCAAAGACCAGATTTCGGGTTACAAGGCCTTCCCGGCGATGCTCCAGGGTGATCGCCTCCAAGGAGGCAACAGCGGTATAGCCGCCAATACCCTGGTGCTTAATGGCGTGGCGCTGGAGGCTCTGGCGGCCCCCAGCAGCGGGACACTGCAAGCTAGCGCAGTGGCCGCATGGCTAAACAGCCAAACCGCTAAAACCGGCGTCACGGCCACCGCCAGCAACGAGATTCGCCTAAACCCTGGCCAGATCAAGTATGGTCTGCCGCTTTACATCAACGGTGAGAGGGTGGACGCCTCCCAGACGACCACTCTGGCTGGCATGGTCGCCGCCATCAATCAGGCCTCGGGCTCCGGGGTCACGGCCAGAGTCGCCTCAGACGGGCAATTGCTCATCACCGGTATGCCAGGCCGCGAGACCGATGACATCACCGTCAGCACCGGCACCACCGTGGGCCTTGCCTCGCAAAATGCCCTGGGCGTCGCGGCGGGGACCTACCGGGGTCAGGTCAGCCTGACACGCGCGACAGCCGACTTGGTCACCATTGCCCCCTCCAAGCTTGATTTCACCAAGTCGCTGTTTATCAACGGCAAAAGCATCACCACGTCGGCCAGCACGGCCACCGGCATCAACTACCCGGCCGACAGCTCTGGCGTCCCACTTAAAACCACCGGGGCAACGACTATTCTGGCGCTGGCCAATGCCATCAATGCCACCCCGGACGTGAACATCACCGCCAGGGTGTCGACCAGCGGCCAGTTGGTGCTGAGCAACCGGGCCGGGCAGGAAAACGCCAGCATCACCATTTCGGCCTCCCCAGACCCTGGTTCCGCCGCCGCCAATGCCTTGGGTACCCTAGGCCCCCAGGACCCTGACACGCTCAAAATTGGCCCTATCACCGCGGCCAAAAATCAGGCCACCAACCACAGCCCTATCCAACTCGGCTTTGGCAGCAATGGCACGCCGGCCGACCTGGCCAGGCTCGGCTTCAGAACCGGGGTCTTTGTTGCCGGCGAAGTCAAAGACGACCTGCTGGTTTTTGTGACCGGCGCTGGTAACACCAGTGTGTCGGCCAGCTACAGCGGCAAGGCCGTTGACGCCAAACAGAATTTACGGGCACAGAGCCTGCAGGTCGCGTTCAGCAATGAAACAGACCCCTCAGACCCAACCAAAACGCTGGCCTACTCCATCACCAGCACAGATCCACTGACTTTGGCCAAAACAGTGGTCGCCAAGCGGTTTTTTGACGGCCAGAAGCTCAACCCCGGCGTCGAGTTCCAAGGCTTGCAGTTGGCGTTCAGTTCGGCGCCCAAACAAGGGGATGTGTTTGTGCTGGACGGCAACCGCGACGGCATTGGCAACAACGACAACATGCTGCATTTGGTGGCGCTGGAAAAAAAGGCCGTGGTGGGCAACAAGACACTGGCCAACGCCTACATCGACCACATCAACGAGATGGGCAACATCGCCATCGCCGCCGGCATTGCCCAAACCGCCCTGACCGTGGTGCACGACCAGGCCGTGGGCGCACGAGATGATTTGGCCGGTGTGAGCCTGGACAAAGAGGCCACTGATTTGATCCGTTACCAACAAGCCTACCAAGCCGCTGCCAAATCACTCCAAATTGCCAGTCAGCTTTTTGACAGTGTTCTGCAAATAGGTTAACCCGAGGCTTGAGCCATGAAAATCTCCACCAGCGTTCAGTTTGACCGTGCCAGCACCACCATGAGCAAGCTGCAAAACGAACTGGCCACCAGCCAGGCCCAGATTTCAAGCCAAAAGCAGGTGCTCAACCCCAGCGACGCCCCCAGCCAAACCGCCACCATCCTACGCATCAATTCGCTGATTGACCGACAGACCAGCTATGGAAAAACCATAGACAGCCTGCAAGGGCGCCTGGACAATGAAAACACCACACTCAGCAGTGCCAGTGACGTGCTCATTCGGATCAAGGAGCTCGCCATCCAGGCAAACAATGGCACGCAGGGCGTCGCCACCAGGCAGATCATTGCGACTGAAATGACGGGCTTGCGTGACCAGTTGCTGAGCCTGGCCAACAGCACCGACACCACAGGAAACTACATCTTCGCAGGCAGCCAGGTGCGCACACAGCCCTTTTCTGCAAACTCTGCTGGCGCGGTGACCTATTCTGGCGACCAAACCCGTATGAAGGTGGAGATAGGTGAACAGCGTACGGTGCCCATCAACCGCCCCGGCTCCAGCGTTTTTGTCCGTGTTGTGCGCAGCGAAAGCGACGGCAGCTCGTCCGGCGTCGGGTTTTTTCAAGCTTTGGACGACCTCATAGCGGCTGTCAAGACGCCCGGTGCCAACGGCATCAGCGGCATGAAGCGCGGACTGACCGAAGTGGATGCTCTGCATCAGGGACTTGTGCTGGCGCAGGCCGACGCAGGCACCGACATGCAGGTGCTGGCGCAGCAAAGCGTTGTTTTGGACGACACCAAGCTAAACCTGAAAACCGTGCTGTCCAACGTGGCGGACCTGGACATGGCCGCCGCGCTGACCCAAATGCAAAAGCAAATCTTGTCACTTGAGGCCGCACAAAGCAGTTTCGCCAAGATTTCTCAGTTGACTCTGTTCAGCTATCTCCGCTGAATGAGCCTGCTGGCTCAAGCTTTTGTGCTTGCGTTCGATTCTGAACCTGCGCCCCGCCACTGAGACAGAACTCCCATAAGGCTGAACCATGGTCACCACCACTGCAAGCTCTTCCAGCACCAACCTCACCAACACCTTGGGTGCCGGTTCTGGCATTGACATCAAGACCCTGGCACAAAGCCTGGTTGACGCTGAAAAAGCCCCTCGCAAAGCAGCCATCGACAAAGGTGTGGCGAACAGCGAAAAAGTGGTGTCTGGCATGGCCGCAGTCAAGTACACCTTGACCAACCTGCAAACCGCGTTTGACAACCTTAAAGACAAAAGCGACTTCAAAACCCTGTCGCTGAGCAACTCCCAAACCAGCGCCTTCACCGCCACCGCCAGCACCGCCGCCGATGCCGGCAGCCACACCGTGTTGGTCAACGCCCTGGCCGCGGCACAGCGCAACACCGGCACCACCGCCTTTGCAGCGACCAGCACCGCCATCAATGGCGGTGCTGCCATGACACTCACCCTCGGCGGCAGCGGCTTCAGCGGCGGCGACACCATCACCATTGCTGCTGGCAACGACACGCCCGCCGGCGTGGTAGCCGCCATCAACGGCGCGGGCAAGGGCTTGAGTGCACAACTCGTCAACACCGGCGACGCCGTCAGTCCCTACAAGGTGGTGGTCACCGGCAGCACAGGCAGCAGCAACGCGTTCACGATCAGCAGCAGCGCGGCTGGCATTAACTTCGACAGCACCTTGCAACAAGCCAGCAACGCTTCGGTTACGGTAAATGGCATCGCTATCAGCAGCAAAAGCAACACACTGAGCGAAGCCATCCCAGGCGTCACGCTGAACCTGCTGGCCACCAACACCAGCGCAGCCAGCCTTAACCTGAGGAACGACACCAGTGGCGCCAAGACCAAGGTGCTGGCATTGGTCACGGCTTATAACGACGCCATGACCATGCTCAATGAGTTGACCAACCCCAAGTCGACCCTTGAGACCTACGGCGCCACGCTGTCCGGCAACTCCACAGTCACCAACCTGCGGTCACAGCTGCGCGCGCTGGTCACCGCAGACTCATCCACCGCCACATCGTCTGGCGGGCTGGCGGCGTTGCGAGATATTGGGATAGAGGTCGATAAAACCGGCAAACTCACCAGCAACTCCGTGAAGCTGGACCTTGCTCTGGATTTGAATTTTTCCAATACAGCGATGCTGCTTTCTGGCAACCAAGAAAATCAGAGTAGCTTTGACCCCACGCCCTCAGGCTTGGCCGGAGACGCCAGCAAGGCGATTACCCAGCTCATCAGCAGCAGTGGCACTGTTGCCACCGAAAGTGCCAACGCCACCACACGCATCTCCAAGTACAAAGACGATCTTGTCAAACTGGAAGACCGCATGACCCGGGTGCTAGCGCGCTACAACAAGCAGTTCGCCACCATGGACAGCATGGTTGGCCAAACCAAGAGCACCCAGACTGGCTTGACCAGCTCATTTGCCGGCTTGATGGCGATGTACACCAACAAGTAAAAACGCCAGGTTGGGGTTTTTTGCTTCAGCGCTCAAGTTTTTCAAGCCTGATCCGATTCATCAAGCACTAAGGAAAATGTTTGCAGCTTCAGCGCTGCAAACAGCCGCCTATTGCGGTGGATTTAGCACATTGAAAGGATGGGACCTGATGGCTTCCGAACTTAGCATTGGCGATGCCAACCAACGCCAACCTGCCGTGGAACCGCTGCGGCCCCCTCAGGGGAAAACAACTGCCGCTGTGCGCGAGGCGGTGACCAAGGTCGCCCCCCCTAAACCCAACGACATCAAGTTTGACCCTATCGAGGCGACAAAAAACTTGAAAGAAGCGGTCAGCCTGCTCAACCACCAGTTGGCAGAGACAGGCCGCGGGCTGGGTTTTTCTTTTGACGAGTCAAAAGCCAGCGCAGTGATTAAGGTTAGCAACCTGAATACAGGGGAAGTGATTCGTCAGATCCCCACTGAAGATGTGCTGCGCATCGCCCACAAGATGGATGACCTCAAAGGCATCTTATTCAATAAATCGGTTTAAAAAAACAATCTCGCTCAAGAAATTTCGGCAGCATCCGATTCATCTTGGACAGGTAAATTTTTAGTCACTCACCGTCTGAAATCCTTTATTTAGGAGTATCCAAATGCCCAGCATTAACACCAATGTCGCCGCCCTCTTCGCCCAGAATTCATTGAAGGTCAATGAGCGCGCCCAAAGTAGTGCTATGCAGCAGCTGTCCACTGGATCACGGGTTAACTCCGCCAGCGACGACGCCGCTGGCCTAGCCATTGGCCAAACCATGACAGCCCAGATACGCGGCCTGAACCAGGCTGTGCGCAACCTCAATGATGGCATCAGCATGGTTCAAACAGCTGAGGGCGCCATGACTGAGGTGTCTAACATGCTGCAGCGCATGCGTGAGCTGGCGGTGCAGTCGGCTAATGCAACTTACTCCGACACGCAGCGTGGCTATATGCAGACTGAGTTTGCCGCCTTGTCAACACAGATTGGCAAGGTCGGTGCTGAAACCCTTTGGAACGGCACTCAAGTGCTGGCCGTTACGGCGACGAGCTTCGTCTTTCAGGCAGGTGCACAGTCCGGTCAGACCATCACGGCCACCTTGACGACGGCCATGACAGCCACC
>CAMCZF010000143.1 GCA_945885775.1 Rhodoferax sp. OV413 | reverse complement strand
CACCCTGGGCACTTTGATGCCGTATCCATCAGAGGATCCACCTCGATTGCTCGAAGTCTCTCTTCCTGATAGACGGCTGTTCATGCTCTTGGCGTTCAGCGGTCTCAATTCCTTGCCCGTGGGCAGGGAGGCATCCATAGCATCTCCTTAGATGGCTTCTGAGTAACGGCCAGCCATCAGAATGCTGGCGTGCAGTTTGGTGGTGCCGTCGTTGTCGACCTTGCTGACTGTGTGGTTGGTCAGCAGCTGCCAGACCATGTCGTCGTCCACCCGGAAGCGGCACAGCAACATGTTGCCGCTGGCAATCTTCATGATCTGGGCCGGCGACAGCACGCGGATCAGTTCGGCCGCCTCTTCCGACAGGCCCAAGCGGAACTGCGCCTCGGCCTTGTCCTGACGAATCAAGGTCTGCGCCAGCATCAAATAAGTGAGGTTGGCTTCCCGGATTTCTGCAAGCATTTGGTTCTGGTCCATGGTGGCTCCGTTCGGTTGGGGGAATCAAGGTTTTGATTCGTTGAAATGGATTGTGAAACCATGCCTGATTAACTTGAATCAGAAAGCAGCCGTTTGTGGCGTCAGTCTTGGTGGCTGCCTGTGTCAGGCAAATTCCTACATGAGGGTCAGTGAGCCACTGCATGGGTCCCCGGTCAAGCCGAGGACGACGGTGGAGGGCGCGTCATTCCCGCCCCCGATCAGGTCGAGGGCAGGCTTCAGCGGGAATCCATGACCCCGGTCGGGCTAGGAACGACGCCACCGTGTGAAAATTTGAATCATTTAGGGCTCTAGCCCTTGTCGCCGCTTAATAGCTTGCTATTATTTTTATAAAAATTCATCGCCGCCCGGTCAAAAATCAAAATAAATGAATTGGTTATGCAGCACTGTCATCACGGGAAACAGCGGTCGGTCGCTCTTGCTTTCGGGGTAGCACGGCGCAATCAGGGGAACAAAATCAGCCCAGGGAACAACTCGCGCCATGTGCGCAAGTGGCACTTGTTTGCGGGTCTTCTTGAGTTACAGATGTTGGTCAAGCACGGATTCGTACTTGCGCACGCCTGACCTCGCCTTCGATTGCCGCTTTTGGCAACCGACCGCACTGGGGTCATGATTCGGCTCGTCCGCAGGTGCGTGTCTGCACGTCAAACAAATGCCATCCAGCATCACGCGTGCAGCGACCTGCAGGCCCAGAACGGCCCACGCGACCAGTGCATCCTTGGGTACGTGAGACCCTCGCTTGCGCCTTGGCGCCTAATCAGGGTCAGTCGCGGTGTCGTGGCCTTTGATGCCCGGCTAGTCTGGCGTCAGCCGGCGCTGCGCCTGTGGTGATTGCTTGAAAAGGCAGGGTTTTAGGTGCTTTCATCACCATTTGCACTTGCCGCACCTGAATCAGAATTCATTCACGTCGGGTCTACGCCTATTTGCGAAGCTCGAAGTCCGGCAGATGTGTGGTCCCTACGCACATCCCGGTCATGGCGGCCAACTTGGTGACATCAATGTACCAGCTGAGTTGGCGTTGAGATCGGCAGTGATGCCGGATTAGATCGGTCTTTCTTTTTTTTGGAGTTTTCAGCATGGCTTCTATCATCAACACAAATATCAGTTCGCTGACGGCGCAACGCAACCTGGCTCAATCGCAAGCGTCCTTGTCCACTTCGATGCAGCGTCTGTCATCTGGCCTGCGCATCAACAGCGCCAAGGATGACGCGGCGGGGCTCTCGATCGCCGAGCGGATGACGGCGCAGATCCGCGGTACCAACCAGGCCGCTCGCAATGCCAACGACGGCATCTCGATGGCGCAAACGGCGGAAGGGGATTTGCAGCAAATTACCAATAATCTGCAGCGTATTCGTGAGCTCGCAGTGCAGGCGGCCAATAGCACCAACAACTCGGGCGACCGCGCTGCGCTGAACAATGAGGCCTCACAGCTCATCAGTGAAATAGACCGCGTGGCGCAAAGCTCCTCATTCAACGGCATCAAGCTGCTGGATGGCACCTTCACGGCGCAGTCGTTTCAGGTTGGGGCCAACAGCACTGTCAATGACCGCATCTCCATCACGGCCATCACCAGCGCCCGCACCAACTCTCTGGGTGTCGGTTCAGGTTTGGGCTACAGCACATCCTTGAGTGCCCTGACGGCGACGACAGGCGTTGCGTTGACACAAGGCGGCCTGGTGCTCAATGGTTTCAGCATACCGGCCAGTGTGAGCGACGGCGTTTCATCGGCTGAGAGCGATTCGAGCGCGATTGCCAAGGCGGCGGCGATCAATGCGGTCACCGGCTCGACGGGTGTTACCGCAACTGTAGATGCCACGTCACTGGCTGTGACCGCAACCGCAGTCGGAGCGGATACTGTGGGCGCGTCGGTGAATGGTGTTTTGCTGGGTAACGCGGGCGCCGTCTCGCTGTCTACCAACGCCACGGTGGCTGCGGCGGAGATGGCCGCCGCCATCAATGCCGTTAGCAGCCAGACCGGGGTGACTGCGGTAGCTGACGGTGCTGTCTATACCCTGACCGCAGCCGATGGCCGCAATATTGCTCTTGCAGCAACGACCCTGGGCGATGCCGGCGCACTATTCACCGGTACGACGCACGCTGCCATTAATTTGTCCTCCGCATCGGCCGGTGGTATCACCATTGGCGGCGCGCAATTCGCAGCCATTGGTGCGGCTGCAGTCGGCAACACGCCAGCAATCACCACCGTCGGTGCCGGTGTGACGTCGTTGGACTTGACCACCGTGACGGGAGCGGCGGAAGCGCTGGCCACTGTTGACAAGGCGCTGGACACGGTAAACAGTTCGCGTGCATCGTTGGGCGCCTACCAGGCGCGCTTCGCGTCGGTGGTTGTCAGCTTGCAAACCTCGTCTGAAAATGTGTCAGCCTCGCGCAGCCGCATTCAGGACGCCGATTTTGCGGCAGAAACCGCGAATCTGTCGCGTTCGCAAATTCTGCAGCAGGCGGGCACAGCCATGGTGGCGCAGGCCAACCAGCTGCCACAGGGCGTGATGGCGCTGCTGCGTCAGTAAACCGTGTGCTTGCGCAGTTGCTGGCGCCCATCAGCGGGCGTCAGCCGCCTGCCTTGTCAAACAAAAACGCCGACCTCATAGAGGTCGGCGTTTTTGTTTGGGAGCTCTGCAAATTGAGTCTGACGAACGCTCGGCTGGCAAAATAGTTTGAATAAACCTTTAAGTTCTACGCTTAGACAACCGAAATACATTCCAACGGGTCTTCAAACAGCCCGCCGCCAAGCAAAAGCCCATGGGGTTGAGCTGGCCAAGGTCGCCATCCTTCGGGCTGGCAATGCAGGGGCAGCAATGCCTGTAGGTCCAGTTTATAGGAGCTTCACATGTCAGTGATCAATACCAACATCAGTTCGTTAACCGCCCAGCGAAACTTGGCTGCGAGCCAAACCTCGTTGTCCACCTCCATGCAGCGCTTGTCGTCTGGTCTGCGCATCAACAGCGCCAAAGACGATGCCGCCGGCCTGGCCATTGCCGAGCGCATGACCGCGCAAATCCGCGGCACCAACCAGGCTGCCCGCAATGCCAATGACGGCATTTCCATGGCGCAAACGGCAGAAGGCGACTTGGCCCAGATCAGCAGCAACCTGCAGCGGGTGCGGGAACTGGCTGTCCAATCGGCCAACAGCACCAACAGCGCTGGCGACCGTGCTGCTCTGAACAATGAGGCCTCGCAGCTTATCACTGAAATTGACCGTGTTGCGCAGACATCGTCCTTCAACGGCATCAAGCTGCTCGATGGCACCTTCACAGCGCAGGCTTTTCAAGTTGGCGCCAACAGCACCGCCAATGATCGCATTTCCATCACGGCCATCACCAGCGCCCGCTCCAACTCGCTGGGTGTCGGGTCTGGCTCTAGCTACAGCACGTCATTGAGTGCCCTGACAGCGACGACAAACGTTGCGTTGACAGCGGGCGGCTTGGTCCTCAATGGCTACCAGGTTGGCGCCAGTGCGAGCGACGGCGTGTCATCGGCCGAGAGTGATTCGAGCGCCATTGCCAAGGCGACGGCGATCAATGCGGTCACCGGTTCCACAGGTGTTACCGCGACTGTAGATGCCACGTCACTGGCTGTCACCGCAACCGCAGTTGGTGGGGATACTGTGGGCGCGTCGGTGAATGGTGTGTTGCTGGGCACTGCGGGCGCAGTCACGCTGTCAACCAACGCCACGGTGGCTGCGGCGGAGATGACCGCAGCCATCAATGCCGTGAGTAATCAGACGGGTGTGACTGCGGTGGCCTCCGGTGCCGGGTACACGCTGACTGCTGCTGACGGTCGCAACATCACCATTGCTGCAACGACTGCGGGTGACTCTGGTTTGACCGCCGCGACAACCCACGCCAGCATCAATTTGACCTCTGCATCGTCGGGTGGTATCACCATTGGCGGCGCGCAATTCGCAGCCATTGGTGTGGCTGCAGTTGGTGCTAATGCTGCCACTGCCACCGTTGGTGCTGGTGTATCGTCCTTGGATTTGACCACTGTTGGCGGGGCTCAGGCTGCTTTGACAACAGTCGATGCCGCCATCAACACGATCAGCAGCTCGCGCGCGTCGCTTGGCGCTTACCAGGCTCGCTTTGCGTCGGTGGTGGTCAGCCTGCAGACCTCGGCCGAGAACACCTCTGCCGCGCGCAGTCGGGTTCAAGACGCAGACTTTGCAGTAGAAACGGCAAATTTGTCCCGGGCGCAGATCCTGCAACAGGCGGGCACCGCGATGGTGGCGCAGGCCAACCAGATGCCACAGGGGGTGCTGGCATTGTTGCGTTAAACGCCATTTTTTCTTGAGCGGCGGCGGGTCTTGGCCTGCCGCCGCTTTTTTGCGTTTGAAAAGCACCGCCTTTTCCGGGTTTTGACAGCGAGCACAGCAGACATAATCAAACCCACTGACACCTCTGGAGATTGATATGGCCAGTATTTCATCAGCGGGCATTGGCAGTGGCCTGGATGTCAACAGTATTGTGTCGCAGTTGGTTGCACTTGAAAAAAAGCCGCTAGCCACCCTCGCCCTGAAGGCCACCAGTGTCAAGGATCAGATTTCTTCGTTTGGCCTGGTGCAGTCGCAGTTTTCCGCGCTGACCGATGTGGCGACACGTATTTCAAATGCCAGTACGTGGGCTGCGCGAACGGCAGCTTCATCCAATAGCAGTGCCGCCACCATGGCAGTCACGTCATCGGCCAGCGCCACTTCGTTCACTCTGGATGTGGATCAACTGGCGCAGCAGCAATCTGTGTCGTCGCCTCAACTTGCCGCTGGCGCCGCGCTCGGTGCCGGCAGCCTCACGCTGCGGCTAGGGACATGGAGCAGCGGTGACGGGTCGTTCACGGCGGCTTCGGGCAGCGCAGATGTGGCTATTACCGTGAGTGCCACCGACACGGTAGCCACGATTGCCAGCAAGATCAACAGTGCGGGCGCAGGCGTGGTTGCTACCGCCTTCAATGACGGCACCTATGACCGACTGCTGTTGCGCTCTAAAGATACGGGCGCTGCGGCGGGATTTCGCCTGCAAAGTGCCGATGCGGCGATGTCGTCACTGGTGTTTGACCCTCAGAACAGCCCAGCCTCAGGCATGGCTGCCACCGGTATTCCTGTGCAGTACGGCAGCGATGCCAAGGCGCGCATCAATGGTTTGGCCGTAACGTCGGCATCCAACACCATGACTGGCAACATCCCGGGCGTTACGATCAAGCTGGCCGCCACCACTACCACCAACTATGGCTTGGGCGCAGAGACCAGGTCGCCGGTGACTTTGTCCATTAGCGAAGATGTGACTCCGGCGGTCAAGAACGTGTCTGATTTTGTCAGTGCGTATAACGCGCTTAACAAGAATTTAACCGAGTTGACCAAGTACGATGCCGCCACCAAGACTGCTGGTTTGTTTCAAGGCGACACGACGGTGGTGGGGCTGCAAAACGTGCTTCGCAGCATAGTGGGCTCGAGCAGCTTGGGCGCCAGCTCGCAGCGTTTGTCTGACATGGGTTTGCAAATTCAGCTTGATGGTTCATTGGTGATCGATACCGGGAAACTGAGCACAACTGCAAACAATGGCACGGTTCTGCAACAATTGTTCACCACCAACAATGGTAATCCCCTCACCAATGGCTTTGCTCTAAAGTTCAAGGCTTTGGGTACGGCAGTACTGACTGCGGGTGGGGCTGTGGCCACCAAGGTGTCGACCTTGCAGACCAATCTGACCCGTAATGCGCAGGAGCAAACCAAAGTGACTGACCGCGCAGCAGCCTTCGAGACGAGACTGAAGCGGCAATACTCTGCCTTGGATGGCCAAATGGGTAGCTTGAGTGCGATCAACGCTTATGTCACGCAACAGATCACACTTTGGAACAAAAACACGGCGTGATTGACCCTGCAATATTTTGCTTGATAGAGTTTTTAACATTTTAGTCCGAGCGGTAACGGCCGATAACTATTACAAGACCAACCCAAGGAGCTGCTTAATGTTTACACCCGCCCACATCCGTTCCGCATCTGCATACAAGCGCGTCGGTGCCGACACCATTGTGCACAGTGCCGATCCGCATCGCTTGGTGCACTTGTTGTTCGAGGAGCTGCTGCAGAGTTTGACCAACGCTCGCGGCTCGATGGCGCGCAAGCAGCAGGCTGAAAAAGGTGCGTCGATCGGCCGCGCAGTTCGCATTCTGGAAGAAGGCCTCAAGGCTGGCCTGAACGACGCTCGCGGTGGCGAAATTGCCTCCAACCTGCGTGCTCTCTATGACTATTGCATCATGCAATTGACCAAAGCCAATGCGCTCAATGACGACGCTCTGTTGGTTGAGGTTCGCGGGTTGCTAGAGCCCATTGCAGCAGCCTGGCACCAAATCGGCCCCAAAGGTAGCGACCGTGTCTAACACACTCATTGAGTGCTACCGAGCGATCGAGTCTGCCAGCCAGCAAATGCTGGAAGCGGCTCAGGTGGAAGACTGGGCTCAGGTGATGCGGTTCGAGGGCGCCTGCGCGGTGCTGATTGAGCAGTTGCGCCAGCGCGCCCAGCACGAAGACATGACAGCCGCCGAGAGGCGTGACAAGGTGAGGATCATGCAGCAGATCTTGCGCAACGATGCGCAGGTGCGGCTACTCACTGAGCCCTGGGTGGGCGAGTTGGACAAACTGCTCAGCCCGAGTACTGCCAGCCAAATGCATTAAGGGGCCTGGTTAGACCTGCATGTTCATGATGTCGGTGTAAGCCTGCACCATGCGGTTGCGCACATGCAGTGTGGCCTGAAAGCCGATTTGGGCTTTCTGTATGGCCACCATGGTTTGCTCTAGGCTGACCGCAGGGTTTTCCATCTGAACTTCGCGCTGAAGCCGGGCCGAGTCGTTCTGGGCTGCGCTTACGGAGCTGAGAGCGCTTTTGAGTGCGCCAGAGAACCCGCCCTCGGCAGCGCCCTGCACCTGGGGCGAAGACAGGCGCGGCGCAAGCGTTGGCCGAATGCCTGTGGGCATGGTGTTGGGGGTGAGTCTGAGGTCCATGGCGGGTCTTTGCTTGGTGTGGGATGAATACTAGCAAGCACACTGTCCTAACTTAAACCGAAAGTAAGGGGTAAACACCGGGCTTTTCGGGCTCAAGTTTTTTGCGCTGGGCAGAATAATCGCGGTCAGAGTTGGTGCGATGCCGCGCCAAGATGAACCGGAAGATTCCATGGCCACCGCCCCAGCAATTCCAATCAATCCCACTTTGGGCCAGCGACTCGCTGGCCTTGAACCGGCCCAGCGCATGCGCCTGGGGCTGGGCATTGCTGTTTTTGTGGTGATCGGTATCGTCGGCCTGATGATGGGCCGCCAGGCTGAATGGCGCGTGCTGTACAGCAACTTGGCCGACAAGGACGGCGGCGCCATCGTGGCCCAGCTGTCGCAAATGAACGTGCCTTACAAACATGCTGAGGGTGGCGGCGCTATTTTGGTGCCGGCCGACAAGGTGCATGACACGCGTTTGCGGTTGGCCTCTTTGGGGCTGCCCAAGGGCTCAGTGGCCGGCTTTGAAGTGATGGAGTCGAACCGCTTTGGCATGACCCAGTTCCAAGAGCGGCTCACCTTCCAACGCGGCTTGGAGGGTGAGTTGACCCGCTCTATTCAGGCGCTGTCCTCGGTGCAGAACGCCCGGGTGCACCTGGCGCTGCCCAACCAGAATGGTTTTTTCAGGGAGCAGCAAAAACCGTCGGCCTCTGTACTGCTGAGTTTGAGCCCCGGGCGCACGCTGGACCGCTCGCAACTGGCGGGCATCATTCACCTGGTGTCGTCCAGCGTGCCCGAACTCACGCCGGCAGCAGTCAGCGTGCTGGATGATTCAGGTAAGCTGCTGTCCACCCCGCCCGATGGAGCCAACGGTACTGGCGGCGATGCGCAACAACTGCAGATGGTGCAGCAGCTGGAACAGCTGTACAGCCGCCGCATTCTGGATATTCTGGAACCCGTGGTGGGCCGAAACAATGTCAAAGCCCAGGTGACTGCCGAGCTTGATTTCTCGCAGACCGAGTCCACCTCGGAGTCCCACAAGCCCAACCAGACAGCAGAGTCATCTGTGATCCGCAGCCAGCAAGTGGTGGAGAGCAGCAATGGCAACACCAGCACTGCAGCCGGGGTGCCGGGTGCCACCACCAACCAGCCGCCAGCTGCCAGCAGTGCGCCCATCAATGGCGCCGCGCAAGCCCTGACGCCGGCGGCCGGCAATGGCGCAGCGGCC
>CAMCZF010000142.1 GCA_945885775.1 Rhodoferax sp. OV413 | reverse complement strand
GCACCAACCAGGTGCAGGTCAATCTCTTCACCTTCTTTCAGATCAAGCGCCTGCACCAGACTGGCTGGAAAGCGCACCGCCAGTGAATTGCCCCATTTTGAAACTTGCATAAGCGCCCTTGTTAAATATACATTTTTTAAAAGTATATCTTCAAAGGCTTTTCCGAGGGTTTTATCACCGACAGATAATCCACACCCATGGAACTCATCACCTTTTTGCTCGACTTCATCCTCCATGTAGACAAGTACCTGGAGGCCTTTGTTCGCGACTATGGCCTGTGGGTCTATGCCCTGCTGTTTTTGATCATTTTTGTTGAGACCGGTGTGGTGGTGATGCCGTTTTTGCCGGGCGACTCGCTGCTTTTTGTGGTGGGTGCCATGTGCGGGGTTGGGCTGATGAGCTACCCCCTGTCGGTGAGCCTGCTGCTGGTGGCAGCCGTGCTGGGCAACCAAACCAATTACGCCTTGGGCCGTCGTATTGGCCCCAAAGTGTTCCAGTGGCAGGATTCGCGCCTGTTCAACAAAGCCGCCTTTGACCGGACCCATGCGTTTTACGAGCGCTACGGTGGCATCACCATCGTGGCGGCGCGCTTTATGCCGTTTGTGCGCACGTTTGCCCCGTTTGTGGCGGGGGTGGCGCGCATGACACGGTCCAAGTTCACGTTTTATGACGTGACCGGCGGCGCCCTGTGGGTGGTGGGCATCATCACGGTCGGTTATTTCTTTGGCAATATGCCCTTCGTCAAAGCGAACCTGGACAAAATCATCTGGGCCATGATTTTTATCCCTGGCTTGCTGGTGTTGTGGGGCAGCTGGAAGGCACGCAAGGCATGAGCCTGTCCGGTTCCCGGACCGGGTCAACAGCGCCAAGCCCGCGCGAGGCACCACCGGCTGACCTGGCCGAGCTGGATGGCTGGTTGCACGCCACAGAGGCGGCTTTCACCGACCTGCGTCCCGGCACCAACAAGGGCATCGTTTGGCAAGGGTCTGACCGGCGGCGCCGGCCCTGGGCGGTGGTGTACCTGCATGGTTTTAGCGCCAGCCGGCTTGAGACCGCGCCGCTGGCCGAGGTGGTGGCGCAGGCGCTTGGAGCCCACGTTTTTTACACCCGGCTGACCGGGCATGGTCGCAGTGGCCAGGCGATGGCCGAAGCACTGCCGCAAGACTGGATGGCCGACACTCTGGAGGCTTTGAGCATCGGCCAATTGCTCGGTGACAAGGTGCTGCTGATGAGCTGCTCCACCGGCGCCACGCTGGCGACCTGGCTGGGCACCTCAGCGCTAGGTAGTCAGGTAGCAGCCCATGTGTTCCTATCGCCCAATTTTGGCCCTAAAGACTGGCGTGGCGAGCTGGTGAACTGGTCCTGGGGCCGTCGGTTGGTGCTGACTATGGCGGGCGAGAGCCGGGGCTGGGTGCCCGAGTCTGAGGCTGAAGCACTGGCCTGGACCTGCCGCTACCCGACCCGCGCGGTGTTTCCGATGATGGCCCTGGTCAAGGCGGTGCGCAAAAGTGATCTGGCCGCTTTTCAAGCGCCGGTGCTGGTGCACTACAGCGAGCAGGACCAGACGGTGAGCCCGGCCCGCGTCAAGGCAGCATTTGCCCGGCTCGGCTCACCCCAAAAACAACTGGTTCCAGTGGACTACAGCCAGAGTAAAGGCCAGCATGTGCTGGCCGGCGCCATCACCGACCCGGCGGCGGTGGCACCCATTGCCGAGGGCATCGTCAGGTGGGTGAGCGGTCTGGGCCGCTGAGCTTGCCGGGCGCCGCAAAACCGGCGGTTTGGGCATAGCCTCGCACAATGGCGGTCAGCTCATCGTGGCTGGCGACGGTGCTGATGTCGGTAAAGCCATCCGGTGCCCGACCCTCGACCAGGTCGATCACCCGCTCAGGGCCACCAACTCGGTTGGTCAGCACAACCTCTGTTGTTTTTGCAAGCCGCTGTGCCTCGTAGTGCGTCAGCGCGCTTGCAGGGTCGCCCGGTTCAGCGGCCAGACTTTGCGCCAGGCACTGCGCGTCAAGGATGGCCTGGCTGGCACCATTCGAGCCAACCGGGTACATCGGGTGGGCGGCGTCGCCCAGCAGTGTGACCCGGCCGTGACTCCAGCGCGGCAGCGGCTCGCGGTCGCACATGGGGTACTCATAGAACTCAGGGGTGGCCTTGATCAGCGCCACCGGGTCCAACTCGGTCAGTGTGAACCGGTCCTGCACCAGCGGCAGCAGGTCGGCCAGGCGGCCAGGGCGGCTCCAGTCTTCCCGGTGGGGTGGCGGGCCGGCCTCGCCCTGGCGCGACGTGACGGCCCAGTTCATCAGCACCTCGCCCGGGCGCGCCGGGTCGGTCAAGATGGGGTAGAGCACCAGCTTGGCCCCCATGCCGCCGGCAATGATCATGGATCGCCCGCTCAAAAAAGGTGGCCACCACGTGGCGCCACGCCACAGCATGATGCCGTTCCAGCTGGGGGGCCCTTCGTCTGGGTAAAACGCGGCCCGAACGCGCGAGTGGATGCCGTCGCAGCCCAGCAGCAGGTCGCCGCTGACAGCCGTCAACCCTTCGCCACTGCCGGTCTTGAAGCGCGCCCGCACGCCAGAGGGATCTTGTTCAAAGTCCACCAATTGGTGGCCGGTACAAATAGCCTCTGGGCCCAGCCGCTCAAGCACGGCTTGGCGCAGCACGGCCTGCAGTTTGCCCCGGTGAATGGAGAACTGTGGCACTGCAAATCCAGCGGCCAGGCCACGCAGCTCCTGCCAGATGCGCGAGCCCTGCCGGTTCATGTAGATCAGCTCGCCGGTGCGCACGCCGGCGGCGTCTAGCGCTGGCAGCAGGCCCAGCCCTGCCAGGACCTCTATGGCATGCGGCAGGGTGTTGATACCCACCCCCAACTCGCGAATCTGGCTGCTCTGTTCAAACACCACAGACGTGATGCCTACCGCATGCAGGTTGAGCGCGGTGGCCAGCCCGCCGATGCCGCCGCCCACAATGATGACTTTCATGCTTGGCTTTCTGAAGTGCTGTCCATTCGCTCGGTCGCTGTAGCGCTTGACCGCGTTTCCCGTGCCATGGCTTTGACCCGGTACATGTCTTCGTCTGCCAGTTGCAGCAGGTGGTCAATGTCCTCAGACTGTAGCGGGTACAGGGCGATACCGACACTGGCACCGACCCGAACCGTGAGGTCACCGACCTGGACAGGCTGGCTAAGTTGCAGTACCAACTTGTCAGCAATGGCGCGGGCGTGGTTCAGGCCGGCCACAGCTTCCACCAGGACAATGAACTCGTCACCGCCCACGCGCGCTGCGACGTCGGTACTGCGTACGCCCGCGAGCAGGCGACGGCCGATTTCTATGAGCAATTGATCGCCCACAGCGTGGCCATACCGGTCATTGACCGGCTTAAACCCATTCAGGTCAAGCATCAGCACCGCGAACTGCGTGCTGTCGCGCCGGCTCCGCGCCACGGCCTGCTGCAGCTGCTGTGTGAGCTGGGTGCGGTTTGCCAGGCCGGTCAGCGGGTCTTGATGCGCCAGTTGTTTTAAGGTCACTTCACTTTGCTGCAGGCTATGGATGCGGCTCGCCATAGACAGTGACAACAAAAGCATTTCAAAAAATGACCCAATCAGCATGCCATTGGACGTCAAAAAATTGGTGGGGACCCAGCCCATCATACGCAAACTGAAGGCGGAGGCGCCGATCAGCAACATCATGGAGCCGCCCAGGTACAGCGCGGCTACGGGTACTCTTTTTTTGACCGCCAGCAAGCCAATGCCGACCGCACCGAAGGAAAATGCGGCACCGAGCAGGGTGGCTGCGATGGTAAAAAAAGGCCAGTCCGTGATCAGGGCGCCCGCTGCCACCAGCAAAAAGGCCATCTGCACATAACGCAACAGTTGATCCAGTCGGGGTGCCCAGTCGCGCATGCCCAACAAGCGCCTGGATAACAAAGCGCCAAACAGGCCGACCAAGCAATAGCCGGCCGGTCGGATCAGGTCGCCTCCGCGTGGCCAGTCGGGCCAGAGAAACTGCGCCGTCAACCCCAAAATGCCGGCTTGGGAGATGGCCAGGCTGGCCAGAAAAGCCACGTAGATCAGGTAAATCGAATCTCGCAGCGACAGGTAAAGCAGCAGGTTATAGGTGCCCAGCGCCAGCAGCATGCCGAAGTACAGTGACAGGATGCTGTAGGTGCGCTGGTCGCTGGCGTGCAGCGCGCCTGGCGACCACAGGGTCACCGGTACCGTGAGGCTGCTGCGTGACACCACCCGCAGGTACACCGTGGTGTCTGTCCCTGGGGACAGCGTCACGGGGAACACCAGTTGCCGATGCACAAAGGGCCATGACGAAAACGGCAGGGTGTAACCTGAACTGAGCGTGACGGGCGCACCATTCAAGTCAGCGTAAAAATCCACACGGTCAAGCGCTGGGTAGGCGATTTCGAGCAGGCTGGCCAGCGGGGCGTTGGCGGTTGATTTGAGACGGATACGCAGCCAGTAGGCCGAGTCGGTAAAGCCAAAGTTCAGGTCGCTGCTGCCGGCGACGGGCTCGAATTTGGCTTCAAAACCAGGGCTGGCCACCTGCTGAAAAGTCAACTGCCGACTCTTGTCTTCAAGCGCTTCGACATAAGGCCGAAGTGCCAGGCTCTCCAATTGGGCTGGTACCGCTGCCGACACCATGGCATGTGTGCTGGATGCCAGCCAACAGAGGGCTGCAATGGTCAGCCATCGAAGCAATTTGACGGGTACGAATGAGGTAACAGGCATACAAAATGAGTAAGCCAATGCTAACCCAGGCTGCCACCACCAACAGGCGCTGTCTGTGGCCTGGCTTGGGTTAACGGTCGCCGCGCAAGACCTCTGCCCGCGTTGGTGGCTGGCAGCCGGCCCGGGTGCAGTTGATCGCGGCGGCCTGCATGGCCTGCTGCAGGGTGCTTGCCACACGGTCGGCGGCACCTGCGGGCGCCAGGGCCCAGTCGGCCAGGCAGTTGCCCCAGAAGGTGTCACCGGCGCCCACGGTGTCCACCACCGTCACGGTGGGCGCGGCCTGACTAGCGCAATGGCCGTCCACCTGCAGCCAAGCGCCGTCGGCGCCAAAGGTCAGCGCCACGCGGCTGGCGCCCTGTGCGATGAAATGGCTGGCGATGCGCGCCGAGTTGTCGCGTTGCACTGGGTTAAAGCCCATCTCGGCCAGGTCTTCGTCGCTGGCTTTGAGCCAGTCGGCCAAGGCTGCTACCTCGTGCACGGCGCTCACATAGGCCGCCAGATCGGGTGCCAGGCGCGGGCGCAGGTTCACGTCCACGCTCAGGGTCCAGCCCAGGGCCCGGGCGCCTCGCAGCACCGCCAGCACTTTGTCGTGTTCGGGCGGCACCAGCAGCAGCGAGCCGGTGTGCAGCACGCCCGGGGCCTGGGCGGCCAGCAGCGCCAGCACGCCGTCTACGGTGTAGTCACGGTCGGCGATGCCTTCGCGGTAAAAACCGTAGCTGGGCTGGCCGCCACTGATTTGCACCACGGCGAGCGAGGTGCGCCGGGGGCTGTGACCGCCCGTCAGTTGCACGCCATCGCGGGTCAGTTGGGCCTGCATCTGCTGGCCGAACAGGTCGCTGGAGAGCGGGTTCAGGTAGGCCGCATGGGCGCCGCGCAGCGCAGCGGCGCGTGCCAGGTTGAACGGGCTGCCGCCCATCAGCGGGCGCAGGCTGCCGTCGGGCTGGGCGACGCAGTCCATCAGGGCCTCACCCAGTACACTGATGGTCATTACGCCGCGGGAAGCGCTCATTTTTATATAAATAGGCCGCGGCGCCTCGCCTGGGCGTGTCGGGCAGCGCTTGCTGATGCTCGTCGCTGGGCACGTCGTGGGTGGTCCGGCGCCACCCATTTCAAGCGCCATTTGTTGCAAATGGAAGCAGCTTCAAAACATGTCATTTGTATGACATTCTGCCTTGTTATATTTCAATAATTCTTGAACTCATCAACACGTATTACCCACTGAAGGTCAAACATGAAAATTGGTATCAATGGCATGGGCCGCATCGGACGCTTGGCTTTGCGAGCTGCATTTGGCGCCGCCGAGCGGCAAGCAGACGACCCACGTTCGGGCAACCGACTCGATGTGGTGCACCTGAACGAAATCAAGGGTGGCGCAGCCGCCACTGCTCATTTACTGACCTTTGACACCGTGCAGGGCCGCTGGCGCGAGGACATCGCTGCCGTGGGCGAAAACCACATCCGTATTGGCGGCAAACAACTTGGATTCTCGTCCCACACCACAGCATCAGAAATTGCATGGGGTGACATGGGTGTGGATGTGGTGCTCGAATGCACCGGCAAATTTTTGACTCTGGAGACCCTGCAAGGCCATCTGGACCGGGGTGCCAAGCGCGTGATCGTCGCAGCACCTGTGAAGGTTGGCAATGTGCTCAACGTGGTGGTGGGCGTGAACCACCAGTTGTACGACCCCGCGCGTGACCACATCGTGACAGCGGCCTCCTGCACCACCAACTGCCTGGCCCCCGTGGTCAAGGTGGTGCACGACGCCATCGGCATTCGCCATGGCCAGATCACCACGCTGCATAACCCCACCAACACCAATCTTGTGGTGGACGCACCGCACAAAGACCTGCGCCGAGCCCGCAGCGCGATGATGAGCCTGGCCCCCACCACCACCGGGAGTGCGACCGCCATTGCGCTGATTTACCCCGAGCTCAAAG
The DNA here is from genome assembly GCA_945885775.1 of Rhodoferax sp. OV413. Classification (GTDB taxonomy): domain Bacteria; phylum Pseudomonadota; class Gammaproteobacteria; order Burkholderiales; family Burkholderiaceae_C; genus Rhodoferax. The sequence continues at coordinate 2,027 of CAMCZF010000142.1, read as the reverse complement.
GCAAGCTCAACGGCCATGCCGTGCGTGTGCCTGCGCTCAATGCATCGCTCACCGATTGCGTGTTTGAGATGAAACGAGAAACCACGGTCGAAGAGGTGAATGCGCTGTTTGCTGCGGCGGCCAAAGGTCCGCTGGCTGGCATTCTGGGCTATGAGGAGCGCCCCCTGGTCAGCGCCGATTACGCCCGCGACACGCGCAGCACGATTGTCGATGCCTTGTCTACGATGGTGACGGATGGCACCCTGCTCAAGGTCTATGCCTGGTATGACAACGAAATGGGCTATGCCTGCCGCATGGTGGACCTGGCCTGTCACATGGACCAGGTGGGTATCTGACATGGCCGGTACTGCGCTCACCGCCCAGCCTGGCAACGGTGGCGCACGGAATTACGCCATTGTCACCAGCGCCTATTGGGGCTTTACGCTCACCGATGGCGCACTGCGCATGCTGGTGCTGCTGCACTTTTACAAGCTGGGTTACTCGCCCTTCGCGCTGGCATTGTTGTTTTTGCTGTACGAGGCGGCAGGCATTGTTGCCAACCTGATTGGCGGCTGGTTGGCAACGCGCTACGGCATTGCGCGCATGCTGGCGGTGGGACTTGCGACCCAAATCACTGGTTTCCTGCTGCTTTCTGCGCTCTCACCCGACTGGACAGCGACCCTGTCAGTGGCCTGGGTGGTGTTGTCGCAGGGGGTCTGTGGTGTGGCCAAGGACCTGACCAAAACGGCCAGCAAATCCGCCATCAAACTGACGGCGGGCGAGGCCTCGGGTCAGCTGTTCAAGTGGGTCGCGTGGTTCACCGGCAGTAAAAACGCCATGAAAGGCATTGGCTTCTTCCTGGGTGGTTTGCTGCTGGAGCTGCTGGGTTTTCGGGCCTCGCTATGGCTCATGGCCGGGTTACTGGCTATGGTGCTCATGGGGGTGGTGCTGTTCGTGCCCAAGCTCATGGGCAAAGGCAAGGCGTCAAAGTCGGCCAAAGAGCTTTTCGCCAAAAACCAGGGTATCAACCTGCTGGCGGCAGCCCGGGTGGTGCTGTTTGGCGCGCGGGACGTGTGGTTCGTGGTGGGTGTGCCGGTTTTCTTGTACGCCTCGGGTTGGTCACGCCCCATGGTGGGCGGTTTTCTGGCGCTGTGGACCATCAGCTACGGTGTGGTGCAGGCCTTTGCGCCGCACCTGGTCCGTCGCAGCAGTGATGGCCTGAGTACCGAGGTGCCTGCAGCGCGCCTGTGGTCGGCCGCACTCGCAGTGGTACCCGTGGCCTTGGCCATCGCTGTGTTCATGAATGTGCCGAATCTGGAGTGGGTGGTGGTGGGTGGCCTGGGCGTGTTCGGCTTTGCCTTTGCCGTCAACTCATCCATTCACTCTTACTTGGTGTTGGCTTATGCGGGCTCGGAGAAAGCCGCCGAGGACGTGGGTTTTTATTACGCCGCCAATGCCGTGGGGCGATTCGTGGGAACGCTGCTGTCTGGGTTGCTGTACCAATGGGGTGGCCTGCTGTACGCGCTGGTGGGCTCGGCGCTGATGCTGCTGGCCTGCTGGCTGATTACCCTGGGGCTACCCACAAGCAAGCCGCAGATAAGAATTACCCAATGACCGAACAAGCCGTCGTGCGTGCGCTGGCTCCGTTGGCCCAACCATGAACGACAGCCTCTCGGCAGATTTTTTGGGCTCGGGAACGCGCCGCCACCCGCCTAGCCGTCACCAAACCCCAGGCGTCACAGGGTGCGGTTGCGCGCTAGCGGCGGGTTTTTAGAGAAATAGGCCGTGATGCCGCGCATCAGCGCATCGGCCAGTTGCTCCTGGTACTCGTCGGTGTTGAGTCTGGCTTCCTCGTCGGGGTTGCTGATGAAGGCTGCTTCCACCAGCACGCTGGGAATATCGGGCGCCTTCAGCACTGCAAAAGCCGCTTGCTCGACGTGCGGTTTGTGCAGCTTGCCGATGCGGCCAATCTCGCCCAGCATGCTGCCGCCCAGGCGCAGGCTGTCCTTGATCTGGGCGGTGGTGCTCATGTCCAGCATGGCGTGGCG
>CAMCZF010000141.1 GCA_945885775.1 Rhodoferax sp. OV413 | reverse complement strand
CTGGCCCTTGCGCGAGAGCACGCCCACGATGGTCACCGGCACTTTTTTGACGCGGATCACCTGGTCCAGCGGGTCGGCGTCGCCAAACAACTCGCGGGCCACGGTCTGGCCCACCACGGCCACCTTGGCCGAGCCCTGTAGGTCGGCAGCATCGAAGCTGCGGCCCTCTGAGAGCGGCCACTCGCGGGCCTCCAGGTAGTCATTCGTGGTGCCCAAAATTGAGGTGCTCCAGTTGGTGTTGCCAGCCACCACCTGAGCACCCGTGCGCGAGCTGGGCGCGGCCACCTGCACCTCGGGCACTTCGCGGGCAATGGCATAGGCGTCCTCCTCCGTCAGGCCCTGCCCAGTCTGCGCGCCCAAGCGCACACCGCCTTGCGTGACGCCGCCCGGGATCACCAGCATGATGTTCGAACCCAGGCCCTTCATTTGGGCCTGCACCCGCTCTGTGGCGCCGTTGCCCACCGCAATCATGGTGATCACCGCCGCCACGCCGATGATGATGCCCAGCATGGTCAGAATGGAGCGCAGCGTGTTGGCGGCCAGGGCGCGCAGCGCGATGCGCACCGTTACATACAGGTTCATGCCGGTACCCCACCGAGTTGGCGCACGTCTTCCACGATCAGGCCGTCACGGAACACCATTTTGCGGCGCGCCCAGGCGGCAATATCGGTCTCGTGGGTGACGATCACCACCGTCATGCCCTGGGCGTTGAGCTCGGTCAGCAGGCGCATGATGTCGTCGCTGGTCTTGCTGTCGAGTGCGCCGGTGGGCTCGTCCGCCAAAATGAGTTGCGGCTGGTTCACCAGCGCACGGGCAATGGCCACCCGCTGCTGCTGGCCACCTGAGAGCTCCGACGGACTGTGTTTAGCCCGCTCGGCCAGCCCCACCCGGGCCAGTGCCGCCAGCGCCCGCTCACGCCGCGCCGCTGCCTTGACGCCGGCGTACAGCATGGGCAGCTCCACGTTTTCAAGGGCGCTGGTGCGCGGCAGCAGGTTGAACTGCTGAAACACAAAGCCGATACGCCGGTTACGGATGGAAGCCAACTGGTCTTGCGCCATGGCCTCGACCACTTCGCCAGCCAACCGGTATTCACCCGATGTGGGCAGGTCCAGGCAGCCCAGAATGTTCATCAGAGTGGATTTACCCGAGCCCGAGGCGCCCATGATGGCCACAAAGTCGCCCTTGGCAATGTCGAGCGAGACGCCGCGCAGCGCGTGCACGGTCTGGTCGCCCATGGTGTAGGTCTTGACCAGCTCACGGGCCTCGATCAGGCACAACGCGGGCATGTCCATCAGAACGGCAGGCGTGGGCCAGTCGGTCCGCCGCCCGGGGCAGTGCCGGTCGCCAGGGTGCCGATGATGACCAACGCACCTTCTTTAAGCACTGCTGCCTGGGGCGCATTGGGGCCCAGCAGCAGTTCGGTGCTGCTGCCATCCGAGATGCCCAGGCGCACCGCGTAAGCCACGGGTTTGCCGTCGGCGCCCATCAGGTAGATGCGCCCACGTGTGCTTTGGCGGCCGGCCAGGGCGGCCACCAGCGCGGCGTACTTGAGTTTTTGCTCGGCCGTGAGCACATCGGCAATGCGGGCCCGAATGTCAGCGCTGATGCGCTCGCGTGCCTTGGGCCGTTCCTCGGCCGTCAGGTCGCGCAGCGCGCCAAACCGGGGCCGGGCCTCGACATAAATCGCGTCCACCTTGTCGGCCTGGGCCGGGCTTAGCGCCAGCTCGGCCACCAGACGATTGCGAAACTCGATCATCGGGTTGCCATTGGCCGGCAGGGCTGGTGCTACGCCGCCGCTGGGCGCTGCACCGCTGCCGGCCGTTACGCCATTTATTGAGGGTTTTTGGCCTCCAGGCCTTGTCGCCGCTTCATTTCCAGCTATATTTTTAGGAGCATCTGCCGCTGCAGGGCCAGCCACTCCTGGGTTGCCAGACGCTGGCCGACCACCAGCCCCAGGCGGTGGGCCACCTGGGGCCTGGGCCAGAATCTGTTGGTACTTGGTGCGCTGAGCCGGCGTGAGCATGGCACTGATCTGCGCGCGCATGTCGGCGCTGGCCTTGTCACGGGCCTCGGCGCGCTGGTCTTGCGGCAAGTCACGCAGTGCCATAAAGCGCGGCCGAAGCTCGGCGCCGATGGCGTCCAGCTTGGTCTGCTGTTCGGCGCTCAGCTGCAGCTCAATCACCAGGCGCTCGCGCTGCGCGGCCATACCGCCACCGGGCCCACCGCCCTGCCCGCCCCCACCCGCCGGTTGGGCCAGCGCCTGGCTAAACCAGCTCCAGCTGCCAGCGCTGCCGGTACTGCCGGTACTGCCGGTACTGCCCGTGCTGCCGGCGCCCGAAGCAGGTGCGTCTGGGGCCGAGGCAGCCCCGGCTGGCGCCGAAGCTGCCGCTGCCGCCGGCTCAATGCCGGCGATGCGTACCCGCAGGGCAGCATTGGGCACCTTGAGCACGTTTTCGCGCACATCGGTCACCACCCGCACATTGGCCGTCATGCCGGGCAGCAGACGCCCGCCTGCGTTGGAGAAACCCACCACCGCCACATAAGTCACCACATTGGCCACGCTTTGCGCAGCCTTGCGCACCTGGCGCACCTCACCCTCAAAGGTCTGGCCCGGGAAGGCATCCACCGTGAAGGTGGCACGTTGCCCGGTGCGGATGCGGCCCACATCGCTCTCGTCAATGCTGGCGTCAACCTGCATGTCCGACAGGTTTTGGGCAATCACAAACAGCTCGGGCGACTGCAGGCTGGCGGCCACAGTCTGGCCCCGCTCAATGGCGCGCTTGATCACAATGCCGTTCACCGGTGAGGTGATGCGGGTACGGGCCAGGTCAATGCGGGCCTGGGCCAGGGACGATTCGCGCTGCGCCACATTGGCCTGCGCGCTCCTGATCTGAGCCTCGGTCACGCTGGCCTGAGCCTGCGCCTGCTTGACGAGCTCACCCGCGGTGTTGACCAGGGCACGCGCCTTGTCCGCCTCGCTCTGTGCAATGAATTGCTTTTCCACAAGGATCAGCTTTCGCTCCAGATCGCGCTGCGCCTCCTGCAAATCCACCTGGGCGCGCGAGACACTGGCCCGGCTGGCCGCGGCAGCGGCCTGCGCCGTGACGACCGCCGCATTGGCGGCATCGACATCGGCCTGAGCCGAGCGCACCCGATACTCAAAAGTTTCGGGGTCAATGCGGGCAATCAGCTGGCCGGCTTTCACCTCAGAATTGAAATCGACATACAGGTCCTTGATCTGGCCCGACACCTGGGTGCCCACCGACACCTGGGTCACCGGGTTGACGGCGCCGCTGGCCGACACCGTGGCCTGCAGGTTGCCGCGCTCGATCTTGGCGGTGCGGTACTGCACCGCGTCCGCCGCGCTGCGTTGGCTCCACCACCAAGCGCCGCCACCGCCGACCAGCGCCAAGCCCACCACCAACACCGCCAGAGAGTTTTTTTTCATCGTCTGGATTCTAAAGAGGCACCCGCCATCACGGCTGAGAAAACACAGCGCGGTGTGTAAAGCTGCGGCAAAACCAGCGGGGTGCAGTCCCTCAGGGCCGCGGCGGCAGCTGCCGCAGCATGCCCCGGTAGATGTCGTCATCGCCGACCACGCCGACAAAGCGTGGCCCCTCGCACAGCAACACCGGACGCCCGGTGGCCTGGCGCACTTGGATGATCTGCTCCAGCAGCATGACGGGCGGCACCATCACAAAAGCGCGGCCGTCCTTGCCGGTCTGCACCAGATCCAGCTCGGGCGCGTACGCCACCAGCCGGGCCGGCGTGCCCTCGATCAGCGCCTGCACCGGACAGCCGGCCGCATCCAGCGCCAGCCGATGGTGGCCCGTCCAGTCCAGCTGCAGCAGGCCGTCGCGCACGGCCAGGGCCGCCAGCGGCGTCATCAGCGAGGCACCGCGCAAAACCTTGATCGGGTTCATGTGCGCCACAAAATCGCGCACATAGGCGCTGGCCGGGTTCAGCACAATCTGCTCGGGCTCGCCCGACTGCACGATGCGGCCGCCGTCCATGATGGAGATGTGGTTGCCCAGCCGAATCGCTTCGTCCAGGTCGTGGCTGACAAACACAATCGTCTTCTTGAGGTGCTTCTGCAACTGCAGCAGCTCTTGCTGCAAGTGCTCGCGAATCAGCGGATCGAGCGCGGAAAACGGCTCGTCCATCAGCAGGATGTCGGCATCGGTGGCAAAGGCGCGGGCCAGCCCCACGCGCTGCTGCATGCCGCCCGAGAGCTCATGGGCGTATTTGTCGGCCCAGCCCTGCAGGCCGACCAAGGCCAGCTTCTCATGCACGATGCGCTGGCGCTGTGCCTTGGGCGTGCCGCGCAACTCCAGGCCCAGCCCGACGTTTTCTGCCACCGTGCGCCAGGGCAGCAGGGCAAACTGCTGGAACACCATGGCCACCCGCGTGGTGCGCAGGCGGCGCAGGGTGGCCGCATCGCACCGGCCGGGATCGGTATAGCCGCCGCTGGCATGCTCGTCGCGAATCAGCACCTCGCCCCGGGTGGGCCGGTTCAGGCCGTTCAGGCAGCGCAGCAGCGTGGACTTGCCCGAGCCCGACAAGCCCATCAGCACCGAGATCTCACCCTCGGCAATGTCCAGGCTGCAGGCCGCTGCACCCAGCACGGCGCCGGTGGCGGCCAGAATCTCATCACGGTTACGGCCCGCATCAAGTAAGGCCAAGGCCCGTGCCGGGTCTGGCCCAAACACGATGTCGACCTGCTTGAAGCGCGCCACCGGGGCGTCCAGGTCAGCCATCGCTCTGGTCGCCCGGCTTGGCCGGCGCGCGCCGGGCAGTCTTGACCCGCTGCTTGCACAGGCGATCGAGCACGATGGCCACGATCACGATGGCCAGGCCGGCTTCGAAGCCGTCGGCGATGTTGACCGTATTGAGCGCCCGCACCACAGGCTTGCCCAGCCCGTCAGCCCCGACCAGGGCGGCGATCACCACCATGGACAGGCTCAGCATGATGCATTGGGTGATGCCAGCCATGATGTTGGGCATGGCGCTCGGCAGCTCCACCTTCCACAGCAATTGCCAGCGCGTGGCGCCAAAGGCTTCGCCGGCTTCGAGTAGGGGTCTGGGCACCGAGGCGATGCCCAGCGTGGTGAGCCGAATCGGCGCCGGCAAGGCAAAAATGACGGTAGAGATCAGCCCCGGCACCACGCCCAGGCCAAACAGGATCAGCGTGGGGATCAGGTACACAAAGGTGGGAATGGTCTGCATCAGGTCCAGCAGCGGGCGCAGCCCGGCGGCCAGCCAGGGTCGGTGCGCCGCCGCAATGCCCAGCGGCACGCCCAGCAGCACACAGGTCAGGGTGGCGCACAGCACCAGCGCCAGGGTTTCCAGCGTTTCATCCCAGTAACCCAGGTTGATCACCAGTAGCAGCGACACCACGACAAACACCACCAGACCGATGACGCGCTGCAGGTACCAGGCCAGCCCGGCAATCAGCGCCAGCAAAACCAGCGGGTGAAACCAGAACAGCGCCGCCGTCAGGCCCAGGATGGCGTGGCCCAGCACCTCGGAGATCGCACTGAAAAGTTCCGGGGCACCCGTGGTCAGCGCCTCGACAAAGCCGGCAATGGCCTCGCCCAGCAACAGCTTGTTGAGCTTGAGCCAGGCCAGCGCTGCATCCAGACCTGCCACCGCCCGGCCTACTTGACGATCATCGCCGGCGTGACATCCTTGCCGTCAAAGGTCTTGACGTTGCGCATCCAGTTGCCCCAGGTGGAGGCATTGGCCTTGAGCCAGGTCTGTGCGGCCGCGGCCGGTTTCATTTTCTTGTCCAGGATCAGGCCCATGATCTGGTTTTCGCTCTCTAAACTGAACTTGGTGTTTTTCAGCAGGGTGCCGACGTTGCCGCATTCGGCGGCGTAGCCCTTGCGCACATTGGTGTACACGGTGGCGCCGCCGTAATTGGGCCCGAAGAAGTCGTCACCCCCGCTGAGGTAGGTCATCTTGATCTTGCTGTTCATGGGGTGCGGCGCCCAGCCCAGGAACACCACCCACTCCTGCTTGGGCAGGCTGCGCACCACCTGGGACACCATGCCAGCCTCGCTGGACTCGACCAGCTTGAAGCCGCCCAAACCAAAGGCGTTCTTCTTGATCATGTCCAGAATCAGGCGGTTGCCATCGTTGCCAGGCTCGATCCCGTAAATCTTCTTTTTGAACTTGTCGGCATTTTTGGCCAGGTCGGCAAAGGTTTTGACCCCGGCCTCAGCCACGTAGTCGGGCACGGCCAGCGTGTACTTGGCCCCTTCCAGGTTGGGGCCCAGCGTTTCCACCGAGCCATCTTCTCGGTAGGGCTTGATGTCGGCCTCCATCGAGGGCATCCAGTTACCCAGGAACACATCGATTTTTTTGTCCTTCATGCTGCGGTAGGTCACCGGCACCGACAGCACCTGGGACGTTGGCTTGTAGCCAATGCCTTTCAGGATCTCCGAGACCACGGCGGTGGTGGCGGTGATGTCGGTCCAGCCCACATCGGCAAAGCGCACGGTCTGGCACGACGCCGGCTCGGCCGCCAGCGCCGGCGCGCTCAGGCCGGCGACCAGCGCCAGGGGCAACAGAACTCGGATCAGGGGGCGGGTGGCTGGGTGCGGCATGGACATCTCCTCTGGGTTTGACACTGTTTGCGCCATGGTAACCCCCATTTCCCCCTCGGCACTGGGTATAAACACCAAGCCGGCGCGACGCCCCCTGCGGTTGGTGATGGCCGGGTCACGCTGAGGATACTGCTTGCCGCTCGCGCCGACGGGCGGTCACTGGCGTCGCAAAATGCTCAGTTCGTCGCAGCGGTGTGGCGGCTGCGAATCAATTGTTCAAAATGACGGTCATCGTGTTCCACCAGCCCGTTTCACCATGAAAACCACCTTGTCGGCATTGTTCCTGGTCCCGTGTATCTTCGTGCTGCTCGTGGCGGGGGCCATCGTGGTGGGTGGCCCTGCGGACATTGCGCCCTTGGCCAGCATCAACGCGCCATTTGAAAAGGTTGATTTTTCTGCCGTGCCGCCTTCACAGCGATTCACGGCCCGCGATGGTACGGCTCTGGCATGGCTCCACTACCCGGCCACAACGGCGGCTGCGGCCCGGCGAAGGGTAGTACTGGTCCACGGATCGTCGGCACGCGCCCAGTCCATGCATGTTCTTGCCCAAGCCCTGGCAGCCGCCGGTTTTGACGTGGCAGCTTTGGACATGCGGGGGCATGGCGAATCGGGCACACGGGGCCAAGCCGCTTACATCGGCCAGCTGGAAGATGATGTTGAGGATTTCATGCGTCGGGTGCCGTTTGCCGGCCCCAGCACACTGCTCGGGTTTTCATCCGGCGGCGGATTTGTCTTGCGATTTGCTGGGAGCGCTCGCCAAGCTTTGTTTGATCGCTACCTGCTGCTCTCGCCCTACCTGCACCACCGTGCGCCCACCAATCGTCCAAGCTTGGATGGCCGTGGCGCATCCTGGGTGTCTGTCGGCTTGCCGCGCATGGTCGGGCTGTCCGTGTTGAATGCAGCCGGCATCACCCGCTGGAACCATCTGCCGGTTTTGCGATTCGCATTGAACGAAGTCAGCCAAAAACTGCTGACGCCCTTTTACAGTTACACCTTGGCCGCCAATTTTCGGCCGCACGAGGATTACCTGAGTGATATACGGCAGGTGCGGCAACCCCTGCGCATCGTGGCCGGCCTCGACGATGAACTGTTCGATGCCAATGGCTTTGCCCCCGTGTTTGCGCAAGCAGGCCAAACCGTGCCGGTGACGCTCGTGGCCCGAGTGAATCATATCGGCTTGACGCTGCAACCCCAGGCCGTGGCTGCGGTGGTCAAAGCCTGCGGCGACTGACAAGCCGGTCAGCGTCTAACCTTTTCCATCACTCATGACATTAGGACCCATCATGCAATTCACCCCCCTCATCGCCGTGCACATGACGGCCGCACTTGGCGCAGTAGCGCTCGGACCGGTGGCCCTGTGGGCACGCAAGGGCGCCACCCAGCGGCCCAAGTTGCACCGCGCCTTTGGCTACGCCTGGGTGACGCTGATGGTGTTGGCCGCCACGTCGGCCCTGTTCATCCGCGACTACGGCCTCCCCAACCTGGCGGGCTACACCCCCATCCACTTGCTGATTCCTTACACGCTGTTCTCCATCGTCATGGCCTTTGTTTACCTGGCCCGCCGCAACATTGAAGGTCACCGCAAAACCATGCAATGGCTGTACATCGGTGCTTGCGGCATTGCCGGCGCCTTTACCCTGCTCCCCAACCGCTACCTGGGCCAGCTCATATGGGGCCAATGGCTGGGCTTGTTGTGAGCTGCGCCACAAAGACATCATTGAGCGCTTTAGCCGGGCTGCGCATACAGAGTCCGCAGCCACCAAATTTCACATATCTGCTAACATGCCATGCTCATGAATTGGACAATCTGCTACTACAACGAGAAGGTCAGAAAACAAGTTCTGAGTCTGCCTGCAGGCATCCTTGCTGATTACGTCCGCTTGACCGATGCCATGGCTATTCATGGTGCTGATCTGAGAATGCCGCACTCCAAGTCCATGGGTGGTAGCTTGTTTGAGTTGCGGCCTAAAGGCCCCGAGGGCATCGGACGGGTTTTCTATTGCACTCAGGTGGGTAAAGTGATTGTGGTGCTGCACTCGTTCGTGAAAAAGACGCAAGAAACACCAGATGCAGAACTGCGCCTGGCCCGACAACGATTGAAGGATGTTCAAAATGGCTGAGACCGATTACAAACCCGTTGCGCACGATGCGGCTTTTCGCCAAGCGT
>CAMCZF010000140.1 GCA_945885775.1 Rhodoferax sp. OV413 | reverse complement strand
GTGCCTGTCATGGTGGCCGAGCACCGCACCCAAGCTGCCGCCGCATTGTTAGCCAATTACCCGGATACCGACTTGATCGTGGCCGACGATGGCTTGCAGCACGCCGCGCTGCACCGGGATTTTGAGATCTGCGTTTTTGATGACCGCGGTATCGGCAACGGCATGCTACTGCCCGCCGGCCCGCTGCGCGAGCCTTGGCCGCGCCCGGTGGACCTCATTTTGCACACTGGCCTGAAACCCGCCTTTGTCGGCTTTCGCGCCCACCGGCAACTTACGCCACTGGCGTGGCAACAGGACGGCTCGACCATACCCCTTGATGAATTAGCCGCGCCCGGTCAGCCGCCCCTGCTGGCGCTGGCGGCCATCGCCCGACCAGATGAGTTCTTCGACATGCTGCGCGCTCGCGGTTTGTCGTTGTCACACACAATCATGCTGCCAGATCACTATGATTTCAATAGCTTAAACACCAATGAATTCAAGGGCTACAGCGTGATTTGCACCGAAAAGGATGCAGCCAAGCTCTGGCCCAAGTGGCCGCGGGCCTTGGCCGTACCCTTACTGCTGACGCTGGAGCCTGCCTGCCTGGCGCGACTTGACCACTGGCTGAGCAACCACCTGCCAGCAAAGCTATCATCTCCCGATGGACACTCGACTACTTGAACTCTTGGTCTGCCCGGTCACCAAGGGCCCACTCACCTATGACCGCGACAAACAGGAACTGGCCTCGCGCAGTGCACGCCTGGCGTACCCGGTGCGCGACGGCATCCCGATCTTGCTAGAAAACGAAGCACGCACCTTGAGCGATGAGGAACTTGGCCTGTGAGCTTCACTGTGCTGATACCGGCACGACTGGCTTCTACCCGGCTGCCTAACAAGCCCCTGGCCGACATTGGTGGTCTGCCCATGGTGGTGAGGGTGGCGCAGCGCGTGCTGCTCGGCCAGCCCCTTGGCGGCCAGCCCCGCGTTGTGGTGGCCACTGACAGCGCAGACATCATGGCGGCCTGCGCCAGCCATGGCGTCGAAGCTGTGCTAACGCGTCATGACCATCCCTCCGGCAGTGACCGCCTGGCTGAAGCCAGTAGCTTGCTCGGCTTGGCCGATGAGCACATCGTGGTCAACGTGCAGGGGGACGAGCCGTTGATAGACCCGGATCTGGTTGGTGCCGTGGCGAAGCTGCTGACCGAGCAACCGCAGGCCAGCATGAGTACAGCCGCCCACGCCATCGACAACGAGGCCGACTTTCGTAACCCTAATGTGGTGAAGGTGGTTCTCGACTTGCAGGGACTGGCGCTTTACTTCAGCCGCGCACCCATCCCGCACTGGCGGGACCGACCACAGAACGCTGAGGGCGCTGGGGCAATGGATGTGCCAATCCAGCCCCAGGCACTGCGCCACATTGGCATCTACGGTTACCGAGCGGGATTTCTGCGCCAGTTTCCCAAACTGGCGCAAGCACCCATTGAGACCACCGAGGCGCTGGAACAGCTGCGGGCCATGTGGCATGGCCACCGGATCGCCGTCCATGTGACCCTGAAGCCACCGGGTCTCGGCGTTGATACGCCCCAGGACCTGGCTCGGGTCAGGCGCCTGATCACCCGCTGAACCGTCGGGTCTTGAAGGTGGCCTTGTCAGCAAGGTAAAAGCTGTGCGTGCTATTCTCCAAAACGGGGTGTAACCGTTTGACAGGCGGCCACCTTGGCCATGTGGCCTGACTCAAATTATTCCAAGGACAAGCATGAGACTCATTCTGTTGGGCGCTCCCGGCGCTGGAAAAGGCACACAAGCCACCTTCATCTGCCAAAAATACGCTATTCCCCAAATTTCTACCGGCGACATGCTGCGTGCTGCCGTCAAGGCGGGCACCCCACTTGGCCTACAGGCCAAGCAAGTGATGGAGTCCGGTGGCTTGGTCAGTGATGACCTGATCGTCAATCTGGTGAAAGAGCGCCTGGCGCAAGCCGATTGCGCCGGTGGCTTTTTGTTTGATGGCTTCCCACGCACCCTACCGCAGGCCGATGCCATGAAGGCTGCTGGCGTCAATTTGGACTATGTGCTGGAAATCGACGTGCCTTTTGACGCCATTGTTGAACGCATGAGCGGTCGCCGCTCCCACCCGGCCTCCGGCAGAACCTACCACGTCAAATTCAACCCCCCAAAGGCTGCCGGACTGGATGACGCCACCGGCGAGCCCCTGATCCAACGTGCCGATGACCAGGAAGAGACCGTCATGAAACGGCTCGAGGTCTACAACGCCCAAACCCGGCCCTTGGTCGATTACTACAGCGAATGGGCACGCACCGGCGCCAATGACGCACCCCAGTACCGTGCCATCAGCGGCAGCGGCAGTGTGGACGAGATCAAGGCACGCGCTTTCGCGGCGCTGGCCAGTTAAAGCTCAGTCCAGTAGCGCCAGCATCAGGGCAATTCGGGCCTTGACTGGCGACAAACCCGTCGAATCGGGTAAGCGCTGCCCTGGTATTGGCAGCACTCGCCCCAAGGCGCACCGGGTCGATCGCAGTACACGCACCCCACCGGCTTGTGCTCGCAGCAATGCGGCTTCCAAATCCTGGTGTATGGAGCCGTTACCGGTGCCCGCTACCACCAGCCCCCGCAGCGGCTCCAGCCCAGTGTGGCCTGGAGCCAACAGTGCGTCCACTACGGCACTACTGGCCCCGGCATGGCTCAGCACCAGTTCCACCCTGGGCCATCGACTGACAATTGCTATCGAATGCATAGCACTTTCGCGTGATCCGACAAGGGCTGAAGGCCAATTTTTCACAAGGCGAATGACACCTTCTTCCACATAGCCAAGCGGCCCGGCATCCCCAGATCCGAACGCGTCGAGCCGATAGGGATGGACTTTTTGCACATCCAGCGCACGGTGCAAAACGCCGGCACAGACTGCCAGCACGCCACAGGCGCCGTATACCCCGGCCACGGCGACCGCATCCAGCAGATTTTGTGGGCCATCCGGCGATAGCGCGGTGGCCGGTCGCATGGCGCAGGTCAGCACTACCGGTTTGCGTGCCAGAGCCGCCAAGGGTAAAACCGACAGCAGAAAGTAAGCGGTCTCTTCCAGTGTGTCGGTGCCATGGGTGATCACGATACCCCGGACATCATCCTGCGCGAGATGGTGGTCCACGCGCAACGCAAGTTGCTGCCAGACGGCAAAGGTCATGTCCTTGCTGTCAAGTTGCGCCACCTGCTCCGAGACCAGAGAACAACCGGCCAACGCGTCAGCCATGCCTTGAACCCCTCGCAACAATTCGGCTACCGGCAACTGTGCTGCGGCGTACGCCAAATTGTCAGACGGATGACTGGCCACCCCGGCAATCGTGCCTCCAGTGCCCAGCACCACGATCTTTTCAACAATTTTTGTGGCCATCTATTGCAAACTTTATAAAACTGGTTAAAAATACAGTGACTGGATATGAATCCAGTGCTTTACCGCCCAGCAACGCACATCACCGTCCAGGAGTCGCCATGCTTGAGAGCCCCAAACTGACCGCCCGCCAACAACAAATCCTGGATTTAATCCAGAGCGCCATTGCCCGCACCGGCGCACCACCCACTCGCGCCGAAATTGCGACCGAGTTGGGCTTCAAGTCAGCCAACGCCGCCGAAGAGCACTTGCAAGCCTTGGCCCGAAAAGGCGTCATCGAGTTGGTGAGCGGCACGTCACGCGGCATCCGGCTCAGAAGCGATGCCATGCGCTCCATCAATGCGTTACGCAGCAAGCAATATTCGCAACCCCTACCGGGCTTTGCCCAACTGGCCTTGCCACTGATTGGACGGGTTGCCGCCGGCTCGCCGATTCTCGCGCAAGAGCATGTCGACCAAACCTATTACCTGGAAAACAGCTTGTTCCAGCGCAAGCCCGACTACCTGCTCAAGGTAAGGGGCATGTCTATGCGCGATGCCGGCATCATGGACGGCGACTTATTGGCTGTGCAAGCCACCAAAGACGCCAAGAATGGACAAATCGTGGTCGCCCGCCTCGGCGACGAAGTCACCGTCAAACGTTTCCGGCGCAACAAGGACCAAATTGAGTTGCATCCTGAAAACCCCGACTACCAAACCATCGTGGTCGAGCCAGGTGAGCCGTTTGAAATCGAAGGACTGGCCGTTGGCCTGATCCGCAACACCATGCTGATGTGATCAGCCAAGGACCCAACCCATGAGCATTGCACTCTTCGCGATTTCCGACCTGATGTCCCCTGTTCAAGCCTGGGCACGCTGGCTTTTACCCCACCCAAGCCCAAGCCGCGCCCAACAAACGCCAAGCGTCCAGGCCACACACCGGCCAAATGCTTCTAATTCAATAGCATACAGACCAATGGCGACAAGGGCTAGAGGCATTTATCATGTTCAAACACACCGTGCACGGCCACTGCGCATAGAACGCATCGTCGAGTCTGGTCAGCCCGCCAGTCATGTGGGCCGAATGGTCATGTCTGGCCGCATGGCCGATGTCTGCGCCGAGCTTGACCGATTGGTCGCACGCGAATCTGCCTGCCAATAAACGGGTAACTCTCGGCTAGCCGATTGGGTCAGCTTCCCAGCCACAGGGCCCTTAATGCAAGAAATTGCACCGCAGCGTCGGGAGCCTGTCCTGCCAAGGCACAATCTCTCCCATGAACATTGTGATCCTTGATGACTACCAAGACGCCGTCAGAAAACTGGCGTGCGCAGCCCGGCTTGAACCCTACCAGGCAAAGGTTTACACCAACACCGTCAAGGGCCTGGGCCAACTGTCCGTCCGCCTCAAGGACGCCGATGTGATTGTGCTGAACCGGGAGCGCACCCACCTGCCGCGGGCCTTGATTGAAAAGCTGCCTAAGCTGAAACTGGTGGTACAAACCGGAAAAATCGGACCCCATGTGGACGTGGCAGCCTGCACCGAACGGGGCATAGCCGTTGCAGATGGCACTGGCTCTCCCACCGCACCGGCAGAGCTTACTTGGGCATTGGTCATGGCCGCCATGCGCCGCCTACCCCACTACATTGCCAACCTTAAGCACGGGGTCTGGCAGCAGTCCGGCTTGAAGTCAGGCGCCATGCCCCCCAATTTTGGCGTCGGCACAGTGCTCAAGGGCAAAACACTGGGTGTCTGGGGCTACGGGAAAATCGGCCAATTGGTAGCGGGCTATGGCGAGGCCTTTGGCATGAAGGTTTTGGTTTGGGGCCGTGACTCGTCGCGTGAACGCGCCGTCGTCGACGGCTTTGAAGCAGCCAGCAGCCGGGACGACTTCTTTGCGCAGTGTGATGTGCTCTCGCTCCACCTGCGACTGTCTGAAGACACCCGGGGCACGGTGCGGCTGGACGACCTGTCGAAGATGAAGCCCACCGCCGTTCTCGTCAACACTTCTCGCGCCGAGTTGATTGAGCCCGATGCTCTGATGACGGCACTCAACCGCGGCCGGCCGGGCATGGCCGCGGTCGACGTGTTTGAGTCCGAGCCCATCTTGCAGGGCCACGCCCTTCTGCGGTTGGAGAATTGCATTTGCACACCCCACATCGGCTACGTCGAGCAAAACAGCTACGAGTTGTACTTCAGCGCAGCATTTGACAACGTCATTAACTTCATCAAAGGCACGCCGACCAACATCGTCAACCCGGGCGCGCTGCAGGTTCGTCGCTGATCAACGCTGGGCGCCGGCGAGTCGCCCCCTATCTGCTGTAGCCCGCTTGCTAGCCATAATCTAGATGATGATTCCCCATTTTTCACAGGTCGGCATTATTGGCGCCGGGGCCATGGGCCGCGGTATCGCCCAGTTGGCGGCCCAGGCGGGCAGCAGCGTCTTGCTGTTCGACACCCAACCCACCGCCAGTGCGGCAGCGCAATCGGCGGTCTTTTCACAATGGGACAAGTTGCAGGACAAGGGACGGTTGGAACCGGCTCAGGTTGCAAGCTACAAGTCACGCCTCGGCACCGTGGCTGCCCTGGCCCAACTGGCCCACTGCCAACTGGTGATCGAAGCGATTGTGGAACGGCTTGACGCAAAGGCCGACCTTTTTTGTCAACTCGAGGAACTGCTGGCGCCCGATGCCGTGCTGGCCAGCAACACGTCTTCGCTGTCGATCACAGCGCTGGGCGCTCGGCTCAATCGGCCGCAACGGCTGGCGGGCTTCCACTTTTTCAATCCTGTGCCGCTGATGAAGGTGGTTGAGGTGATCGCTGGCCTGAAGACTGACGCAACGGTGTGCGACGCTTTGTCCGCGTTTGCCAAGCAGATGGGCCACACGCCAGTAAGGGCTCAAGATACCCCCGGCTTCATTGTCAACCATGCCGGACGTGGTTACGGCACGGAGGCATTGCGGCTGGTGAGCGAGGGCGTGGCCGACTTCGCGACGGTCGATCGCATCCTAAAAGACCAAATTGGCTTCAAGCTTGGCCCGTTTGAACTGATGGACCTCACCGCGCTTGACGTGTCCCACCCGGTGATGGAATCGGTTTACCACCAATACTACGAAGAGCCGCGATACCGGCCGAGCGTGATCACGGCACAGCGGCTCGCGGGCGGGCTGCTCGGGAAAAAGGTAGGCCAAGGTTTTTACTGCTACCAACAGGGCGTCGCTCAGATCAGCCCAGAGGCCCTGGCGCCAATGGTTGACGACTTACCACCGGTCTGGGTGTCTCCCCGCGCAGCGCGTCGGGCCGAGTTGCTGCTGCTGGTCAAAAACCTCGGTGCCCGCATAGAAACCGGCGCCTCACCCTCACCGCAAGCCCTGAGCCTGGTGGCACCGCTGGGTTTTGACATCACCACAGTGGCCGTGGTCGAGCGCCTCGACCCGGCTCGCACCGTCGGCATTGACATGCTGGTGGACGACGCCACAACACGACGCCGAGTTCTGGCAACCAATCCGGCTACTCGCCTGGATATGAGGCAAGCCGCTCATGCCCTGTTTGCCCGCGATGGCAAGCCGGTCAGTGTGATCCGCGACAGTGGTGGCTTTGTGACGCAACGGGTGGTCGCAACCATTGTCAACATTGCCAGCGACATTTGTCAGCAGGGTATCTGTTCACCCAACGACCTAGAGACTGCCGTCACCCTTGGTCTGGGTTACCCCAGTGGACCGCTGGCCCTCGGCAACCTGTTGGGGCCAACCAACGTGCTGGAAGTGCTGTTCAACATGCAAACTGTCTACGGCGACCCGCGGTATCGGCCCAGCCCCTGGTTAAGGCGGCGCGGCGCGATTGGTTTGAGTTTGTTGCACGTCGAAGACTGACGTCCTCATGGCTGCCGAACTCCATCAAAGTCGCTCAGGTCAGACTCTGGTCCTGACCATTTCCAACCCAGAGCACCGCAATGCACTCGGCCCCGAAATCTATGCTGCAGGCCGGGACGCCCTGACGATGTCCAGTAGTTCTGCTGACATCCGCTCGATCGTGATCACCGGTGCCGGTGGGGTTTTCAGCGCCGGCGGCAATTTGCAGCGCCTGCAAGCCAACCGGGCCGCCGCACCAGAGGTGCAGGCCCAAAGCATCGACGGCCTGCACCAATGGATCAGGTCAATCGCTCACTGCCCCAAACCCGTGATCGCAGCGGTGGAAGGTGCGGCAGCCGGCGCCGGCTTTTCACTGGCACTGGCCTGTGACCTGCTGGTCGTAGCCGATGACGCAGTCTTGGTCATGGCCTACAGTTCAGTTGCTCTATCGCCCGATGGCGGTGGCAGCTGGAACCTGTCGCAAGCTCTGCCCCGACAACTGGTGACGGAACTCCTGATGTGCGGCAGCCGAATCAGTGCCCAGCGGCTGCACGAACTTGGCGTGGTCAACCAGGTCGGCCCGGGTGGGACTGCGCTAAAGATGGCCATGGCGTTGGCTGAAAGGCTCAACGGCCGTGCCCCCAATGCCTTGGCCAGCATTAAGACCTTGACACGGCAGGCCTGCGGGCAAGACCTGAACCAACAGCTGGACCAGGAGCGCGACCACTTTGTCAGCAACCTGCACAATCCCAACGCGGGCATTGGGATCACCGCATTCCTCAACAAGACAACGCCAAACTATCAGTAGACTTGGCCTTCAGCGTCGTGTTAGGCGCCTGGTCCCGCGCGCGACAATCGCGCAGTTTTAAGTCACTCACAAGACAGGCCATGGACGATCCCATTCTTACTATCGAAGAACGTGAAGCGATCAATTCCGGTCGCTGGTTTGCGTCCTTATCCCCTTCCCTGCGTCACGACATTCTCCGATGCGCCTACGTCAAACGTTTCAAGGACAGCGAGTTGATCGCCGCCCGGGGCGAGCCGCCAGAGGAATGGATCGCCTGTGCGCGGGGTGCGGTACGGGTCAGCTCAACCTCAATCTCAGGCAAGCAGATCACACTGACGTACGTGGAGCCGGGCATCTGGTTCGGCGATGTTTCAATTTTCGACGGCGACCGGCGCACGCACGACGCCTACGCCCATGGCGACAGCACGATCCTTTGCGTGGCCAAGGCAGATTTCAAGAAAATCCTGGCCTTGCATGCGGAGCTCTACGAGGCGCTGCTGCGTCTGCATGCCCGGCGCATACGCCAACTCTACGGTCTGGTCGAAGACTTGAATACCTTGCCACTGCGGGCGCGTTTGGCCAAACAACTGCTACACCTGGTTCGCAGCTATGGCGTGCCGTCACTGAGCGACGGCCGGGAGATACGCATTGGGCTGCAATTGGCACAGGAAGAATTGGCGCAATTGCTGGGCGCATCCCGCCAGCGTGTCAATCAGGAGCTCAAATCCATGGAGCGCGAAGAGGCCATCCGCATAGAACCAGGCGGCTTGGTAATTCGCAACCGTGAGACCTTGATGCAAATCATTGAC
>CAMCZF010000139.1 GCA_945885775.1 Rhodoferax sp. OV413 | reverse complement strand
CCCACCGAGCGAGCCAATCCCGATGAGGAAACCACCAACTGGAGAGCCGTGTGCGGGAAAACCGCACGCACGGTTCGGAGGGAGGGGAGGACGAGCGTCCTTCTCTACCCCTATCGGAGGGGGTATCGGGGATGACGGAGGGGGTGGTGATGACGGCGTAAACTGTGGTTTTATGAAAAACATTCAGCTTTAGGCGCGAAGTTATGAAGGCGGTTTGGTAGCGATGAAAAAAGACAAGACCTTGATCAAATCGATTGTGCGGGCACCCAAGCAAGACCGAGCGCGGGTGACGGTGGAGGCGATTTTGGAGAGTGCGGTTCAGATTCTGGAGACCGATGGCCTGGCTGGCTTCAAGGTGGCGGCCCTGGCCGAGCGTTCTGGCTATGGCGTGGGTACGCTGTACCAGTATTTTGAGAACATCGACGCCGTGATGCTGGCCCTGGTGGAGCTGGAGAACGAGCGGGCGCGCCAAAAACTGTTGGCCGAGTTCAGTGACCGCGCGGCCAGTGGCCAGGCTCAGGGGACGCGTGAGCTGGTGCAACTGATGCTGTCGGCGTTCAGCCAGCGCCGGGCGGCACAAAAAGCGATCGTCGAGTGGGCGCTGTCGCGGCGCGACATGCGCGCCTTTGACAGCCGCAACACCTTTTTGGGCCAGATGCTGGTCAGTGTGTCGGTGCGCTCGCAGGGCTTGAAACTGGATCGGCTGCTGACGGCCACCGAGATGTTTGTGCTGACACGCGCCTTTTTGGGGGCGCTGCGCACCGCCATCTGGAATGACGAGGCCGACACCGGCTCGCCCCAGTTTGCCTTGGCCCTGACCGACCTGGTGGACGGCTATGTGCACCAATTGGTGCGGCGCGAGGCGACGCCAGCCGCTGCCCGTTGAGGGCCTGCGGTCTGGCGCACACCCAAGATTCATGACGCTGCGGGCTCCGGCATCACCCGCAGGCCGCGCAGGCGCAGGCGCGGGATGTCTCGCGCCAGCAGCCGCTCGCCGCCCAGGCTGCTGAGCCAGGCCTGCACCTGGGCCTGCTCGGCTGGCGGCATGGCGCGGTACACATCAAGCGCGCGCTGCGCCATCCACAGCGTGTAGGGCAGGGCCGAGCGCCGGAAGCGCCCGGCGCCCATGGGCACCTCCACGTCCGCCAGGCTGCGGCGCAGGGCCTTGCCCGGCGGCAATGCAGGTAGGGCCGCCCGGGCTTGCTGGTTGATGCCTTCGAGCAGCGGCACAAATTCGGCAAATATCGCCTGGAACACCGGGGTCAGCGTGTCGGGCAGGGCGTCTGTGGCCGGCATCGGCGCGGTAACAGCGCGTGCGGGTTCGGGCTCGGGCTTGGGTGCAGCGATGCGCTCGATCCAGGCGCGCAGGTGGCGGCGCGGCGCCACCAGCTCGCGCGCCGGCCAGGGGTCGCGCCCCAGGTGCGCCACCATTGGGCCGGCCAGGCTGAAGTCGGCCAGGGTCGGTTGGGTGCCGAGCAAATAGGGCTGCTGCGCGAAATGCGCGTCCAGGTGGTCCAGCATGTCAGTGGTCCAGCGGTCCATGGTGGCGAATTGCTCGGGCCGCACACCCACTGTGTGTAACTTGGCGCGCAGGTTGGCTGCGATGTAGGCCACAGCGCGGCGCTGCAGCGGCCCCGGAAAACCGGGCAGCAGGTGGCGGCCGGCCTCGCGCTCAAACAGCGCGTAGTTTTCTGGGTAGGTCCAGCGGGTGTGCATAGCGATCGGGACCCACCACTCGTCGCACCAGGCTTCGAGCAGGTAGGCGGCAAAGCGCGGCACCGGGCTGGTCGGGATCACCGGCCGCTGCGGGTGGGCGGCTTCAAGCTGGTCAATGATGACGCTGGAATCTTGCACCCAGGCGCCCTGCGGCGTGCGCAGCACCGGCATCACCACCGCCCCGGTCTGGCGCTTGATGGTGGACAGCAGGGTGAACATATTGACCGGCTGGTCGGTGAAGGCAATGCCCTTGTGCAGCAGGTAGCAGCGCACCTTGCCGGTGAAGTAGGACAGGTGCCAGCCGTAGAGGGTGTAAGGTGGTTTCATGGGGTAGTGGTCAGCTCGGCCAACTCGGCCAACTCGGCAATTACCCAGGCGATCACCGCCGGCGCCAGGCACAGTTGCAGGTGGCCGAGCCCGTCAAACACGGTGACCGGCACCCCTGGCAGCACCTGCTCGCGCTGGGGGTAGACGATGTTGTCTTGCGGCGTGAGGGCAATGCGCAGCAGGGCGCGCGTGGCCGGGCTTTCGCTGGCGGCCAGGTCTTGCAGCCAGCGGCTGTGCCACACCATTTGCTGGCCGTTGGCGCTGGGCGCGTGCGGGGCGATGTGGGTGCCGGCGTGCGGCGTACCCAGGGTGATGACCCGCGCCGCCCGCTGGTTGCCGCAGGCACGCAGCCAGGCGCGCAGGGCCAGCCCGCCCATGCTGTGGCCGACCAGCGCCACCTGGGGCGCACCGGTTTGCTGGCAGAGTTGGTTCACACCCTGCTCCACCAGCGGGGCGTAGCGGTCAATCGAGCAAAACAGCGGCTCCAGGTTGATGGCCAGCACGGTGTGACCTCGGGCGCGCAGGGCGGCAGCCAGGTCGTCCCAGACGCGGTGGTTGCAGATGTAGCCGTGCACCAGCAGCACTGGGATGCCGGGGGACTGGCCTAGCCCGGGCTGCAACTGGGGCTGCGCCAGCGTCCAGGGCTGGCGCAGCACAAACACGCGCAGCGCGGCTGCCAGTTCCCCTGTGGCCGCTTGCCACCAGGCGGCGCCGCTGCCGGCCGGGCGTGATTTGAGCAGGCTGTTGGCCACGGTCACCGCGCTGGTCAGCAGCGGCAGCAGCAACCCGAGGCCCAGCGCCAGCATCAGCGTGGCGGGTGAGGCAAAGCCGCTGGCATAGCCGACCAGCCAGCCCAGCAGCGCCCCGGTCAAGATTTGCGCCAGCAGCAGCCAGCGCAGCAGGCGGGCCAGCATCTCAGGCCCCGGCCCGGCTGCACTGCAGCGTGCGCCGCGCCGGCTCGACCACGGCTTTTTCGGCATCGTAGTCTCCGGTCAGCACCCGCATCAGCAAAAAGCCCTGGGTGCTGGGGCTCACCACCACCCGGGCGCCGGGCGGCATGGCAGGGTCTTGCGGGTTCGGGCCTTCGGACACCAGCCACAGGTCCACCGGCGCGGTACCGGCCTGGCGGTCATTGAGCACAAAGAAGTTGTCGCTGTTGGCCGCGTACAGCGCAATCGACCAGTAGCTGGGCAGCCCGGGGTTGGCGCGCACCCGCACCGGGCCGGCCGAGACATCGAACACGCAGACCGAGTACAGCAGGTCCGGGCTGGGCATGACCACCCGGCGCGCCGTGGCGTCCACCGCCGGCGGAAATGCCGCCTGGTTGCGCATGTTCATGGCTTGCGCTGCCGGGCCGCTTATCAGCCGGTTCATGATCAGGCGCGGTGTGGCCCAGACCACCAGCAGGTGCACCAGGATGGCGGTGACCAGCAGCGTGAGGCCGCGGTAAAACCAGAGTCGCTGCCGGGTGGACCAAGACCTCATGAGCAGGCTCCGATGGCTTTGATGGACGGCGGCTGCAGTCGGGCTGGCGCGGCCTGCAACTCGGGCGCGGGGTTGTACAGGCGCAGCGTCAGCACCAGACCGCGCTGGCCTGGCGTGGGCAGCCAGTGCAGGCCTTCCGCCCCCTGATGGCCGGTGACCAGCGCAAAGCGCCCGCTGGCGTCCAGCCGGGCGGTGCTGCCGTTCAAGCTGTACTGGCGGTTGGGTGCGTCAAACAGAAAAAAATCATCGGCGTAGGCGGTGATGCTCCACCAGCGGGCCGGTGGTGGCAGGCCCTCAACCCGGTAGCTGCAGGCTGAACGCAGTGGCCGGCCGGCGTCGTCATGGCGCGCCATGTAGTACATGGTCTCATCCCGGCCCAGCGCCAGCAGGCCCTCCAAAGCGACCCGAGCGCGGGTGTACATATCGGCATCGGTGCTGCCGGCCAGCGTGCTGCCGGTCCAGGGGCCAACCTTGACCACGCTGCCCGACCAGCTGGCGTGGCGCAGCACCCACCAGGCCGAGCCCAGGCCAAGGGCCACGGCACCGAGGTAGAGCAGGGCGGCAACGGCCAGGCGCTTGTAACGGCTGGGCGGGTGGGGGCGACTTACCACGGGCGATGGCGCGATAGTGTCATGGCTTGGCCGCCTTGTTGGCCCGTGCCAGTGGCAGCCAGTGCAGCATGCCGAACAGCAGTGCCAGCAGCAGGCTATGCAGTAACGGCCCCTTGTAGGTTTTGATGTGCTTGTAGGCGACGATGGTCTCCAGCACATGGATGCCCAGCAGCGCCAGGGCCAGGTTCTGCATGACCGGGCCCAGGCCCCACGGCAGGGTCACGGCAAGGCTGAGTAGCGCCATGGCATAGGCGCCCAGGCAGTTGGCTTTGAGGAATGTGTTCATTGGATTATTGTCGTCATCTTCGTGAATGCTGGGATCCATGGATTCCCGCGTTCGCGGGAATGACGTGGCTGGTGGTCATGAGGGGGTGGCGGCGATGAAGGCGGCGATTTTTTGGGCGACTTCGGCGCCTTTGTCTTCTTGCAGAAAGTGGCCGGCGCGGCGGATGGTTTCATGGGCTTGGCCGGCGGCACCGGGCACGCGTTTTTGGAACACCCGCTCACCGCCGCGGGTGATGGGGTCGCGGCTGCTGAACAGGGTCAGGAAGGGTTTGTCCCACTGCTTGAGCACGTCCCAGGCCGCGAGGTTGTTGGTGTACTCGGGGTTCTGTGGGGTGGTGGGTACGAAGGTGGGGAACAGGCGTGCAGCCACCGTGAAGCGGCGGTTAGGAAAGGGCGCGTCGTAGGCCGCGACATCCTGATCGCTCAAGGGCGCAGCACAGCCGGCCTTGACGATGCGGCCAATCGGGAACCAGGGGCTAAAGCGGGCGAAGGCGCGCCAGATCAGAAAGGCCTTGGGGATGGGGTCGGCGCCGGTGGGCAGGCCGCCATTGCCAAGCACGGCACGGGCAAAGCGCTGCGGGCTGTGGGTCAGCATGCGCAGGCCGATTAACGAGCCCCAGTCCTGGCAGAACAGGGTGGCGCCTTGCAGGTCAACCGCCTCCATCCAGGCGCACATCCATTGCACGTGGTTGCCATAAGAATAGTCTGCCGGGTGCGAGGGCTTGTCCGAGCGGCCAAAACCAACCAGGTCGGGTACCAGCACGCGGTGCCCGGCCGCCACCAGCACCGGGATCATCTTGCGGTACAGGTAAGACCAGGTGGGCTCGCCGTGCATCAGCAGCACCGGCGGCGCGTCGCGCGGACCTTCGTCGATGTAGGCCACGCGCAGGCCGTCAAGCTCCAGGTAGCGTGGGGTGTAGGGAAAGTCGGTCAGGCCGGCAAAGCGCTCTTCAGGCGTGCGCAGCACCCGGTCTTTGTGGATGCTGGGGAGGAGGGTGGTCATGGCGGCTGTCAGAACAGTTTGCGGCTGCTGCTGCCGGTGCCGCCAGCGGGTAAGCTGAACAGCATGCCGTCTTCACCCACGGTCATCGGGCCCTTGTAGAAGTCTTTGGCATCACCCATGAAGGCCGGGTAGGCAAAACTCAGCGGCATCGGCGGCACCACATGGTTGAACACCAGTTGCTTGGCGCCGGCGGCGCTGGCTTGGGCGGCGGCCTGCTCGGGTGTGGTGTGGTAGTTGACGATGTCACGCATGACGTGGGTCAGTTGCTCCATCTTGCGGCTCTCAAAGTGCGACTCCAGCAGCTTCAGCAGCTTGGGCTGCAGGGCCTCATGCACCAGAATGTCGGCGCCCTTGGCGGCTGCCACCAAAGACGGGCTGGTGACGGTGTCGCCGCTGATCACGATGGAGCGGCCCTTGTAGTCAAAGCGGTAGCCCACGGCAGGCTCGATCGGTGCGTGGTTGACGCGAAAGGCGGTGACCTTGAGGCCCTTGTCGTCCAGCACCACCACCTGGTCGCCCTGGCCCACGGGCGGCAGCGCGAACGGAATGCCTTTGCCGCCGCTGCCGCCGGGCGGCATGATGCGCTCAGAGTGGTGGGCGATGCGGTAGCCAAAATCCAGCACATAGGCGGCGCGAAAGCCCTCGACCACTTTCTCCACACCGGTCGGGCCATGGATGGGCGTGGGGGTGAGGGCGCTGCTGGTACCCCAGCGCTGCAGCATGAAGGGCGGCAGGCCGTCGATGTGATCAGAGTGGAAATGGGACAGGAAGATGGCCTCGATGCGGCCGGCCGGGATGCCCATGTAGGCCAGAGTGCGGGCGCTGCCCTCGCCGGCGTCCACAATAAACAGCCGGTCACCGGCAATGATGGCCGAGCAGGGGCCAGCGCGGGTGGGGTCAGGAAACGGCGAGCCGGTGCCGCACAGGGCCAGGTGCAGCCCGTCAGGCAGGCTGGGAATGATGTCGCGCCCGGCGTTGCGCTCCACCATTTTTTGCAGCACCCAGGTGGCAAGGGGTTTTTGGAAGGCCAGCGCCAGACCAGCCAGCAGTGCGGCGAGAGCGGCCAGGGCCAGCAGGGTTTTGGTGATGCGGTTCAAAGGCGGTCTCCGGCAGGGCTGGTGAAACAGCCTCTAGTCTATGAAAGCAGTTCACATTTGTGTTTCATATTTTGCAGGCGCTGCAGACCAAGCCAGAAAAGCCGAAAAAAACCCATAACAACAAGGAGTTAACCGCTAACACCCTGGTCTTTCAGGGATCAACGATAGCCCTGTGCGGAACGACGCGTTCAGGTTTCTCAATAAACCGGTTGGTAGCGCCGGATGGTGGCCCGCACCTCGTCACTCAGCGCGAAGCCGGGCCCGAAGCGTTGCGCCAGCTCGGCCGCGCGCTGCTCAAAGGCCTCAACCCCCATGCCGTAGATGAACTGCATGGCACCACCCGTCCAAGCCGGAAAGCCAATGCCGAAGATCGAGCCGATGTTGGCCTCGGCCACGCTGGTCAACACGTTCTCGCTCAGGCAGCGGGCGGTCTCGACGGCCTGGCGGTAGAGCAGCCGGTCCTGGATGTCGGCCATTGCCCAGGGCTGGCCGGGCTTCTCAAACAGGGTTTTGAGTTGCGGCCACAGCGTCTTGCGTGCGCCCTTCTCGGCGGGATAGTCGTAAAAGCCGCCGCCGCCGGCACGGCCCGGGCGCCCGTGTTGCCGCACCATGTCGGCCACCAGTTGCTCGCCGGGGGTGGGGGTGTAGGTTTTGCCTTCGGCGGCCAAGTCGGCCATGGTCTGCTCCATCACATGCAGGCTCAGGCTGAGCGCTGTTTCATCCAGCACGGCCAGTGGCCCCACCGGCATGCCGCACTGGATGCCGGCGTTTTCGATCACCGGGGCCGGGATGCCCTCGCCCAGCATGGCCGCACCCTCCATCACAAAGGTGCCAAACACCCGGCTGGTGAAGAAGCCGCGCGAGTCGTTGACCACAATCGGCAGTTTGCCAATGGCCTGCACGTAGTCAAAAGCGCGGGCCACGGTCTCGTCATCAGTCTGCGCACCGCGGATGATCTCGACGAGCTTCATCTTGTCGACCGGGCTGAAGAAATGGATGCCGACAAACTTGGCCGGCGCGCGGCTGGCCGTGGCCAGACCGCTGATGGGCAGGGTAGAGGTGTTGGTGGCAAAAAAGCCGCCTGGCGCCAACATCGGCTCGGCTTCCTGCGTCACCTGGGCCTTGAGTGCTCGGTTCTCAAACACCGCCTCGATGATCAGGTCGCTGCCGGCCAGATCGGCCGCTTGGGCTGTGGGCTGGATGCGGGCCAGCAGCGCGTCGCGCCCGGCCTCGCTCAGGCGCCCTTTGGCCACGGTGGCCTGGGTCAGTTTGGCGCTGTAGGCCTTGCCGGCCTCGGCTTTCTCTTGGCTCACGTCTTTCAGCACGGTGGCGATGCCTTTGCGGGCTTGCACATAGGCAATGCCGGCGCCCATCATGCCGGCGCCCAGCAGGCCGACTCGGGCGGGCTTGTAGCGCGGCGCCTTGCCCGGGCGAGACTGACCGCTCTTGATGGCGTTCATGTTGAAGAAGAAGGTGTTGATCATGGCGCGGGCGTTGGGCCCGGTGATCAGCTGTGCCAGGTAACGGCTCTCGATGCGCAGTGCGGTGGGCACATCGACCTGCAGGCCCTCGACCATGCAGGCCAGGATCGCCTCGGGGGCGGGGTAGCGGCCGCGCGTCTGCTTTTTGAGCACGGCCGGCGCCACTGGCAGCATGGCCGCCACTTTGGGGTTGGCCGGGGTGCCGCCGGGTACCTTGTAGTCTTTGGCCTCCCAGGGGTGCTGGGCGGTGGGGTTTGCGTCAATCCAGGCCAGGGCCTGGGCTTGCATCTCGGCCTGCGCGTTGACGCCGGGTGACACCAGGGCATGCACCAGCCCCAGGCCTAGCGCATCCTTCGGTGAAAACAGCTGGCCTTCGACTAGGTAGGGCTGGGCGCCCAGCAGGCCCAGGTGGCGCGTCATTTTGGTGACGCCGCTGGCGCCGGGCAGCAGGCCCAGCGTAACCTCGGGCAGGCCGAACTGGATGCGCGCGTCATCGACCGCAATGCGGTGGTGGCCGACCAGCGCCACCTCCCAGCCACCGCCCAGGGCGGTGCCATTCAGGCAGCTGACCACCGGGATGCCCAGCGTCTCCAGCGTGCGGAAGTCTTGCTTGACGCGCTCGATGCCGGCGTACACGGCCGGAGCGTCAGCGGGGGTGAGGCGCATGGTGGCTTTGAGGTCGGCGCCGGCAAAAAACGTGGTTTTGGCCGATGTCAGCAGCATGCCGCGAATCGCCGCGCGGTCTGCCAGCACCTGGGTGGCCAGCGCTTGCAGGTCGTCCTGCCACTGCTGGCACATGGTGTTGACCGGTGAGCCGGGCTCGTCAAAGGTGACGGTGGCGATACCGTCTTGCAGGGTGTA
>CAMCZF010000138.1 GCA_945885775.1 Rhodoferax sp. OV413 | reverse complement strand
CCGGGCGAAGGCGCTACAAAGCGCGAAAACAGCCCGTAGAGGAACAGAAAACGACGCGATTTCGCGGGATTACTCGTGAAATCTCACTATCTGAAAATTAGCCGACCGCTACTCCATTTGGTTAGCGGTTGTTCAGAGCATCCTTAGGTCGTTGGGCAAACTGTATGGTGAATAGTTATGCAGCGACTGATTCTGTTTGTTCTGATGGCGGCGGCCTTTGTCTATTTTTGGAAGGCCTTCGACGAGATTCCGCTTCGCGTCATGGGGCAACCTACTTCGACCGGCCTGTTGCAGCGCGACAAAGAGGCTCCTTTTTTTGCAGGCCTGAGAGCGGCGACGCAAATCCCCTTTAAGGTTGTGTACCAGCCGGTTGACGCGCTGGCCATCAAAGATACTTTTCAGCT
Organism: Rhodoferax sp. OV413; assembly: GCA_945885775.1. Taxonomy (GTDB): domain Bacteria; phylum Pseudomonadota; class Gammaproteobacteria; order Burkholderiales; family Burkholderiaceae_C; genus Rhodoferax. Next base: position 8,639 of record CAMCZF010000138.1, on the reverse strand, counting down.
GCAAATGTTGAAGAGCGGCGAATTTGACTTGGTGTCACTGCGGTTTATGCAAAACGCAGAGGTGGAGCCCAGCCTGGCGGGAACTGATTTGATTGGGATGATTCCTGACTACCGTGTGGCCAAACAGGTGATCGCTGCTTATGCCGGCACGATCGACCGCAATCTACAAGAAAAATTCAAGGCCAAGCTGCTGGGAATCTGGTCGTTTGGCCCGCAGGAATTTTTCTGCAGCAAGCCGATCCAGCGGCTGGCCGACATCAAGGGGTTGAAGGTCAGGGTTGGTGGACCGGACGTGTCGCCATTCATCTTGGCGCTTGGCGGTGTACCTGCAGTGATCCCGTTCGAAGACACAAAAAACGCATTGGCGATAGGCCTGGTCGACTGCGCCATCACCAGCGCTGCATCTGCCAACGCAGCACGGTGGCTCGAGCACGCGCACTACAGCTTCCCTTTGGTGGTTCAGTTCGGGTTCAATGGTTATGCCATTTCGCAGAGCAAGTGGGACGCCCTGTCATCGAAGGAGCAGGTGATTTTGGAACGTACCTTTGCAGCCTACATGTCTGAACTCTGGCAATTCACCGAGGAAATTCAATTGGACGCCGCCCGCTGCAATACCGGTGGTGAATGCAAGCGTGGCAATCGATACCAAGGTAAGGCGGTCTCGGTTTCCGCCGAGGATGTCTCGCTAACGCGTGAGCTCATGATGCGCGCCGTGTTCCCTCAATGGGCTGAAAAATGCGAAAAAATTAGCCCGGGTTGTGTGCGGGAGTGGCAGGACAAGCTCTCTGCTGTCGTCGCGCAGTGAGCCCTATGCCTGTGCCGCCAATCTTCCCTACGTTTCAGGTGCCAAGGCCATGATCTTCGGTTTATTCGACAGTCAGTTGCGAAACGATTCCACGGAGACGGTGGCGCTCCAAACAGTCGGCCTGTTGTCGGCCATGATTTTTTTGGTTAATTACACCTTTGAATTGCTGGTGATCAACGGCTTGTACCCGGCCCAATACACACTGATTGCCTTGATGCTGTTGACCCTGTGCCTGTGGTCGATCATTGAGATTGGCGTCTTGAAGCACAAGCGGACGCCAATCCCCTTGACCGCATTGACCATCGCGCTGTGGGCTCAAGTCATCGTGGTGATGGTCCGCCATATAACGCAGTTCCTCGAGACTTTGGGTGTGATCTCCTTCGCCCCGGATGGCAGCCCAGCCGGCCTGGTTTTTCTGGCCGTCTTCGGCCCGGTCTATGTGGTGATCATGCTGCTGATTTCGAAGTCGCTGATCGACGCTTTTTCCTATGCTGAGTTTGAGCGCGCCGAGCAACTGGCGGATCAAATAGAGATCAACAGGCTGGCTGAGGAGGAATTGCGCCTCAGTGAAGCGCGCTACCGGCTGATTGCAGATCGGGCGGGGGACGTTATCTTGACCGTGACGGTGTCGGGCGCTGTGACCTACGTCAGTCCGTCGGTGGAGTTCCTCATTGGGTACAAACCGGCTGAGCTGATGCACACACTGATGCGCGATATCGTTGCGCCAAACTCTTTGATGGCTGCAGTTGAGGCTTACAAGGCGGCCCTTAGTGCCGTGCGGGGTGGAACATCAGTGCCTGCCGTTCGTGGGGAGTTCGAGTTGCTTCGAAAGGACCAGTCGACAGTCTGGATCGAATCCAGCACGAATGCATTGCAGGATAACGCGGGGCGCATTATTGGCCTGGTGATCATGGCTCGTGACCTCTCAGAGCGCAAACGGCTTGAAGCCAGCCTGGTCAAGGCCAAGGATGCAGCGGTGGCCGCTAATTTGGCCAAAAGCCGTTTTCTGACCACCATGAGTCATGAAATTCGCACCCCCATGGCTGGGCTGATGGGGCTGGCGAATTTGTTGACGCAAGCTGGTATCACGGATGCAGAGAGGATTGAATACGCCAACGTGATCGTTGACAGCGGGGAAAGGCTGATGACCATCATCAACAGCCTGCTGGATCTGTCCAAAATCGAGGCCAACAAGGTTGAACTGGAGCAGATCGCTTTGGACCCGGCCTCGATCCTGGCTCAATCGCATGCCCTGTTTGCACCTTCGGCCCTTGCCAAAGGCCTGGCGATGACGGTCCAGTGGCATAGCGACGGCCTCGCCGCTTACACCGGCGACCCGAATCGCGTGACCCAGATGCTTTTCAACTTGGTCAATAACGCGCTGAAGTTCACGCGCGAAGGGCTGCTCCTGATTGAAGGGTACGAGGTTGAGCTCGATGACTCCTTGGCTTTGTTGGAGTTTTCAGTCTCCGACACGGGTTGCGGCATTGCCAATGACAAACTTGACTTGCTCTACCAGGACTTTTCCCAAGCGAATAGCGCGGTTAGCAGGAACTATGGTGGCAGCGGCCTGGGTTTATCCATTGTGCGGAAGTTGGCCGTGCTTATGGGCGGCACCGTTGGCGTTGAAAGCACCCTCGGCGAAGGCTCACGTTTTTGGTTTCGGATTCGGGTGACGCGCTTGCCTGCACACCCATAGCGATATTTGCCACGACTTTGTGGTTAAGCTTGCCACATGCCCCAGGACGTTGTTACGCCCCTCCACCTGATCGATGCCACGCCCATCACCTGCGATGCGCTGGCCGCCTTAGTCCGCAGTGATACGCGGTTTGCGTTTTCTGAGGCTGCGCTGCAGCGCCTGCGGGCTGACCGCGAGGTGGTGCAGCGGCACATCGACAGCGGCGAGCCGGTTTATGGTCTGAACACCGGCCTGGGTGGCAATCTGGCCTACCGCATCGACGCCAGCGAGGTGGAGTCTTTTCAGGTGCAGGTGATCGTGGGCCGGATGATTGGCATGGGCCCACCCTTGCCCCTGGACGTGGTCCGCGCCGCGCAACTCGCGCGCGTGATCGGCTTTGCCCGAGGGGGCACAGGGGTCAGTCTTGAAGCGGCCCAGGCCGCCATGCAACTGCTGGACCGGGGCGTGACGCCGGTGGTGCCGATGTTTGGCTCGATCGGCGCGGGTGATCTGGGCCTGTCAGCGCATCTGGCCGCGCCCGTCATCGGGCAGGGCGAGGCATTTTTTCAGGGGCAGCGGTACCCCGGCGCTGCTGCCCTGCAGGCGGCCGGCCTGCAGCCGGTGCGGCTGCAGGCCAAGGACGGCCTGGGCTTGATCAATGCCAGCCCGGTCACGGCGGGGTATGCGGCCCTGGTAGCTTCTGACCTTGCCGAACTGCTGCTGGTGGCCGCTGCGGTCGCCGCCCTGGCTGATGAGGGGTATGCGGCCAACCTGAGCGTGTTCGACCCGCGTATTGCGGCGGCTCGGCCGGCGGGCGCGCAAGTCGCGGCAGCGGCGCTGTTCCGGGCGCTGCTGGCGGGCAGCAGCCTTTACGCGGCACCGCCGCGCTCAATCCAGGACGCTTTGTCTTTTCGGACCATGGCGCAGTTGTTTGGCGCCACGCACGCCGCATTGGCCATGCTCAGCGATGCGGTGGAGTGTGAGATCAACGGCATCTCAGACAGCCCGCTGGTGCTTGCTGCCGAGGGCGAGATGCTGTCTTCGCCGAATTTTCATCCGCCGATGATCGCGCTGGCTTTTGACAGCATGGCGATCGCGCTCACCCACCTGGCAACGGCATCGGTGCAGCGTGTGATCAAGCTGCAGAACCCGGCCTTGAGCGGGCTGCCCAGGTACCTGTCTCCCTTGGGTGGGGCCAGCGTGGGTTTCAATGCCATGCAAAAGACCGCTGCTGCCCTGCACGCCGAGATACGCCTCAAGGCCACGCCGGCCAGCCTGGACGCGGTGGTGGTGTCTGACACGGTGGAGGACCACGCCACCCACGCCCTGTTGTGTGTGCGTAAACTCGACGAGCAGATGCGTTTGCTGCGCCATTTGGTAGCCATTGAGGCGCTGGTGGCGGCCCAAGCGCTTGACTTGCGGGGCCCGCTCACCCTAGGCTTTGGCACGCAAGTGGTGTTTGACGCCGTGCGATCCGCCGTGGCACCCCTGCAGTCAGACCGCCCCTGCGGCCCCGATGCGATGGCCGCGCAGGATGCCTTGTTTACAGACAAGGTGGTTGGGCAACTGCGCGCTGCGGTGAGCGTTGGCATGGCCAGCTACACGCTGCGCGGCGTCTGATCTGCACCGATAACCCGGGCCCACTTGACCGAACTTGAACCTTGACAACTATGAACCCCATCCACATCACCTACCTCAACGGCCCCGACATCGAGGCCCTCGCACTCACCGACGACGAGATCCTGCAGGCCATCGAGTCCAGCCTGGCGTCGCAGGGCCGTGGCGAATGTGTCATCGAGCCGCGCATGCACCTGGCGCCCAAAGCTGGCGTGGACGGGCACTTCAATGTGTTGCGCGGCGCCATCGGGGCGCCGATCAACCTGGCCGGCGTGAAGGTGGTGGGCGACTTTGTCGACAATTACAAGCAGGACCTGCCCTCTGAATTAGGGGTGCTTAACTTGTTTGACCCGCGCACCGGCGTCCCGGTCGCCATCATCGATGCCTCCGCCATCACCGACATGCGTACCGGTGCGGTGACGGCCATTGGCGCCAAGTACCTGGCCCGCAAGAACAGCAAGGTGCTGGGTCATATCGGTGCCCGTGGCACCGCTTACTGGAACGTGCGACTGCTCGACAAGTTGTTTGACTTCGACGAGATTCGCGTGCATTCGGCGCGGCCCGAGAGCCGCAACGCGTTCGGCGAGCGACTCTCCCAGGATCTGGGCAAACCGGTGCGTGTGTGCGACAACTGGCATGACACCGTGGCGGGGGCCGACATTGTGGTTGAGGCCTCTCGCCTGCGCGAGCCCACACCACTGCTGAAAACCGAATGGATCAAGCCCGGCGCTTTGGTGGTTCCTTACGGGACCATGAGCGCGGTGGAGTTGAGCCTGACCGACATCATGTCTAAACTGGTTGTGGACGACTGGGGTCAGTGCAAGGGTGGGCAATTTGGGTCTTTGCGGGCCCATGTGGAAGCGGGAAAGTTGTCGGCGCAGACCTTGCACGCCGAAATGGGGCAGGTGGTGGCAGGGCTCAAGGCAGGGCGCGAGAACGAGGCTGAAACCATCCTTTTCTGGCACCGCGGCCTGTCCTTGAGTGACATTGCGCTGGGTTATGCCCTGCTGCAGAAGGCGCAGGGGCTCGGTATCGGCCAGCGGCTGAGGTTTAGCTGAGTGCCGCTGACGGAAACACCCACAGCAAGGCCGTCGTCATCAGCAGGTAGCGCAGAAATTTGCCAATGCCCATGTACAGCAGGCAGGGCCAAAATGGCAGGCGCTGCCAGCCCGCCACAGCGCAGAGCGGGTCCCCCACGCCAGGCAGCCAGGCCAGCAGGCAGGCTTTGGGGCCGATGCGTTGCAGCCAGTCCAGCGCACGCACGTGGTGGGCGGAGTGGTGGTACTTGTCCACGACCCGGTGAGACGCCCAGCCCATGCCCCAGGTGACCGCGCCGCCCAGGGTGTTGCCCACTGTGGCCACCAGGATCACTGGCCAGAACATGGCGGGGTTGAGCTTGATCAAGCCGAACACCACTGGCTCTGAGCCCATCGGCAGCAATGTCGCCGAGATGAACGACACGACAAATACCGTGCTCAGACCGAATTCTGGCAACGCCAGCCAGGTCAGCAGGGGGGTGATCCAGGCGTCCATGTGGCCGCGAGTATAAGCAGGGCTTGGGTTGAGGTAGCGGGCTGGTATGTCCGCTCGAGCGTTTCGGTTGCTGAATTTTTGGGCAGTTAGAATGCAATTCCCGCTCTGCGTTCAAGGTCTATAGCGCTTTGATTCTGCCCGCCGCCCACTACCTTTCGCCTGAATGAAACTTGGTCCTTTTCAGTTGCCCAACCGCTTGTTCGTGGCCCCGATGGCAGGGGTAACCGACCGGCCGTTCCGTCAGCTGTGCAGACGCCTGGGGGCGGGCTATGCGGTCAGCGAGATGGTGACATCCCGGCCCGATCTATGGAACACGCCCAAGACGGCGCGCCGGGCCAACCACGAAGGTGAGCCCGGGCCGATTGCGGTGCAAATCGCCGGCACCGAGCCGGCCATGATGGCCGATGCAGCCCGCTACAACATCGACCGTGGCGCCCAGATCATTGACATCAACATGGGTTGCCCGGCCAAGAAGGTTTGCAACAAGTGGGCTGGATCAGCCCTGATGCAAGACGAGACGTTGGCGATGACGATTGTGGCGGCTGTGGTGGCGGCCTGCGCCCCCCTTGGCGTGCCGGTCACTTTGAAGATGCGCACCGGTTGGTGCCAGGCGCACAAAAATGCGCTTGCTTTGGCCATGGCGGCTGAACAAGCTGGTGTCCAGATGATTGCGGTACATGGCCGCACCCGGGAGCAGGGCTACCGTGGCCTGGCCGAATATGACACCGTGGCGGCGGTCAAGGCGGCCGTCAAGGTGCCGGTGGTGGCCAATGGCGACATTGACAGCCCCGAGCGGGCGCAGGCGGTGTTGGCAGCCACCGGCGCCGACGCGGTCATGATTGGGCGGGCGGCGCAAGGCCGGCCCTGGATTTTTCGTGAGATAGCCCATTTTTTGGCGACGGGCAAGCACCTGGCGCCGCCCCTGGTGGCTGAAGTCAGGCAGTTACTGCTGGAGCACCTGCACGACCATTACAGCCTCTATGGCGATTACCTGGGCGTTAGAACGGCCCGTAAGCACATCGCCTGGTACCTGCAAGACCTGCCGGGCAGCGACGATTTTCGGGACCGAATGAACCTGATGGACGACTGCGGGCAGCAACTGCTGGCTGTAGCCGGTTATTTTGAGCGACTCAACCAACAAATGGACCGGCTGCCCGCTGCGCGCGCGGTAGAACGGCCCAAGCTAGAGCCTCATCTGGAGACAACGCCATGAGCAAGCAATTGATTCAAGACTGTGTGCGCAGCAGCCTGGAGGGGTATCTGCGGGACCTGCAGGGCACCGAGCCAGACAGCATGTACGACATGCTGGTGAGCGTGGTGGAGCGACCGTTGCTTGAAATTGTCATGCAGCACGCCGACCACAACCAATCGCGTGCCGCGCAGTGGCTGGGGCTCAACCGCAACACGCTGCGCAAGAAGCTGCTTGAGCACAAGCTGGTCGAATAAATGAACGCTCTTCTCTCGGTTTCCGACAAAACTGGCCTGTTGGCCTTCGCGCAAGGCTTGCAGGCCTTAGGCGTCAAGCTGATTTCCACCGGAGGTACCGCCAAGCTGCTGGCCTCTCACGGCCTGCCAGTGACCGAAGTGGCCGAACTCACGGGTTTCCCTGAGATGTTGGATGGTCGCGTCAAAACCCTGCACCCCACAGTGCACGGCGGTCTGCTGGCCCGCCGTGACATGCCCGAGCACATGGCCGCACTGGCCACGCATGGCATTGACACCATTGACCTGCTGGTGGTCAACCTCTACCCCTTCGAGGCGACCGTGGCCCGGCCCGGTTGCAGCCTGGACGATGCCATAGAAAATATTGATATCGGTGGCCCTGCCATGGTGCGCAGTGGTGCCAAGAACTGGAAAGATGTGGGTGTGCTGACCGACGCCACCCAGTACCCTGCGGTACTGACGGAGTTGCAGGCCGCCGGGCGTTTGTCAGACAAAACCCGGTTTGCGCTGGCCGTGGCGGCGTTTAACCGCATCAGCCAGTACGACGGCGCCATCAGCGACTATCTGTCGGCCCTTGACTTGCCCGAAGACGGCAAGCCCCCGGTGCCGCAGCTGTTCCCTGGGCAGGCGAATGGCCGTTTCATCAAGCTGCAGGACTTGCGCTACGGCGAGAACCCGCACCAGCAGGCAGCTTTTTACAGTGACCTGCAGCCCGCGCCCGGCTCGCTGGTGACGGCGCGCCAGCTGCAGGGCAAAGAGCTCTCTTACAACAACATTGCCGATGCCGATGCGGCCTGGGAATGCGTGAAGAGCTTCGAGACCCCGGCCTGCGTCATCGTCAAACATGCCAACCCCTGCGGCGTGGCCTTGGGCGAACATGCCCTGGCGGCCTATGGCCGGGCCTGGCAGACTGACCCGACCTCGGCTTTTGGCGGCATCATTGCCCTTAATTGCTCGGTCGACGGGCCAGCTGCAACGCAAATTGCCAAGCAATTTGTCGAGGTGCTGATGGCGCCGCACTACACCGCTGAGGCCTTGGCCGTGTTTCAGACCAAGCCCAATGTGCGGGTGTTGCAGATTGCGCTGCCGCCTGGGGGCGATACCGCCTGGGCGCAGGGCCGCAACGCGATGGATGTCAAGCGGGTGGGCTCGGGCCTGCTGATGCAGACCGCTGACAACCACCAACTTCGGCTGGCCGATATGAAGGTGGTGACACGGCGCCAGCCCAGCCCGGAGCAGTTGCAAGACCTGCTGTTTGCCTGGACTGTGGCGCAGTTCGTCAAGAGCAATGCGATTGTGTTTTGCAGCCAAGGCATGACCCTGGCGGTGGGGGCCGGGCAGATGAGCCGGCTTGACTCAGCCCGAATTGCCGGTATCAAGGCCGGTCATGCCGGCTTGAGCCTGCAAGACGCTGTGGTGGCCAGCGACGCGTTTTTCCCGTTCCGCGACGGCCTGGACGTGGTGGTCGACGCAGGGGCCTGCTGCGTCATTCAGCCCGGCGGCAGCCTGCGCGACCAGGAAGTGATTGATGCGGCCGACGAGCGCGGCGTGGCCATGGTGTTC
>CAMCZF010000137.1 GCA_945885775.1 Rhodoferax sp. OV413 | reverse complement strand
GGGCAGCCTGCTGGCCCGGCTGGCGCTGGTGCCGCGCACGCTGGAGGCGCGAGGCCTGGATGCCTCACCCGCGATTCGCAACCGCCTGGTCTCGGTTGGCGACCATCGCGGCGCAGCCATCCTGGACATCATTCTGCGCGACGAAATCGGCCATGTGGCGGTCGGCAACCATTGGTACCGTTACCTGTGCTCATCCCAAAACCTGGACCCGATCAGTACCTTTGCCGAACTGGCCACGCAGCACAGCGCCCAAAAGCTCAAAGGGCCGTTCAATCTGGCGGCGCGCCGGGCCGCCGGCTTTGACGAAGCCGAACTGGCACTGCTGGGCAGTTGAGCCGCACTAGCCGCGCGGGTGATGCTGGGCGTGCAGCGTCTTGAGCCGCTCGCGGGCCACGTGGGTGTAAATGGTGGTGGTGGAAATATCGGCATGGCCCAGCAGCATCTGCACCGCCCGCAAGTCAGCGCCGTGGTTGAGCAGGTGGGTGGCAAAAGCGTGACGCAGCGTGTGCGGTGACAACGGCGCGTTAATGCCCGCCTGCCGCGCGTACTTTTTAACAATCATCCAGAACATCACCCGACTCATGGCGCTGCCGGCGTTGGCGCCACGCGTGCTGACAAACAGGTCCTGCGTCGACTGGCCGGCCAGCAGTTCCGGCCGGGCAACCTTGAGATAACGGGCGAGCCACAGGCTGGCGACCTCACCAAATGGCACCAAACGCTCTTTGTTGCCCTTGCCCAGTACGCGCAGCACGTTGTCCGCCAGACTGAGGTTCAGTACCTTCAGCGTGACCAGTTCACTGACCCGCAACCCGCTGGCATACATCAGCTCCAGCATCGTGCGGTCGCGCACGCCCAGAGCACCGCCAAGGTCGGGGGCGGCCAGCAGGGCATCAACCTGAGGTTCGGTCAGGGTCTTGGGCACGCGCAGGGCTTGGCGGGCCGCCTGCAGCTTGAGGGTTGGGTCAGACGTGATCAGCCGCTCGCGCAGTGACCAGCGGAAATAGCGCTTGAAAACGGTCAACCGTCGGTTGGCGGTGCTGGCCTTGGTGGCCGCGTGACTGGCGGCAAAGTAAGCATTGAGGTCGCTCTCGGTGCTGGCCAGCAGCGCCCCGCCCTGACTGGTGAGCCAGGTGGCATACAAGCTCAGGTCACGCCGATAAGCCGCCAGCGTGTTGCGCGCCAGGCCTTCCTCCAGCCATAGCGCGTCAATGAAGTCGTCGATGGGCGCGTCGGCGCTCACTCGAGCTTGAGCTTGGCGGTCTCCACAACTTTTTTGTACACAGCCAGTTCATCTTTCATCTGCTGCGCGAACTGCTCGGGCGTGTTACCCAGCACCACCGAACCGGTGTCTTCAATGCGCTTGCGCACAGCCGGGTCTTCAAGCGCCTTGCGGGTGGCGGCGTTAATTTTGTCAACAATGTCACGCGGCATGCCTTTGGGGCCAACAATGCCGTAGTACGCCATGCGGTTCACAGGTTCCAGGCCAAGCTCTTTGAAGGTGGGGACGTCAGGCAGGGCTGCAAGCCGCTGCGGCGCCGCCACGGCCAGCGCAATCAACCTGCCGCCCTGGATGTGCGGCAAGGCAGACGGCACGTTGTCAAAAATGATTTCCACCTGACCGCCTACGGTGTCGCGCAGCGCTGGGCCGGCACCCGAGTAGGGGATGTGCGTGACCGCTACGCCTTGCAGGCCTTTCCACAGTTCGGTCTGCAAATGGCCAATGCCACCCGTGCCCGAGGATGAGTAGGAATAACGGCCTGGCGATTTTTTCAGCACCTCCACAAAGTCCTTGTAGTTCTTGGCCGGGAAACTGGGGTGTATGGCGATCACGTTGGGTGTGGCAGCGATATTGATCACCGGCGTGAAATCAGTTGCTGCGTCATAAGGCATCTTGGGGTTGATGGCCGGATTAGCCGCTGTGGTGGAGACTGTGGCCATGCCCAGCGAGTAACCATCGGGCACTGCCTTGGCGGTCTCATTGGCGCCGACCACGCCACCGCCGCCGGCTTTGTTCTCGATGATCACGTTTTGCCCGAGCGCCTTCCCCAAGGGTTCAGAGATCACGCGGGCCACGATGTCGGTGGTGCCGCCTGGCGCGAACGGGACCTGCAACTTGACCACCCGAGTGGGATAGCCCTGGGCCAGCGCGGTGCCAGCAAAAGCAAAAAGACAACAGGCTACAAGGGTTCGACGGTGCATCATGGGGGTATCTCCTGAAAAACAAAAGCAAAACGCGTTCAACGTCATTATTAACCGGGTCGCAGACCGACTAGCGAGGACTTCCACGTAAGGGCAAACCCGTAACCGAGGCATCGATCACTGCTATTCTCGCCGGGTGAATTTTGCCCAGTTGCTCTTCCCCGATTTCTCACTGATCCTGTGCGGTTACCTGGTGTGCCGCTACACCCCGCTGAACCGACCCGTTTGGAAACAGGTGGAGACGCTGGTGTATTTCCTGTTCTTTCCAGTGCTGCTGTTCCAATCGATCGTGAAAAGCCCGCTGGACATCGGCTCGACCTCGGGCCTGATCGGCGCAGGCTGGGCGGTCGGCTTGATCGGTATTGGCCTAGCCTACTCCCTGCCCTATTGGCCCTGGCTCGGGCGGCATGTGCCTGCGCGGGACCACGCCGCCAGCACCCAGGTGGCGTTTCGATTCAACTCCTTCGTCGGTCTGGCGCTGGCTGAGCGGCTGGCCGGGCCCCAGGGCCTGCTGCTGATCGCGGTGCTGATCGGCGTCTGTGTGCCGCTGTTCAACGTGGCCGCAGTTTGGCCCATGGCGCGTCAGGGCCAGCGCGGTTTTGGCGCTGCACTGATGCGTAATCCACTCATCATCGGAACTGCCAGTGGCCTGCTGGCCAATTTGCTGGGCCTGAGTATTCCGGGTTGGCTTGAGCCGACCGTCAGCCGCATTGGCGCATCGTCGCTGCCGCTGGGCCTGATGGCCGCGGGCGCCGGCATGCAGTTCGGCGCGCTGGGTCGCGCTAAATCATTGGCCGTGACCCTGCTGACCATCCGGCACCTGCTGCTGCCCTTGGCCGCTTTCGGCCTGGCTCGGCTGTTTGGCCTGGACCCGGTGCAAACCACCGTGCTGCTGGCGTTTTCGGCCCTGCCCACCGCCCCCAGCGCCTACGTGTTGGCAGCGCGCATGGGCTACGACGGCGCCTATGTGGCGGGGCTAGTCACCTTGTCCACGCTGCTGGGTATGCTAAGTCTGCCGTTTGCGCTGGGCACGCTCAGGGGCCTGTAAGGCCAGCGACGAGGCTTAAGCAGGGGGAGTTGCCGGCACGGACCGACGCATCGACCAGGCCAGCGAAATCCGATCTGAACGGATCAGTGCAATCGAAAAATACACCACCACACCTTGCGTATTAACCAGTGATCGACGGAGCCGGCCCAGGGGCTCGCCAGCTCGTACACCCAAATGCGCCGCCACATCGGCGTCGGCGATGGTCAAGGTAAAGTTTTGTCGCATTTCCACTAGGTGCACCGCGTCCAACTCCTCCAGCACCACCAAGGCCATCTCCTGGTCGAACCGTCGAGGCGCTTGGTCGTAGTAATGACGGGCCACAAAGAGCTCCACCACCCGAAACGGTTCAGATCGCTCATCCAGGTGCACGCGGCGCATTCGCCGGTACGCGGCCGCCGGCGTGCCTTCATGCGGCAACAAGGGTGGCGTGGCGTCATCTGCTTCGAGGATTCGCCCTCGGTGCTCGCGCAGGTTCTGCGGCAACTGGGGCCACCCTGCCTCGGTGACAGGTGACGTCAGACGCGGCGGCGCCTCATTGACAAATGTGCCGCTGCCGCGGCGCGCACGAATCAAGCCCTCCTGAGTCAGCAACCGAAACGCTTCACGCACGGTGACAGGCGCGACCTGATAGCGCTGGGCCATCGCGGCAATCGTCGGCAATTGAGCGCCCGCCTTCAACTCGCCAGAAGCAATCAAGGACCGCAGGGCACCGGCAATGCTGTGGTAGAGCGGCGACTTATTGTGCGCCGCAGGAGATGAGGAAGGCACGTGAAATGGGCTTACTGGGGCAAGCGATGTGGAACAACACGCATGATAGAGCCGCATGACATAGGATGGTTTGCTGGTTTACCAGCATAATTGTGTCAACGTCCATCTTAACGAGTCCTCTATGCCAGCACCCCAACGCCTTGTGATCTTCGTCGCAGACAACCATAACCGGTCGGTGGTCGGCTGCTATGGGCACCCGGTGGTGCAAACGCCGCACATCGACGCCATCGCTCAGCGCGGTACACGTTTTGCTAACGCTTACAGCACCAGCCCGCTGTGCTGCCCGGCCCGTGCGGCCATGGCGACCGGCCGTTATCCGCACCAGACCAGCTATTGGGACAATGTCATGGCCTATGACGGCGCGATTCCCAGCTGGATGCACCGCCTGCGCGAGCAAGGGCACCACGTCACCGCCATCGGCAAATTGCACTACCGCAGCAGCGATGACGACAACGGCTTCACCAAAGAAATATTGCCCATGCACCTGCACGAAGGCAAAGGCGCTCTCAAGGGCCTGTTGCGCGGCTTCGATGCACAAAAACCCAAAGAGCCCGGCGTGATGATGGGTTTGTATGACGACCTGTCCAAGGAGGGTGACACCCATTACCAAGACTACGACCGTCAAATTACCGAGCAGGCCGTGGCCTGGCTGCGCGAGCATCAACCCACAGACAAAAAAACGTCGGTTCTCATCGTGTCTTACATCAGCCCCCACCCACCCTTTACCGTGGCCAAGCGCTTCTTAGACATGTACCCCCTGAAAGACATGCCTCTACCGCCTGAAATGGCGAGTGATTCTTTTCATCCGTCTGTCGAGTTCGCACGCCAACTTGACGGCATGCCGCCTCAACTCGACCCGGCTGTGTTGCAACGGATCGCCGCGAGTTATTTTGGTTTGATCACGCACATGGACGAGCAGATCGGCATCGTGCTCCAGGAGATGAAGTCGCTCCAGATCTTCGACGACACCCGCATGATGTACACCAGCGACCATGGCGAATTGTTCGGAGCGCAAGGCTTGTTTGGCAAACGTTCGCTGTTCGAGGGCGCAGTCGGGGTGCCACTGATCCTGGCAGGACCCGGCATTCAAGCCGGTCATGTCTCTGAGCAACTGGTCTCGCATGTGGATTTGTTTCCGACCCTCATTGACATGGCGGGCGCTCAATTGGAGCCTGCGGATGCCGACCTCCCTGGCGTGTCACTGTGGCCGGCGGCCCACGGCCAAGACGACCTGGAGCGCCCGTTGTTTGCCGAATACCATGCGCAAGGTTCACGCTCAGCGGCCTATTTGGTGCGTCAGCACGACGACAAAATGATTGTCCATGTCGGCATGCCGACCCAGACCTTTGACCTTCATGCCGACCCTGACGAACTGCACGATTTGCACGGGACTGCGCAAGGCGACGCCATCGAGCGACGCCTCATGCCAGTGCTGTTGTCCATCTGTGACCCGCAGTTGCAAGACGACCGGGCCAAAGCAGCGCAGCGGGCCAAGGCTGACGCTTATGGCGGTCAACAGGCCGTCGGTGAAGAAGCCTTTATTGCCTTTACGCCACCGCCCGGCGTGTCGGCGGAGGAAGCCTGGGCCAGCCTCGATGCTGTGTCGGGGTCTGCACGATGAACCTCGACCGCTTCCCCCGCATTGACCTGTGCCATGCCCCCACGCCCTTGGAGTTCATGCCCCGCCTGACACAGCACCTGGGTGGCCCCCAGATTTGGATCAAGCGCGTTGTCTTCACTGGCATGGCGCTCGGCGGCAACAAAGCACGCAAGTTGGAGTTTTTATTGGGCGAGGGCCTGCAGCAAGGTGCGGACCATGTGGTCACGCTGGGCGCGCTTCAATCCAACCATGTTCGGCAAACTGCTGCCGCCGCTGCCCGCCTCGGTCTGGCTTGTACCGTCCTCCTGGAACACCGCCATCCGAATCCGGACTACGCCTACTTGCATAACGGCAATGTGCTACTCGACGGACTGCTCGGTGCTGAGGTCGTCTATCGCCCTGGCGGCACCGACATGGCTGCTGCTCTGAAGCAGGTGGGCGAACAGCTTCGCTCAACTGGACGTCGCCCCTACCTGATTCCAAGTGGTGGCTCCAACCCGGTGGGCACGCTCGGCTATGTCAAGGCGGCTCAAGAACTTCTGCAGCAAGCCAAGGAAAAGTCTTTACGTCTGGATCACATCGTGGTGGCCAGCGGCAGCGCTGGCACGCAAGCGGGTTTGGTGGTGGGGGTGGCCACTCAAGCCAGCACAGTCACCGTACAAGGCTTTGCTGTGAGCCAAGCCGCACACCTACAACACCCCAGGGTGGCGGCGCTGGCTTTAGCGACTGCACAATGGATCGGAGACTTACCCGAGATCCCGCCAGAGGCGATTCGGGTGAATGCCGACTACCTGGGCCAGGGCTACAGCATTCCCACACCCGCCATGGTGGCGGCTGTTCAACAAGTGGCACGGCTGGAGGGTATCTTGCTCGACCCGGTCTACACCGGTAAAGCCATGGCCGGGTTGATGGACTGGGTCCGACGCGGTCATTACCGAGCCAACGAGAACATCGTGTTCATTCACACGGGTGGCCAAGCCGGCCTGTTCGGCTTTTGTGACACCCTGAGTCGGCCGACTCAAGCCAGCAGCCCTCTTGAAGTGCCGCAGCGCCAGAAAGGCCTTTGATGCAAACCCACTGGATCGACAACCAGGCGCTCCCGGGCTCAGGCGACGCCATTGACATTTTGGACCCCGCCACAGAAGCGCTGATCGACACCATCCCGCGAGGACATGCCAACGATGTCGAGGCTGCTGTTGCAGCCGCCCGCCGCGCGTTTGAGCCCTGGGCAGCACGATCGCCCCTGCAGCGCCGCCAGATCATCCTGACCGCCATTGACCGGTTGACACAGATCCGTGACGAAGTGGCCCATTTGCTGACCCGTGAAATGGGCAAGCCTTTGTCACACGCACTGAATGAGGTTAACAAAGCCATTGAAGGCATGCGCTCCAACGCAGAAATGGTGATCCATCTGCGCAGCGGCCAACAGATGGCGGCCGACCTGGAGCTTAATTTTCAACAAAGGTTTGCGCGAGGGGTGGCCGCCTGCGTGATGCCCTGGAACTTTCCTGTAGCCCTGGGTCTCGACAACGTGGTGCCTAATTTGCTGGTGGGCAACACCGTGGTGTGGAAGCCTTCAGAAAAAACACCCTTGACGTCCCGCCTGATTGTCGAGCGCATCTTTGACCACTTACCCCCTGGCGTGGTGAATGTTTTGCTGGGGGACGGCCCGACCGTAGGCGACGCCCTGGTGCGCCATCCGCAGGTGGATTTGCTGGTCTTTGTGGGCAGTGAAGCAACTGGCCGGCACCTGGGCGCCATTTGCGGTCAAAGCTTGAAGAAAGCCATTTTGGAGTTGGGCGGCAAAGACGCCCTGATCATCGATGACACCGTCGACGTCGCTGCAGCGGCCCGGCTGGCGGCAGAGGCGGCATTTTCGAATGCCGGGCAAATCTGCACCTCGACCGAACGGCTGTACGTGGCACGAAAAATATTCCCTGAGTTTGTCGAGGCGCTGACCGCGCAGGCACGGGCCATCCGCCAAGGCAACGGCTTGACGGCTGGCATTCAGATGGGCCCTTTGGTCGACCAGAACCAGCTGCAGATCGTGTCGCTACAGGTCCAAGAAGCCCTTGCCGCAGGCGCAAACCTGCACCATGGGGGCGCACGACTGGCCGGAAAAGGCTTTTTCTATCCGCCCACTGTCCTCAGCCATCCAGATGTCAACTGTCGTTTGATGACAGAAGAGACCTTCGGCCCGGTCGCACCCTGCATCGCTTTTGATGATTTTGACGAGGCCATCGAGATGGCCAACCGCACACGCTTTGGCCTGGCGTCGATGGTCATGACCACGTCGGCACCACGCGCCCTACGCGCCATTCATTCCTTGCGCGCCGGCATGGTCAAGATCAACACGCTGCGTGGCAAGGCGCCGGGTGGCAGTTCTGAGCCCGTCAAGGCGAGTGGCTTGGGCCACGGCTATGGCATGGAGTTTTTCCATGAAATCACCACGCAAAAATCAGTGCACTGGCGGGCATTGCCCAGTTAAGCCAGCGCGGGCCACCGGGGCAGCGGCCTTTAGTCGAAGACCACCACATTGCGGGCGATTCCACCGCGCTGCAATGCCGAAAAACCGTCGTTGATCTGCGCCAGCTTGAGCCGATTCGAGACCAACTGCTCAAGCTTCATGCGTCCTTGCATGTGGAACTCCACCAGGCGGGGGATATCGAGACGAAAGTGGTTGGAACCCATCATCGTCCCTTGAATGCGGCGTTCCCGAAGAAAGTCGAACCCGTGCAGTTCGATCTTGGTACCCAGGGGAATCATGCCCACAATGGTGGACAAGCCACGAGGACGCAGCATGGCGAAAGAGGCTTCAGTGGTGGGCTTGAGGCCGATGCACTCAAATGCATAGTGCACGCCGCCCTGGGTCATCTCGATGATTTTGGCGACCATGTCGGGGTCTTTGGCATCCACGCCATCGGTGGCGCCGAAGGTTTTGGCCATTTGCAGCTTGTTGGCGTCAATGTCAATGGCGATGATGCGGGCCGCGCCCGCCAAGTGCGCCGCATGGATGGTGGAAAGACCCACGCCTCCGCAGCCGAGCACAGCCACCGAGGTACCGGGTTCCATGCGGGCGCTGTGCACCACCGAGCCGTAGCCGGTCAGCACGCCGCAGCCCAGCAGCGCCGCCAAGTCGAGCGGCATGTCTTCGCGGATTTTGACCACCGCGTTTTCGTGCACCAGCATCTGCTCTGCAAAGGCCGATAGGTTCAGGAACTGGTTCAGGTGCTCGCCCTTCCAGCGCAGGCGTTTGGCCTTGCCGGGCGGCATCTTGACCGCGGTGTTGCTGCAAATGGTCTGGTGGCCCGTCACGCAGAACTCGCAGTGACCGCAGAAGACCGACAGACAGGTGACCACATGGTCACCTGGCTTGACGTGGGTGACATCTTCACCCACCGCCTCGACCACCCCGGCAGCCTCATGGCCCAGCACGGCGGGCACGGGCGTGGGGTACTTGCCCTCCATAAAATGCAGATCGCTGTGACACAGCCCGCTCAC
>CAMCZF010000136.1 GCA_945885775.1 Rhodoferax sp. OV413 | reverse complement strand
ACGCCGTAATTCAGCTGGCAAAATTCGGCAATCTTGTCGTTGCTGGCCGGGTCCTGACCGCCAAACTGGTTGCAGGGGAAGCCCAGCACCACCAGGCCACGCTCGCCATACGTCTTGTGCAGGGCTTCCAGGCCGGCAAACTGCGGCGTAAAGCCGCAGGCGCTGGCGGTGTTGACGATCAGCATCGCTTTGCCCTTGAACTGGCTCAGGGCGACCGGCTGGCCGTTGATCTGCTGCGCTTCAAAATCGTACACGGTGGACATGGCTTCTCCGGAGGGGTTGGATACCGCAGTGTCGCAGTTTGCGACCTCCCTCACAGGGCGGGCTGCTGAGCCGGCTTGAGCGGCAGCACGGCCAGCACCGACGCCAGCAGGATCAGGGCGCCGCCGGCCAGAGTCTGCGCCGACAAACTGCCCGTGCCCAGCAGCACCGACGACACGCTGGCCACCACCACCTCAGACAGCATGATGATCGAGGTGCTGCTGGCGCTCAGGCGCGCCGCGCCAAACTGCAGCGCTAGGTTGCCGGCCAGCAGCGCCAGGCTCAAGGCTAGCGCCAGGCCCAACCACGCAGAGCCAGACAGGGCAGCGGCCGGCACCACGCCAAGCCGCATACCCAGTGTGGCTACTGCGGACGCCATCACCGCACCACCAATGAACATGGCCAGCATGCGCGCGCCTTCCGGGGTGTGGTGCAGTTTGCGCAAGAGCACATTGGTCAGGGCAAAGCAAAAGCCGCCCATCAGCGCCAGCCAGTCGGCCAGGCTTTCCGGCAGTGGCCAGGGGGAGCCCGGCGTCTTGAGCACCAGCACCACACCGCCCAGCGCCAGCGCCAGCCGCAGCAAACTGGCAGCGGTGGGCCGCTCGCCCAGCAGCGGCCAGGCCAGCAGCACCACCCAGGCCGGCATCAAGTAGAACAGCAGCACGGCGCGCACCACATCGCCCACCGTGACCGACCAGTTAAAGCCCACGTTGGTCATGCCGGCGGCCAGCACCAGTAGCCATAGCCAGGGGTGCCGCAGCAGGCCGCGCCAGGCCTGCGGCAGCAGTGCCAACAAGCCCACCAGGCCAATCACATAAATGATGGCCGTAGCCCAAAGAGGGTGCAGCCCCTGGGCCTGCAGCGCCCGAAACGGCCACCACAGCATGCCAAACACCAGCGCATTGAACAGCAGCGCGGCAACGGCCAGCGCCCTAGCGGGCATCAGCCGTGCAGGTTGTCATTGCGGGCAATGGCGATCAGTCGATCGATCTCATCCTTGTGCACCACGCAGTTTCGGACATGCCAGCGCTTGATCACCCACATGACGCTGGCAATGACCAAGCCAAACGCCGTGATGGCGCCAAAAGTAGGCAGACCTATGCCGGTCGAAAAACTGTAGGCGGCGCCCAGCGCCAAGATGCAGGCCTGTTCGTTGAAGTTCTGCACTGCGATAGAGCGCCCGGCGCCCATCAGGTTGTGCCCGCGGTGCTGCAGCAAGGCGTTCATGGGGACCACCAAAAAACCACCGAGTGCGCCGAGCAGGATCAAAAAGGGCGCGGCGACCCAGACGTTGTCAATGAAGATCAGCATGATGATCAGCAGGCCCATGCCGATGCCCAGCGTGATGACCCGTGGCCCGTCTTCCAGGCGCATGCGCATCGACGCCACCACCGCGCCCACCGCCATGCCGATCGCCACCACGCCCTGCAGCGCCGAGGCTTGGGTGACCGAATAACCCAGCGCTGCTGCGGCCCAGGCCAGCACGATGAAGCGGAGATTGCCGGCTACCCCCCAGATCAAGGTGGTAGCGGCCAGGGAAATCTGGCCGAGCCGGTCGCGCCAGAGCAGGGTGTTGCAAGCCCAGAAGTCAGGAAGCAGCGTGATCAGCCGCTTGGGCATGGGCCGCATCTGAGCACCGGTCAGCGGGATGTGAGTATTGAACCAGGCAGCCGAGAAATAAACAAAGATCAGCACCAGAATGGCTGCCTCTGGGGCAGTGTCAATGCTGGTGGTGATTAACGGAAGATCAAACGCCAAGAGCTGGGCAGACAGCATGGGCCCCACCAGTTGCCCACCCAGCAGCACGCCCAAAATGATTGAGGCAATGGTCAGGCCCTCGATCCAGCCGTTGGCCTTGACCAGTTGCGAGGCTGGCAGCAGCTCGGTCAGGATGCCGTACTTGGCTGGCGAATAAGCCGCCGCGCCCAGACCAACGATGGCATAGGCCATCAGCGGGTGGGTGACAAACAACATCAGCAGACAACCAATCACCTTGACAAAATTGCTCAGGAGCATGACCCGGCCCTTAGGCATGGAATCGGCGAACGCTCCGACAAAAGGCGCCAGCACCACGTAAAACAAGGCAAACATGGGCACCAGCGCAGCCTGCTGCCACTCTGGCGCATGGCTACTGCGCAGCAACTGCACAGCGGCCACGAACAGGGCGTTGTCTGCCAGCGAGCTCAGGAACTGAGCGGACATGATGGTGAAAAAGCCGCGCTTCATGCTTGCTTCCCCTGCACCAACAGGTGGGTTGCCTTGGGATTTGTCATATGGCTCCGAGAGGTACCGGGTTATATCACGCCCCAGCAGTGTCAAAATGGTGCTCGGATCAACGCCACTTGGCCGACCCAAACCAAGCTCATGCCCCGCCCCATTCAAGCCACTATCCACACTGATTCATTGCGCCACAACTTGGCGCGGGCCCGTGCTGCCGCACCGGATTCCCGCGTTTGGGCCGTGGTCAAAGCCAACGCCTACGGCCACGGCATTGAGTTGGCGTTTGACGGCCTGCGCGGCGCCGACGGTTTTGCCCTGCTGGACCTGGATGAGGCCCGGCGGGTGCGCGCTCTGGGCTGGCGCGGCCCAGTTTTGTTGCTCGAAGGCGTGTTTGAACAGCGCGACCTTGAGCTTTGCTCCCGCCTGGACCTTTGGCACACCGTGCACTGCGATGAGCAGATCGACATGCTGGCAATGCACAAAACCAACCTGCCGCACCGGGTGTTTTTAAAGATGAACTCGGGCATGAACCGACTCGGCTTTACGCCCGAGCGCTACCGCTCTGCCTGGACCCGGCTCAACGCCCTGCCGCAGGTTGATGAGACCTCGCTGATGACCCACTTCAGTGACGCCGATGGTGCCGCTGGCATCGCGGCGCAGATGGCGGTCTTTGCTACCGTCACGCGCGATCTGCCGGGCGAACGCAGCCTGAGCAACAGCGCGGCCACATTGCGCCACCCCGAGCCCGAGGCAGCCTCCGACTGGGTACGCCCCGGCATTGCCCTTTACGGCAGCGCGCCCGACTACCCGGAACGCTGCGCGAGCGACTGGGGTTTGCAGCCGGCGATGACCCTTGCTTCCAAAATAATAGCAACACAAGACCTGCAGGCGGGGCAAAGTGTGGGTTACGGCTCGTCTTTCACTGCGACCGAGCCGATGCGCATCGGGGTAGTGGCCTGTGGCTATGCCGACGGCTACCCCCGGGTCTGCGGTACCGGCACCCCGGTGCTGGTCAACGGGGTGCGCACCCACACCATTGGCCGGGTCAGCATGGACATGCTGACGGTGGACCTCGGCCCATTGGCTGAGGCTGGGCAGCACCTCGGCCTGGGCGCTGGCACGGCCAACGAAGTCATTTTGTGGGGACGCAGCAGCCAAGGCGCGGTGCTTGATATTGACGAGGTTGCCCGCCACGCCGGCACGCTAGGCTACGAGCTGATGTGCGCGCTGGCGCCGCGCGTGCCCAGCCTGGCGGGCTAAAGGCGCCGGCTCGCTTCACGCCGACGCTGCGCGTATTTCACCGCCTCAAACCAAACCACGCTGAGCAGCCCCAAGGCCAATGCGGCCAGCAGCTGCGCCAGACCCAGTGGCGCAAACAAGAACAGCCCCGTCAGGGCCGGCAGGTAAAGCGTGAGCAGCAGCAACGCCATGGCAAAACCCACCACCAGCCAGACCCCGATACCCTGCACCAGGGCCAGCAGCATCGCCCGACCACCAAACAGAGGGGCATTAGCATCACGCGGCGGGCGCTGCATCACGTCCGCCTCGGCCGGCTCGCCCTCAAACACCAGCGAGCAGGCTGGGTCAACCACCAGCTCCAAGAACGCAATGTGCAAGGGGAACAGCAGCACCGGCCACCCCAGTACCACCGGCACCAGCGCCATGCCGGCCACTGACACATGCACCGCCAGGATGTAGGACATCGACTTGTGCAGGTTGTTGTAGATGCGCCGGCCCAGCCGCACCGCCTGCACGATGGAGGCAAAGTTGTCGTCCAGCAGCACCATGGATGCAGCCTCGCGCGCCACGTCCGTGCCACGCCCGCCCATGGCCACACCGACATGGGCCGCCTTCAGTGCAGGGGCGTCGTTCACGCCGTCGCCGGTCATGGCAACGATGTCGCCATGACGCTTGAGCGCCTGGACGATGCGCAGCTTTTGCTCTGGCGTGATGCGGGCACAGACCGTGACTTGCGGGATCCGCGCCTGCAGCTGTGCGTCGTCGAGCCGGTCCAGTTCATCACCCGTGAGCAATTGGCCCGCGCCGTCACAAGCGATACGCGCCTGAGCCGCGATGGCGCGCGCTGTAACCGGGTAATCCCCCGTGATCATCATGACCCGGATACCGGCCGAATAGCACTCTGCCACTGCAGCCCGGACGCCAGAGCGCAATGGGTCCGCCAGACCGAGCAGGCCCACAAAGGCAAACTCAAAATCGTGCTCGACGGCCGGCCACTGCTGCCCGACAAAGCGCGCCCTGGCGACTCCCAGCACCCGCAGGCCCTTGGCAGCCATGGCGTCGGCTGCAGTGGCCAGTCGCCGCTGTGCTGCGGCGTCCAGGTGGCACAGGTCAGCAATGGCCTCCGGCGCACCCTTGGCCGCCACCACATGCGCCTCGCCCTGCTTCGCCTGCCAGACGTGCGCCATGGCACGAAGCTCGGGCGTCAGCCCATACTCGCGCAGCAAGGTCCAGTCATGATGCAGGTGCTCGGTCTGGTCCAGCATTTGTTGGCCCAAGCGGTGAAAAGCCCGCTCCATGGGGTCGTAGGGTTCTGCCATGCTGGCCAGGATGGCGTATTCCACCAGTGAATGAAACGCCTCTGGCACCGCGGCTTCGGTGGGTGTCAGCAGATCAAAGAATTCATCGGCTGCAGCCTCCCCGCTCGGCACATAGAGGGCCACGACAGTCATGCGGTTTTCGGTCAGCGTCCCGGTTTTATCGGCGCACAGCACTGTGGCAGCGCCCAGGGTCTCGATGGCGGCAATACGCCGGGTCAACACCTGCTGCTGGGCCAGCCGCCACGCGCCAAGCGCCGGTATCACGGTCAGCACCACGGTGAACTCCTCCGGCAGCATGGCCATTGCCAGGGCAATGCCGGCCAGCAAAGCGGCCAGCCAGTCACCCTGCCGCCAGCCCAGCAGCAGCACCAGTGCTACGCTGGCGGCAAACCCGATCAGCGCCAGGGTTCGCACCAAGCGCGCGGTCTGGCGCTTCAGCGGCGAACGCTCGGTTCCCAAGCCCTGCAGCGCCTTGCCAATGCGGCCAATTTCACTGCGTCCGCCCGTCGCAGTCACCCGCGCCGAGCCATGTCCATTAACCAGCAGGGTGCCGGCAAAGAGCAGCGCTGCCCGATCTGCCTGCTTGTCAACCGGCATCGACTCACCGGTGAGCAACGATTCATCCACCTGCACCCCAGTGCCACTCAGCAGTTGGGCGTCGGCCGCAATCCGGTCGCCCTGCGCCAGCAGCAGCAGGTCACCGCGCACCACGGCGCTGCCGGCGATGCGTTGTGCCACGCCGTCACGCAAAACCAGCGCGCGCGGACTGGTCAGCTCACGCAAGGCCGCCAGGGCACGTTCAGTGCGTCCCTCCTGGTAGAGGGTCAAGGCCATCACCACCAGCACCAGACCGAACATCACCAAACCGTCCTGCAGATTACCCAAGATGAGGTACAGGGAGCCGGCCGCCAACAACAACAGAAACATGGGCTCGTGCAATGCCTCGCGCAGGATCACGACCCAGGTACGGCGCTGCTCGCTGGCCAGCACATTGGGGCCGTCCTCTCTCAGACGCAGCGCCGCCTCTGGCGTGCTCAGGCCTTTTGGTGGCTGTGGGCTTTGGTTGGCGGCGGCATCGGTCGTGGGTACCTCACGATAAGCCAGCGCGTGGCGCCGTCTCTTGATCGAGATCAAGCCTCGCCGTGTCAAGACCGAGCGCACTGGCAACATAATCAAGGCCATGCACCCAACCCTACACCCATGAAATCGACCGAATGGGCTGACGACCCGGAAGACAGTGAGCACAGCCCGGCCCAGCGCGCTTCAGCAGCCATGCGCAGCACCTGGGTCAGCGTGGGGGTGAATCTGGTGCTGACAGCGGTTCAGGTCACGGTCGGCATCCTGGCCAAGTCGCAGGCCCTTGTGGCTGACGGCCTGCACTCCCTGTCCGATCTGGTGGCCGACTTTGTGGTGCTGCTGGCTGGTCGCCATAGCCAAAAAGACGCCGACGCCGACCACCCCTACGGCCACCAGCGCTATGAGACTGCGGCATCGCTGGTGCTGGGCGTGATGCTGCTGGCGGTGGGCGTGGGCATGCTGTGGGCTGCCATGCGCAAGCTCGAGTCGCCCGAAACCGTGGCCACGGTGCATGTGGCGGCGCTGTGGGTCGCCGGCGGTGCGCTGGTGGCCAAGGAACTGCTGTTTCGCTACATGCTGCGCGCGGCCAAGCGCATCAAGTCAAGCATGCTGGTGGCCAACGCCTGGCACGCCCGCTCCGACGCTGCGTCGTCGCTGGTGGTCGGTATCGGCATCATCGGCAACCTGGCCGGCTACCCCATCCTAGACCCGATTGCAGCCTTGATCGTGGGCTTTATGGTGGGCAAAATGGGCTGGGGATTTGGCTGGGACGCGCTGCATGACCTGATGGACCGGGCGGTGGACGAGCAGGAGGTGGCGGCCATTCGGCAAACCCTGGTCGAGACGCCGGGCGTAAGTGCCGTGCACGACGTGCGCACCCGAAAGATGGGTGACATGATTTTGGTGGATGCCCACCTGGAGGTGGACGCCACGATCACTGTCGAAGCGGGGCACGACATCGCCGTGTCTGCGCGGAACCGGGTCTTACAGCGGCATCGGGTGCTGAACCTGATGACGCACATCGACCCCTGGCGCCGCCCCGACCTGGACCACCCGGGCTCAGTACAGGCCGCGCAAGCGCGCCTGGAGACGGGCTAGCCCCAAAAGCACATCGGTCAGTGGCGTGGCCACCCCGGTGAGTTGGCCAAGCTCTTGCACCACGGTCACCAGTGCATCGAGCTCAACCGGCTTGCCGGCCTCTAGATCTTGCAGCATCGAGGTCTTGAACGCGCCGAGCTTGCGGGTCACGGCATGGCGGTCCTCGGGCTGTTGGCTGATTGGGATCCCGATGCGTGAACCAATTTCGCGCGCCTCCAGCATCACCCCCGAGACAAAGCCGCGCACCAGCGGGTCGTCAAGGATCAGGTCGGTGGTGGCGCCGGTCAGGGCACTGATCGGGTTGACCGTCATATTGCCCCACAGTTTGTACCAGACGTCTCGCTGAATCTGCGGCGACACGGTGGTGTCAAAGCCAGCCTTCGACAGCAAAGTAGCCAGCGCATTGACCCGGGCTGACGCGCCACCGCCGGGCTCGCCGATGATCAGCCCCTGCCCAAAATGGTGCCGCACCACACCGGGCGCGTCAGTGGAACAGCTGGCATGCACCACACAGCCCAGCACCCGCGCCGGCGCAATGGTGGCGGCCAGTTCGCCTTGGGGGTCCACCGCCTGCAGCCGGGTGCCAGCCAGGTTGCCACCAAAGCCCTGAAAAAACCACCAGGGGACGCCATTCATGGCGGTCAACACCACTGTGTTGGGTCCCAGCAGCGGGCCAATGCTTTGCGCGATTTTCGGCAAAGCGGGTGCCTTGACCGCCAGCACCACCAAATCTTGCACCCCCAGGGTCGCCGCATCGGAGGTGGCCGCCAACTGGTAACGCTGCTCAGCGTCGCCTGAACGCAGACGCAGCCCGTGCTGCTGCAGCGCAGCCAGTGTGGCGCCACGGGCCAGCAGGCTGACACGCACCCCCTGCGCAGCCAGCCGCGCGCCCAGCCAACCACCAATGGCCCCCGCCCCAACGATGGTCACTGATTCAAAAAGATTTTGGGTCATTTTGGCCCCCAGGCCCCGTCGTTACTGGGTTTTATGCTACTAATAACATAGCACTCAGGCGGCGCAGCCTGCCTGGCCAGGTGGCCAGGCCCGCGCGCGCTCAAGCCTCAGGCCGCCAGGGCCTCCGGCTCGGTCAGGCCGATGAGGTCGAGGGCTGCGGCGAGTTGGTCTACGCTGCGTTCCACGTTATGGAGTTTTTCCAGGCCGAAGAGGCCGACCCGGAAGGTCATGAAGTCGGCCGGCTCGTCACATTGCAGTGGCACCCCGGCCGCTGTCTGCAGACCCAGCGCCAAAAACTTCTTGCTGTTTTGGATGTCGGCATCACGCGTGTAGCTGACCACCACGCCCGGGGCCTTGAAACCGTCCGCCGCCACGCTGACGATGCCACGGCTCTCAAACAAAGCCCGCACCTGCTCACCCAGCTCACGCTGCTCGGCGCAGACCCGATCAAATCCGTAGGCGCGGGTTTCTTGCATCACCTCGCGCAGCCGCACCAGGGCGTCGGTCGGCATGGTGGTGTGGTAGGTGTGGCCACCTTTTTCGTAAGTTTCCATGACCTGCAACCATTTTTTCAGGTCACAGGCAAAGCTGGTGCTGCTGGTGCCGTCGATGGCAGCGCGCGCGCGCTCGCTGAGCATCACCATGGCGCAGCAGGGTGAGCCGCTCCAGCCCTTTTGCGGCGCGCTGACCAGCACATCCACACCCGTGGCAACCATGTCCACCCAGATGGCGCCCGAGGCAATGCAATCGAGCACCATCAGCCCGCCCACCTCATGCACGGCATCGGACACGGTTTTCAGGTAGTCATCGGGCAAGATCATGCCGGCCGAGGTTTCCACATGGGGTGCAAACACCACGTCGGGGCGCTGAGTGCGAATGGTGTTGACCACCTCGTCCACCGGGCAGGGAATCCAGGCCGACTGGCTGTCGGTGGAAACCCGGCGCGCCTTGAGCACGGTGGATG
>CAMCZF010000135.1 GCA_945885775.1 Rhodoferax sp. OV413 | reverse complement strand
AAGTAACGTTTCATTTCCCAGTCGGTCACGGCGTCCAGCCATTGGCGCCATTCCCAGTCACGGGTGGCGGCAAAGTGGTCGACAAAACCGTCGCCCAGCCAGTCGCGGGCGATCGCCGACTGCTGGAAGTTGCGGGTGGTTTCAATCAGCGTGCGCGGTGCGCGGGGGATGTGCTCGGCACCGACGTTTGTGCCGGTGATCGGTGGCGCGGTCAGTTTCAAGCCTTTTTCCACGCCGTCCAGGCCAGCGGCAATCACCGCCGCCATCGCCAGATAAGGGTTGACGTCAGCACCCGGGCAGCGAGTTTCTAGCCGGGTGGCCTTGGGGCTGCCGGCGATCACCCTAAAACTGGCGGTGCGGTTGTCGATGCCCCAGGTCGGCTTGACCGGTGCCCAGAAGCCGTCGACCAGCCGCTTGTAGCTGTTGATGGTGGGCCAGATCATCGGCGCAAAGTCCATCATGCAGGCCACCTGACCGGCCAGGTAGCTCTCGAACAGCTTGCTCATCTTGAGCGGGTTTTTCGCGTCATAGAACAGGTTGGTCTTGCCGTCTGACAGGCTTTGGTGAATGTGGCCGCTGCAGCCAGGCAGGTTCTGGTGCGGCTTGGCCATGAAGCTGGGCATGATGCCAAAGCGCGCCGCAATCTCCTTGGTGCCGGTTTTGAACAAGAGCGCCCGGTCAGCCTGGGCCAGTGCCTCGCTGAAACCAATCGCCGCTTCAAACACGCCCGGACCAGTTTCGGTGTGCAGGCCCTCCACCGGCACGCCAAAGGCCAGCATCTCATCCATCAGCGCGTTGAAAAACGGCCGGTTCTGGTTCATGCGCAGCAACGAGTAGCCAAACATGCCCGGGGTCAGCACCTCGGGCGCCACGCCTTTCTTAGCGGCCCAGCTCTGCGGCGTCTCTACAAAGTTAAACCACTCAAACTCCATGCCGGTCATGACCTTAAAGCCCATTTTTTCAGCGCGCTTGAGCACCCGCTTCAGCGCCTGGCGCGGACACTGGGCATGCGCCGTGCCATCCGCATTGACAAACTCGCCCAGGAAGAAAGGCACACCGTCGTCCCAGGGCACGTGGCGCGCGGTGTCCAGGTCCAGCCGCGCCAGCGCGTCCGGAAAGCCGTGCTGCCAGCCGGTGGCCGTGGTGTTGTCGTAGGTGGTGTCCATCATGTCCCAGCCCAACACCACGTCGCAAAAGCCGAAGCCGCCGCCCGGGTAGGGCTCAGCCGCCCCCAGGAATTTGTCGCGGTGCAGGTATTTGCCGCGCAGCACGCCATCGATGTCGCTCACCGCCACCTTGACTTTGCTGGCGCTGGAGCGCCGCACTGCCGCAACGGCAGGGTGTTCAGCTGCCGGGTTTTTCTTGGAAGTTGCCATGTGTGTTGAGTCCGTTCATTTGGTTCAAGCGAGTGTCATATTAGCCAGCAAAGCGGCCGGCGGCGAACGGTGCCAAATCGACAGCCGGCGCGCGCCCAGCGACCAGGTCCGCCACCAGGGCGCCGCTGATGCCACCCAGCGTCACCCCGATGTGCTGGTGGCCAAAGGCATAAATCACCCGCGCCGAATCGCGCGAGCGGCCCAGCACCGGCAGGCCATCGGGCAGCGTGGGCCGAAACCCCAGCCAAGGCGCATTCGGCTCGCCCAGCCCGGGCACGGCGCGCTGGGACGAGAAATGCAGCAGATCCAGCAGGCCCTGATGGCGCTGCGGCTTCATGCCCGCCAGCTCCACGGTGCCCGCTACCCTCAAGCCCTGCTCCATCGGCGTCATGTAAAAGCCGCGCTCGGCCCAGCCGATCGGGCGCGAGATCGCACCCGAGGAGCCCGGGTACATGATGTGGTATCCCCGCTCGGCATCCAGCGGCACTTCGTCGCCACACTGTCGGGCCAGCGGTTTGGAGTGGGCACCAGCGCACACCACCACCCAATCATGCCCGCTTGGGCCAGCGTCGGTGCTGACGTGCACCGCACCTGATTGGGGTTGCAGACCGGTGACAGCGCTGCGAGCGATCTGCAGGCCGCCGGCCACCAGCGAGGCCTGCAGAGCGCCTAAAAAGTCCGCTGGGCTGGACAGGAACCACGAGCCTTGGTAAAGCACGCCCCGGTCAAAGATGGGGGCCAGCCCTGGCTCCAGGCGGGCGATGTCGTCGCGCCCCTGCACCGTGAAGTTGACGCCCAGCGAGTGGCGTAGCGCCAGGGTTGATTCGGACGCGGCAAAGTTAGCGGCGTCCGAGTACAGATACAGGCACTCGCTGGGCTTCACAAAAGCCGCCAGGCTGGCCTGCGCCGTCATACGGGTGTAGCCATCCTGTGCCCGCGCCAGCAGGTGCGACAACGCAGTGGCCGAGGCGGTGTAACGGCGCCGGCTGGAGCTGGCCAGAAAGCGCAGCAGCCATGGCGTGAGCTGCGGCAGGTAAGACCAGCGCAGGCGGAACGGGCTGTCACCCGCCAGCAGGTAGCGCGGCAGATCGCGGAACACCGAGGGGTTGTTGACCGGGATGCAGGCGTAGTTGGCAAAGGTGCCGGCATTGCCAAAAGAGGCACCGCCAGCCGCCCCGGCCGGGTCATAGACTGTGACCTGGTGGCCGTCCTGCATCAGCCAGTAGGCACTGGACAGGCCGACAAAGCCGGCGCCGATGACCGCAACGTTAGCCATGGCTCAAGCCCCTATCGCAGGCTGACTGATGCCCATGTCGCGCAGCGTTTGCGCCACCGCATCTACCGCCTGGCGCATCTCCACCGGGCCGATGGCGCCAATGCAGCCAACGCGGAATGTCTCCACCTGCGTCAGCTTGCCCGGGTACAGCAAAAAGCCATAGTGCTTGGCGGTGTCGTAAAAGCGCTTGAACTCATAGGCCGGGTGCTGTGGCGCGTGAAAGGTGACGATGATGGGTGCCTGCACCGCCGGGTCCAGGAAAGGCTTGAAGCCCAGGGCCGCCATGCCAGCCACCAGGGTCTGGTAGTTGCGGGTGTAGCGCGCCAGCCGGGCGCTCTGGCCGCCTTCAGCTTCAAACTGGGCAATGGCCTCATGCAGGGCCACCACCACGTGGGTCGGCGGCGTGAAGCGCCACTGCCCGGTCTTCTCCATGTACACGTATTGGTCGTGCAGGTCCATCGCCAGTGACTGGCTGCGGCCAGCGCAGCCGTCCAGCACCGCTTGGCGAATGAAGACAAAACCCATACCGGGCACGCCCTCAAGGCACTTGCCACTGGCCGCAACCAGGGCATCGAACCTGATTTTGCGCGCGTCGATCTCCAGCGCGGCAAACGAGCTCATGGCATCCACGATCAGCCCGCGGTCAAACTGGGCGCAGACATCAGCCACCGCTTGCAAGGGGTTGAGCACCCCGGCACCGGTTTCACAGTGGATCAGCACCACATGGGTGATGGAGGCGTCTTCTTGCAATCGTTGCGCCAGTGCCTGGGGGTCGACCGGGCTGGCCTCGTCAAAGCTCATGGTGGTGCAACGCCGCCCCATCATGTTGGTGATGCGGGCAGCTCGCTTGCAATAGGCGCCGTTGTCCAGCACCAGCACATGGCCGTCATGCGGCACCAGGGTGGCGACCGCCGCTTCCACGCTGAAGGTGCCGCAGCCCTGCAAGGGCACCACCACATGGCTGTCCTGGCCGTGAATGATGGCCAGCAGGCTGCGGCGCACACTGGCTGTGACGGCAATGAAGTCGGCGTCCCACGAGCCCCAGTCCTTGAGCATGGCCAGCTTGGTGCGCAGGGTGGTGGTCAGGGGCCCCGGGGTCAGCAGTATGCGGTCTCTGTCCATCGTTAGTTCCTGGAGCCGGCAAGTCAGCTCCGTCAAAAATTTTATTGGACGTCACCCCTTCAAGCTTGTCAATTGTTTTTTGTAAATTGTTGACAATTTCTGTAAATCTGCTTCAATCCGCTGCATGAGCGCGACCATGCACCCCACCATTGCCCTGCTGCAGAGCCGCTCGCTGAGCATGGTGGTGCAGCAGGAAATCGAACGCGGCATCCTGAGTGGCGAGTACCCACCGGGCAGCAAGCTGATTGAAGCCGCACTGGCTGAGAAAATGGGCGTCTCGCGTGGCCCCATCCGCGAAGCCTTTCGCATGCTCGATGAGGCCGGCCTGGTGCGGACCGAGAAAAACCGGGGCGTTTTCGTGCGCGATATCCCGATGGACGAAGCGCTGGAAATCTTCGACCTGCGCGCCGCCATGGACGAACTGGTTGGGCGGCAACTGGCCTCCCACCTGACCGCCGCCCAGCGCGACGACATGCAGGCCATGGTCAGCGCCATGGAACAGGCCGTTGCAGCCCAAGATGCACAGCACTACCACCTGCTCAACCTGCAGTTTCATGACCGCTTGGTGGAGATGACCGGCAACCGGAAGCTGACCGCCATCTACCGCAAGCTGATCAAAGAACTGTCGTTGTTTCGGCGGCTCAACCTGGCGGATGGCTGGCTGATGCCGGCCTCAGCCAGTGAGCACCAGCAGATCGTGAAGGCCATTGCCTCCGGCAACCCGCAACAGGCCGGACAGGCCATGTTTGACCACGCGATGGAGAGCAAGGCGCGCACAGTGGCCAATGATTTGCGTCGCCACGCAGCACCATCGATCCATCCTGGAACCAAGAAAGTGACCCGATGACTTCAAGCCCCACCCCCTCCGTCAACGTCAACGGCAGAGCCTACCAACTGCCGCGCTCACCCACCGTGGTGGTGTGCGTCGACGGTTGCGAGCCTGACTATCTGGCCCAAGCTGTAGCCAATGGCCAGATGCCCTGGCTGCAAGCTACGCTGGCCCACGGCACCGCGCTGGTAGCCGACTGCGTGGTACCCACCTTCACCAACCCCAACAACCTGTCGATCGTGACCGGCGTGCCACCCAGCGTGCACGGCATTTGCGGCAACTACCTGTACGACGTGGCCAACAATGTGGAGGTCATGATGAATGACCCCAAATGGCTGCGCGCGCCCACCCTGTTGGCGGCATTGTCTGGCGCCGGCCTGTCGCTGGCCGTGGTGACGGCCAAAGACAAATTGCGCACCCTGCTCGGGCACCAGATGCGAGGCATCTGCTTCTCGGCAGAAAAAGCCGACCAGGCCACGCTCAAGGACAACGGCATCGACGACGTGCTGGCGCTGGTGGGCAAGCCCCTGCCCAGCGTCTACAGCGCCGACCTGTCAGAGTTCGTGTTTGCCGCCGGCGTCAAGCTGATGCAACAGCGCCGACCCGATGTGATGTACCTCTCCACCACCGACTACATCCAGCACAAGCACGCGCCCGGCACCGCCGGCGCCAACGCCTTCTACACCATGATGGATGGCTACCTGGCCCAGCTTGACGCACTGGGCTGCGTGATCGCCCTCACCGCTGACCACGGCATGAACGCCAAGGTGGGCATGGACGGCAAGCCAGATGTGATCTACCTGCAAGACTGGTTCGACGCCTGGCTGGGTGCGGCAGCGGCCCGAGTCATCCTGCCCATCACCGACCCCTACGTGGTGCACCATGGCGCCTTAGGCTCGTTTGCCACGGTCTATTTGCCCAACGGCACCGACACCGATGCCGCCTGCGCCCGCTTGCAAGCGGTGCTGGGCATCGAGGTGGTGCTGCCGCGCGATCAGGCGGCCGCGCGCTTTGAGCTGCCGACTGACCGCATTGGCGACCTGGTGGTGATATCGGAACGCTTCACCGTGCTAGGCACCTCGGCCGCGCGGCACGACCTGTCTAGCCTGGAGGTGCCACTGCGCTCGCACGGCGGCATCAGCGAACAGCGGGTGCCGCTGATTTTGAACCGGCCTCTGCCCGCGCTAGACGCCAGCCGCCGTTTCCGTAATTTTGATGCCTTCGACCTTGCCCTGAACCACGCCCAGTGACACCGGCCAACGCCCTCGCGCCTGCCCACTCAACGAAAGTCCCCCATGATCCAGCAGTTCATTCTTGACCACCACCTCAACAGCATGCGCCTGGCCGGGCGCCAAGTCGGCGCCGAGCGCAGCGGCGACCGTGTGATCGCGGTACACAACCCCTACACCGCCGAAGTCATCGGTACCGTGCCCAAGGCCACTTTGGAAGAGGTGCGCCAGACCTTTGCCACCGCCCACGCCTATGTGCCCCAGCTCAGCCGGTTTGAACGCGCCGCTATCCTGAACCGAGCCGCCGCACTCATCAGCCAGCGCCTGTACGACGTGGCACAGCTGATCACCGCGGAATCAGGCCTGTGCATCAAGGACGCGTTGTATGAAGCCGGCCGAGTCAGCGACGTGCTGCTGTTCGGCGCCAACGAGGTGCTCAAGGACGACGGCCAGATTTTCAGCTGCGACCTGACCCACCACGGCAAGAAACGCCGGGTCTACACCCAACGCTCACCCCTGCTGGGCGTGATCACCGCCATCACCCCGTTCAACCACCCCATGAACCAGGTGGCGCACAAGGTGGTGCCCAGCATCGCCACCAACAACCGCATGGTGCTCAAACCCTCGGAAAACGTGCCGTTCTCTGCCATCTTCTTTGCCGACATCCTGTACCAGGCCGGGCTGCCGCCTGAAATGCTGAGCATCATCACCGGTGACCCGGCTGAAATCGCCGACGAGCTGATCACCCACCACCAGGTCGACCTGGTCACCTTCACCGGCGGTGTGGCCATCGGCAAGTACATCGCCGCCAAAGCCGGTTACCGGCGCGTGGTGCTGGAGCTAGGCGGTAATGACCCCATCATCGTGATGGAAGACGCCGACCTGGACGAAGCCTCGACGCTGGCGGTGCAAGGCTCATACAAAAATTCCGGCCAACGCTGCACGGCCGTCAAGCGCATGCTGGTGCACGAAGCCGTGGCGGACCGCTTTGTCGAGCAGGTGGTGGCCAAGACGCAGGCCTGGCGCTTTGGCGACCCGCTGGACAAGGCCAACGAGATGGGCACCGTGATCGACGAAGCTGCCGCCATGCTGTTCGAGAGCCGGGTCAACGAGGCGGTGGCGCAGGGCGCCCGCTTGCTGGTCGGCAACCAGCGCCGCGGCGCGCTGTACTCCCCCACGGTGCTTGATCAGGTGGACCAGTCCATGACCGTGGCGCGCGAGGAAACCTTTGGCCCGGTGTCACCCATCATCCGGTTCAAGGACATCAACGACGCGATCCGTATCTCCAACGGCACAGCCTACGGCCTGTCCAGCTCGGTCTGCACCAACCGGCTCGACTACATCACCCGCTTTATCAATGACCTACACGTGGGCTCGGTCAACATCCGCGAGGTGCCCGGCTATCGCCTTGAGTTGACTCCCTTTGGTGGCATCAAGGACTCGGGGCTGGGCTACAAGGAAGGCGTGCAGGAGGCGATCAAGAGCTTCACCAACATCAAGACCTACTCATTGCCGTGGGTATGAGCCTGAGCTGGCCAGTGGTGGCAGCGGTGCTGTTCGGCGCCCTGCTGCACGCCGGCTGGAATGCTCTGGTCAAGTCCAGCCAGGACAAGGCGCTGGACACCGCGCTGATCCACCTGCTGGGCTCGTTGGTGGCTATTCCGCTGGTGCTGGTACTGGGCTGGCCGCCGGCCGCCGCCTGGCCTTGGCTGTTGGCCTCACTGGCGATACATGTGGCGTATTACAGCGCCCTCGCCGGTGCCTACCAGAACGGCGACCTGGGGCTGACCTATCCGCTCATGCGCGGCTCGGCACCGCTGCTGGTGGCGGTCTCGGCCACTTTCACACTGGGTGAAACCTTGACACCGATGGCCTGGGTCGGCGTGATCGGCATCAGCGCCGGCGTTCTGACTCTGGGCCTAAGCCCCCATGCTTTTGCAGCACCCAAGGCGGTGCGCTTTGCGCTGGTCAACGCGGTGATCATCGCGCTGTACACCGTGGTCGATGCGCTTGGCGTGCGCGCCTCCAGCGACGCCGCGCAGTATGTGGCCACCCTGTTCCTGTTAGACGGATGGCCCTTTGCCTTGCTGGTGTTCTTGCGTCGGCGCGACACCGCGCTGGCGTATGCCAAACAACGCTGGCCGCTGGCGCTTGGCGGCGCCATTGCCTCGCTCGGCTCCTACGGCATTGCCCTGTGGGCCATGACACGGGCGCCCGTGGCCATGGTGGCCGCGCTGCGAGAGACCTCGGTGCTGTTTGCGGTGCTGATGGGTGCCTGGTTCTTGAAAGAGCGTTTCAACCGGCGCCGACTAACGGGAACACTGATCATCCTTGCCGGCGTGATGGCATTGCGGCTGGGCTAACACCCAGACAGATCAGCGCTGGTTAACCAGATGGCCGTTCACAAACTTGTGCAGCAAACTCGCGGCAAACGTCTGGTACGGGATACCCTCTTTAAGTGCTCGAGCCTGCAGGCTTTTCAAGCCTCTTGATGATTTATCTCCGGTATTGACGCGTCGCCTGCTTATGCATAACCAACACGTTGCGTGTTCAACTGCTATACATCATTCTCAATTTCTTCCACCATTGGTGTCACACGAACTAAAGTTGGGTCTTACGCACATTGTGTGGCGGTTCGGAGCAGTGGCGCATGATCGAGCGGCCGCGGCGGGCACGGCTCCTACAACTGGTGTGCCGAAGGTGCCGTGTCCGTCTCCACGCCGCGCCTATGCCTGGCTTGTCGGCTGGCACGGACGACATACAACTCAGCGCAAACTCAGCGATGATCAGCGCTTCGTCCAGACGCTGCACCGGATCTAACCGTCCAATGCCGTCGGTGGAAGTCTAGCCCGCAATTTTCTCGGCTTGATTCACCGCCGCGATCTGGAGGGATTTGACCAATGGCTAGAGCGGGCGCGAAGCCGCGTTGTACCCGAACTGCGCCGCTTTGCGACCGGTCTGCGGGCCGACCTCGAGGCGGTACGCGCTGCGTTCTCATCCCCGTGAAGCAGCAGGCAGGTCGAAGGCCATGTTAACCGACTCAAGTTCTGAAGCGGCAGATGTATGGGCGCGCTGGTCTTGACCTGCTGCGTGTGCGGGTCCTGCAACCGAACTGAACAGGACCGCCACACAATGTGCGTAAGACCCAGATTTGTTTTCCTCTACGGATGCTCTGAACAACCGCTAACCAAATGGAGTAGCGGTCGGCTAATTTTCAGATAGTGAGATTTCACGAGTAATCCCGCGAAATCGCGTCGTTTTCTGTTCCTCTACGGGCTGTTTTCGCGCTTTGTAGCGCCTTCGCCCGGTTTGCA
>CAMCZF010000134.1 GCA_945885775.1 Rhodoferax sp. OV413 | reverse complement strand
AGCGCTGGCCAAGCCCAACGTGCGCGTGCAGACTGGGGTGGCCCGGGTAGAGGGCAGTGAGTTGGTGGCCGAGGACGGCCAGCGTTGCACGGCTGACGTCATTATTTTTGCCACAGGCTTCGAGGTGGCGAATCCACCTATTGCCGAGCGCATTGTCGGAGCCTCTGGCAAGCTGCTGTCTGAACGTTGGCAGGGCTCGCCCAAAGCCTATCTGGGCACCATGACGCAAGACTGCCCCAACCTGTTTCTGACCTTCGGCCCGAACCTGTACACCTTCTCGTCTTCATTCGTGATGATCGAGGCGCAGCTTAAGCTCATTCTTTCGGCCATCACGACGGCTCGGCAAAAACGGCTGGCCACCATCGCTGTTGACCCGGCGGTCTTCCAGCGCTACAACACCCAGACCCAGGCCGCCCTGCAGCGCACCGTCTGGAACAGCGGGTGCAGCAGCTATTTTCTGGACAAAAATGGCCGCAACAGCACCAACTGGCCGTGGACCACCTGGACCATGACCTATCGGCTGAAGCGATTTAGAGTGGGTGACTACCTGGTCGAACCCCGCGCCTAGGCGACGGCGTTCAACAAGGCCGGCCCGGAAAGAGTCCGGAAATAGCCCGACAATCACGCCATGCTCCATTCCCTGCGTTCCCGTGAAGCGGCCATGCCCTTCATCATGCTCACTGTGCTGATTGACATGATGGCCATCGGAGTCATCATTCCCGTTCTGCCGCCGCTGGTGGCCGCGTTCAGCGACTCTCAGGCCGACCAGGCCTACTGGTACGGGGTGGCGGCCTGCACCTTTGGCGCCGCCACCTTTATCTGCTCGCCGATCCTTGGCGCACTGTCCGACCATTTTGGCCGTCGCCGGGTGCTGTTGCTGTGTTTCTTGGGCCTGGCTCTGAGCTTCTTTGGCACGGCACTGGCCACTACACTGGCCGGACTGATCGCCTGGCGCATCGTGGGTGGTGCCATGCAGGCCAATGCGGCTATCGCCAGCGCCTACGTGGCGGACATTTCGGCGCCAGAACAGCGCGCCAAGCGGTTTGGCTTGCTGGGCGCGATGATGGGCTTGGGTTTTATCTTTGGCCCGGTGTTGGGTGGTCTGCTGGGTGCCATCGATCTGCATTTGCCGTTTTATGTCTCGGGCGCGCTGGCCTTGATGAACTTGGCCTATGGGTTTTTTGTGCTCCCGGAGTCGCTGCCGGCCGACCGGCGCAAGCGCTTTGACTGGCGAAGTGCCAACCCGGTGACCTCTTTGAACAAGCTCGCGCAGCTGCGCGGCGTTGGCCCGCTGGTGGGGGTGGTGGCCTTCAGCGGGCTGGCGCAATTTGTGCTGTACACCTGCTGGGTGCTGTACGGTACCTTCAAGTTCGGTTGGGGCCCGCGTGAGAGCGGCTGGTCTTTGGCAGCGGTGGGGGTGGTGGCGCTGGCGGTACAGGGCTTTTTGTTGGGTCGCATGCTCAAGGTGATCAGCCCGCAGCGCTTGGCTATTGTCGGGCTGGTGTCGTCCACGCTGGCCTACCTGCTGTGGGGTGCCGCCACCGAGGGTTGGATGATGTTTGTCGTGATTGGCGTCAACCTGTTTGGCGTGACCGTGGCCACCACTGTGCAAAGCATGATCTCGTCGGCTGCTGATGGCAGCAGCCAGGGGCAGACCATGGGCGCGGTGACTTCGCTCAACAGCCTGATGGCCGTGGTGGCGCCCATGCTGGGCGCACCACTGCTGGCCATGGTGTCGCATCTGCCGCGTGGTGACTGGCGCATCGGCGCGCCGTTTTTCTTTTGTGCCGCATTGCAGGCGGTATCGCTGTACCTGGCCGTGCTGCATATGCGCCGCCATCGAGTCAAAGTCTCTCATCATTTTTCCAACCCAACCTAAAGGATATTTCAATGACCATCTCTATGTACCAGGCCAGCGTGCCCCGCCTCGTCAATGCGCTGAACAACCTGTCGCACGTGCTCGGCAAGGCCCAGGCCCATATCGAAGCTAAGAAGCTCGACCCCAAGACTTTGCTGGAATTTCGCCTGTTCCCCGACATGCTGCACATGACGCGTCAGGTGCAGATCGCTTCAGACACGGCTAAGGGTGTGGTGGCGCGCCTGGCTGGCATCGAGATTCCAGCCTACGAGGACAACGAGCAAAGCGTGGCCGACCTCCAGGCGCGACTGGCCAAGACGGTTGCCTTTGTCGAAAGCGTGTCGGCAGCCCACATTGACGGCACCGAAGACAAGGCCATCATCGTCAAGCGCGGCGACAAAGAGACGCACTACACGGGCATGCAGTTTTTGTTGGGCCATGCCCTGCCCAACATCTACTTTCATTCGTCCATGACCTACGCCATCCTGCGCCACTGCGGCGTCGAAATCGGCAAACGCGATTACCTCGGCAACCCCTGACACCGGTCGTTCTATGCCGGTAGCAAGGCGAGTAGCAACGCCATGAAACTGTCGCGTCTGTTTCAGCCGCGCAACCCGCTGTTCTGGCTGGCCGTGGCGCTCAATGCGCTGTCGGCCATGCTGGCCTGGATTGTGCAAAACCGGGAGCTGCACGCCTGGGCCGTTCTGTTGGTGGGCGGCTTTGCGCTTGGCAATGCGCTGATCGGCAGCTGGCTGGTCTGGCGGCTGTTGCGGGAAGAGCCGGAGGGTGTGAAGCGTAATGCGTAATGCGTAAAGCTTTGACTGGCAGTTTGGGGCCCAGCGTCACCCGGCCCTCGGCGTCGGTGTTGCCGATTTCGATGTGCAGGCCCTGGCGCGTCCGAGAGCGTGAATGGCCGGAAAGTTCTTCTTGAGCAGCGCGTCGCCCACCATTTGGAGGAATTTCGCGCCGTGGTTTGTACAGGTTGAACGCGTAGGCACCCAGCTCCCAAGACATGGCGGCCTGTTCGGTGCTCACCACCAGCATCGTCGCATGGTGATGCGCTTGACTTGGACCCACCTAGTCCCAGAGCTTCACTGAAGAGCAGCTTCCTCGGCCTCGTCACCGTCAGTAAAAACCGGTATCAAGCTGTCAACGCCAGTCGCTTCAAGGCTCATGGCGGCTGACGATCCCGATGCCACCACAAGCACCAGCTTTCCGCCGCGTTGTTGTGCAGCCTTGGCGCTTGCGACCAATACGCGGATCCCCACGGAGGCGAGAAACCGCACGGCAGTCAGGTAGATCACCACACCCTTCTTCGGCGCTTCGACCAGTTCCAGTATCTGCGCGGAGACTGAATCTGCGCCCTCCATATCGAGGCGACCCGAAATCGTGATTCGGCGGAGATTGGCCCCGACGTCCTGAAAGCTGACAGGCATGCTGATTAATCCTTCAATAAACTGCGCAATAAGCCGGCGTTGTGATCACTGGGCGACCAAGGCATCGCAAATTAAAATGTAACCCAAGAATGAAATGGTCCACCGGTTCACCCCACCGTCGATGCTCAGAAGAAACGCCATGCCAATCACATTTGAA
The DNA here is from genome assembly GCA_945885775.1 of Rhodoferax sp. OV413. Lineage (GTDB taxonomy): Bacteria > Pseudomonadota > Gammaproteobacteria > Burkholderiales > Burkholderiaceae_C > Rhodoferax. The sequence continues at coordinate 5,711 of CAMCZF010000134.1, read as the reverse complement.
GATACCAATGACGTTTTGCGCCACATCCGCTTGACCGGTCGTCTGGATATTCCCGGAATCGACGCGATATCGCAAACCTTTACCCAACTCTCGGAACACTGCAAACGCGGGAATGTCGTGGACTTGAGTGGCGTGACCTTTCTGGTGTCGTTCGGAATACGGGAACTCATTACCAATGCAAAACTGATTCAGCAGCGCGGTGGGCGCATGGTCATCTTCTTGGGCGATAACAAAGCGGTTTACAAGACGCTTGAAACGACGGGAATTGCGTCTTTGATTCCGACTTTTATAGACGCTGCGCAGGCTGACCGCGCCGCGTTGGAATAGCCCGCCATGGAAGCTTTTGTTCCAAACCGCGCCGTTACTCTGGAAGTACCCGCGCAGTTGTCGGTCCTGCGGCAGGTATCTGCCTGGTTGGAGTCTCATGCCATCGCCTGGCGGATCCCTGAAGATGTCTTGCCGCGCCTCGATGTGTGCGTGAATGAAATCATCGCAAACTGCGTGACCCACGGCGGGCCTGAAGTCATGGGCGGGCCCTTGACCGTGTATCTCGCCATTGCTTCTTCTCATGATCAAACTCTGGTGACCCTGTCTGTCGCGGACAGCGGACGGGCCTTCGATCCAACGTCTGCCGCCCCGAGAGCACGTGCCGTCACCCTCGCAGCTGCAACGCCCGGAGGACTCGGTCTCATCATGATGCGCGACAGTGCGAGCAGGCTGGCCTATCGGCGTACGAGCGGGCGAAACCACATCGACGTGTTGTTTCAGTTTGAAAACCCAAGAGAAGCATCCACAGGTCAGCGCCATCCACGAAGCGCCCACGCAGAGCGACGGCGCACAGACCGAGGTGGCAAAGTGCAGCGGTCTGGCATTGATCGGCGCATGCGAGATCTTTCTTGGATTCCTTTGTTCAAGGACGCGCCACTGCAGGCGCTGCAAGCTGTATTGCAGGACTGTCAGGTGCTGGAAATTGCCGCGCACACCCCCCTGCTGGTGCCAGGTCAAGCCAATCGCAGTGTTTACATTGCGCTCAGCGGCTCTGTCGTGGCCCACCTGAGTTACCAGCACAGAACCCTGGCGCCCGTTGCCATCCTCCTGGGCCAATGTATTGGCGAGCTCTCTGCGATTGATGGAAAGCCGGTTTCCACACTGGTGGTGGCGATGACCGATGCGCGCGTTCTCCGCATTCCCCAAGAAGTCTTCTGGGGGGACCTGATGACGCTCAACGGCATTGCCGAAAATTTCCGAATCATCCTGAGCGATCGTGTGCGCAAATCCAAGGAACTGGCCTTGCAGGCACAGCGCGACCATCTGGAGATTGAACACCTCACGAAAGAACTGCAGATAGCGCGCCAACTGCAGATCAGTATGGTGCCACTGCAGCGCCCCCTGTTCGGCCACCGGACTGACCTGGACATCTGCGGGTTCATGGAGCCTGCATCTGCGGTGGGCGGTGATTTCTTTGACGGCTTTTTTGTGCGGGAAGACCAGCTGTTTTTCTGCATCGCCGATGTCTCTGGCCACGGTATTGCCTCTGCCCTGTTCATGGCGCGGGCCATGGGGCTGATCCGTGTGCTGGCCATGGGAATCATGGAGCCGCATACATTGCTGCATGAACTCAATACCCGGCTGTGTGACGGAAATGACGCTAACCTTTTCGTCACGATGTTCTGTGGAATTGTCGATATTCCCAACAGAAAAATCACGTACTCCAATGGCGGCCACTGCGCACCCATGCTCTTGCAGCCCGGTCGTTCCCGCATGTTGCCCATCCCTGCGGGCCCGCTGATTGGTGCATTTGAGGGTTGTCAATACAGTTCGATGGCAATTCACCTGGGCCATGGGGAAACCTTGTTCTGTTACACCGATGGCGTCACCGAAGCCCAAAACGTGAACGAAGAGGATTTCACACAGCAGCGATGCCTGCACTTGCTGAATGGCCTGCAGCCACAAGCATCGGGTGATTTACTGGACTATGTGCGGGCCCAGGTAGCGGCATTCAGTGGAACGGACATCCTGCAAGATGATTGCACCATGCTTGCCATCCGGTTGCCATGATGGTCAGCATTCCACGCCGCCGCATAATCCGCCTTGACAAAAATACAAACGGCAAGGCGGGAGATTTCAAGGCATGCTCGACGACATCAAAAAGACGCTTTGGGCCACAGCCGACAAGCTGCGCGCCAACATGGACGCTGCCGAATACAAGCACCTGGTGCTGGGCCTCATCTTCGTCAAGTACATCTCTGACACCTTTGCTGCCCGCCGGGCAGAGCTGACCAAGCGGCTGACCACCCCGGCGGACGAGTACTTTTTTCACGATGCCCAGCCCGGCGATATTGAGGCCGAGCTTGAAGACCGTGACTATTACCGTGAGGTCAACGTCGTCTGGGTACCCGAGACCGCCCGCTGGGAAAGCCTGCGCGCCGCCGCCAAGCAGAGCGACATCGGCAAGCGCATCGACGACGCGCTGGCCGTCATCGAGACCGAGAACCCCAAGCTCAAGGGCATCCTGGACAAACGCTATGCCCGTGCCCAGTTGCCCGACGGCAAGCTCGGCGAGTTGGTTGATCTGGTGTCCACCGTCGGCTTTGGTGACGACCCTGGCAAAGCGCGGGACGTGCTGGGCCAGGTCTACGAGTACTTTTTGGGCATGTTCGCCAGCGCCGAGGGCAAGCGTGGCGGGCAGTTCTACACCCCGGCCAGCATCGTGAAAACCCTGGTGGCCGTGCTCAACCCGCACACCGGCAAGGTGTACGACCCCTGTTGCGGCTCGGGCGGCATGTTTGTGCAGTCCGAGCGATTCATCGAAGCGCACGGCGGCAAGATCGGTGATGTGTCGATTTACGGCCAAGAGGCCAACCCCACCACATGGCGCTTGGCGGCGATGAACCTCGCCATCCGTGGCATCGAACCCAACCTGGGCCGTGAACCCAACGACACCTTCACGCACAACCAGCACCCCGACCTGCGCGCCGACTTCATTCTGGCGAACCCGCCGTTCAACATCAGCGACTGGTGGCACGGCAGCCTGACGGGTGACCCGCGCTGGGCGTATGGCGACCCGCCTGCTGGCAACGCCAACTATGCGTGGTTGCAGCACATGCTGTACCACCTCAAGCCCACGGGCCGTGCCGGTATCGTGCTGGCGAACGGCTCCATGAGCTCCAGTCAGAACAGCGAAGGCGAGATTCGCGCCGCGATGGTCGAGGCTGATGTGGTCGAGGTGATGATTGCGCTGCCGGGCCAACTGTTCTTCAACACCCAAATTCCGGCTTGCCTGTGGTTCCTGACCAAGCAGAAGGCTGTACGCATGGGTGAAGTGCTGTTTGTCGATGCGCGCAAGCTCGGCAGCATGATCAGCCGGGTGCAATGCGAGTTCACCGATGACGTCATCAGCCGCATCGCCGACAGTGTGTCCGCATGGCGCGGTGAGGCTGGCGCTGGCGCGTATCAGGACATCGCAGGATTTTGTCGCAGCGTCAAGCTGGCTGAGATCGCGCAGCACGGCCATGTGTTGACCCCTGGTCGCTATGTGGGTGCCGAAGAGGTGGAAGACAACGATGAAGACTTTGCCACCAAGATGCAGCAGCTCACCGAAAAGCTGGGTGAGCAGATGGCGAAGGGTGCCGAGCTAGACCAGTTAATCCGGCAAAAGCTGGGGGGGTTAGGATATGAGTTCTGAAAAAAAGTTGTACCCCTTTGCGAAAGGATTCAAGCCATGCTGCAAACCTATGAAGCGGTGTTACAGCCCAACGGCAAACTACAGTTCCTGGACCTGACTGTGACTTCAACACTGACACCTCGGCGCGTGCTGGTCACCTTCACTGAAGAATTTGCGGCGGCAGATACTGCGCTCTGCGGCGCCGCGTTGAGTGAATCTGCGCTCGCACAAGATTGGACGCGCGAAGAGGAGGATGCCGCATGGGCCCATTTGCAATCCGCCAAGTAGTCTTGCTGCCGTTTCCGTTTTCTGACCTCACAGCAAGCAAACTGCGCCCCGCTCTGGTGTTGGCAAATTCAGGCAAAGGAGACTGGATACTTTGCCAAATCACCAGCAACCCGTATGCCGACCCGTCCGCAATCACCCTCAATGAAATAGATTTTTCGCAAGGCAGCCTGCAACGGGTGAGCTACGCCCGCGCCAGCAAAATTTTCACCGCCCACGAAAGCCTGTTTCAGCGCGCGGCTGGGCAACTTTCTCCAGAGCGCCATCGTCAGGTGGTGACTGCCATTGTGGCGTTGCTGCAGGCCGGGACCGTGACTTGACCGACAACCTGGACCAACTCGCCGGGCAAATGGTGGCCCTGTTCCGCCAAGCCGTGGCACTGGCCAAGGCCGAAGTGGACGCCATCATCCAACGCGGCGAGCAGGACTCCCAGCGCATTGAGCATCAACTTGACCACATGATCGGCTTGTGCTGTGACCCGGACATGCTGGTGGTGTTCAAGCGGCTGTGCCGGTATTACTACGGCATCGATCCGGCGGCGGCGGCGGGGTACGTGCAGGCCTATCGGGAGATGTGGGATATGCCGGATGAGGTGGTGGCGGGGGGTGGGGTATGAGTGCAGAGTGGTCATGGATACGTCTTGGTGATCACTGCTTAAAAATCGGCAGTGGCTCGACACCAACCGGCGGCAAAGATGCCTACCTGGAACACGGGCCATTCATGCTAATAAGAAGCCAGAATATTTACAACGACGGCTTCAAACCAGGTGGACTTGCATTTATCAGCAATGAGCAAGCCAAGAAACTCGATGGTGTTGCTGTCGATGCTAGCGATGTGCTGTTGAACATTACGGGTGATTCGGTGGCACGCGTTTGTCTTGCCCTGCCCCAATACCTGCCAGCTCGTGTGAACCAACATGTGGCAATCATTCGACCTACACCATCCAACTTAGATAGTCGATTTGTTCGCTATTTTTTGGCATCGGACTATCAACAGGACTTGATGTTGGGCCTGGCCGGTGCAGGAGCAACCCGTAGTGCCTTAACGAAGTCAATGATTGAGGATTTCAAAGTTCCATGCCCTCCAATTGAGATTCAACGGGGTATTGCTGATACTTTGTCTGCCCTCGACGACCGCATTACCCTCCTGCGTGAAACCAATGTCACGCTGGAAGCCATCGCCCAGGCGCTGTTCAAATCGTGGTTTGTCGATTTCGATCCCGTGCGCGCCAAGATGGAAGGCCGCATCCCCGAAGGCATGGACGAGGCCACGGCGGCGTTGTTTCCTGATGGGCTTGAGGAGTCGGAATTGGGGTTGGTGCCGCAGGGGTGGCTAAACGTTAGTTTGAGGGAAGTGGTTTCGATACACGACTCAAAACGCATTCCGCTTTCAGGGCAAGAGCGCGAGAAACGCAAAGGCCCATATCCGTACTATGGGGCGGCGGCATTGATGGATACAGTGGATGACTACCTTTTTGACGGTGTCTATCTGTTGACCGGCGAAGATGGATCAGTTGCCGACGCGAATGGTTTTCCGATCATGCAATATGTATGGGGCAAGTTTTGGGTCAATAACCATGCTCACATCCTTCAGGGTAAGGATGGAGTGGCGACGGAGATGCTATGGATGCCTCCCTGCCCACGGGCAAGGAATTGAGACCGCTGAACGCCAAGAGCATGAACAGCCGTCTATCAGGAAGAGAGACTTCGAGCAATCGAGGTGGATCCTCTGATGGATACGGCATCAAAGTGCCCAGGGTGTG
>CAMCZF010000133.1 GCA_945885775.1 Rhodoferax sp. OV413 | reverse complement strand
GCGATGACCGGCCGGGCACGCATCCCCATTCAGGGCGAGATTCCAAGCCCGATAACCCCCCCGAGCGGCTGCACATTTCATCCGCGCTGCCCGTTGGCGAGCGAACGCTGTCGTCGAGAAGCGCCATCGGTGATTTCGGGCGTCGCGTGCCATGCGGTCGAGGAAGGCCGCAACGACATGGCCCGTAAGCGGCCGATGAGGTGACGTGACCGGCACTTTGGGTGCTAACGCTCGCTCTTTCCGACTGTTGCCCTCAGCCTCCACCATCGCGGTCATGCCGTGCGCGCTGCCCGCTAAATGGCGCTCACGAGCTGTAGGCAGCGCACCCAGCATCACCACTCGCTATAGCTTGGCTCTTGTAGCCCCAGCCAGTGGCAAAGGCTTCGCCATTGCCAAGCAGCACCAGGCTGTCGCTTGGTAAGCACCCGCTTCACCCACCCGCTTCGCTTTTACATAAGGCCCCATTTTGTAAAGCGTGCGCCATTCGCTCCGCTAAAGCTACGCTCGGTGTCACCCGCCGCTTCGCGCCCTGTCGGTTTTACAAAAAAGGCCTTATGCAAAGTGGGTTCCGCTTGGGTCGGTCGCGTCAGTCGGCGGCGCCTCCCCGGTCACATTCGCGCCCTGGCGCCTTCGCCTGTGCGCCCTATGGGTCGGCCAGCACCTGGGCACTAGCTAGTGCGCTTACGCGCAGTGGTGGCAGTCAGCGGCCTATCGGCCGCTTATAACGTGTTAGCCCCCGCCCACCCTTGTGCTTCGCCGCTGCGCGGCATCAGCACGGCGCGGCTTGCCCGTCCGCCCCCCAAGGGGGCTCCCTCAAGCCCGCGCTGCGCTTCGCGCCTGTTTGCTCCTAAAAACATAGCTAATAACCCAATAATCACGGGGGTTAGAGGCCTAAAACGTTCATAAAAAGCTCGGTTGTGCGAAGTAGAGGCAGTGCGTTACGGTAGTACCATAGCACCGCTGGTCCGCTACGTTGTGCCTAGACAACGTCTGCTCTCTAGACCGAGACTCCGAATTTCACGGTATTTTTGGCGGTATTTGTTGAAAACCGGTTTATAAAACTGTTTAAAAACAACGTGTTATCTATCTAAGTCGATCCCCTCCGGGGACCATTTCAGCGTATTGCGCGGCTTCAAATACAGGCAGGCTCGGGTTCAAGTGTGTCGAGGCCATGGTTGTCTTTCCCTGATCAGCAGCAATTCTTGCTAGCAGGCATGGCAAGCTGTTTTGCCGGGTGTCTAATTTTTTAAATGAAATCGGGCTCTAGACCTCGTAGTTATTGCTTAGTTTGCTATTAAAAAAATAGCATTCATTCGTGTGTTGCCAGTGTTTTCTCTGGCTGAGGCGCCGAGTTGATTGGCCGTAGATCGCCGGCCCAAGGTGCGATACTTCTCTTTCTAAACTTGATTTTTCCACTTGGCTCGTAAGTTTGAGATGAACAAAAAATTGCTTCTGCTGTTGGGTGCTCTGTTGGCTAGCGCCTCACTGACCGGATTGGCCCAAACCTACCCGACCAAGCCACCGCGCTTAGCCGCCTAGGCCAAGGTCACGCTCGACTAACCCCCTATTTGAAGAGACAACATGAGCTACAACGTTGGCGTGATTGGCCTGGGTGCCATGGGCAGCGGTATGGCGCGCTCGCTGCGCCGTCATGGTCATGCGGTGCGCGTGTTCGATGTGCGTGCCGAGGCTGCGCAGGCGTTTGCCGCTGAGGGCGGCGTGGCCTGTGCAACGCTTACCGATTTGGCGCAGCAATGTCAGGTGATTGTTTCGGTGGTGGTGAACGCCGCCCAAACCGAAGCGGTGCTGTTTGGAGAGGGCGGTTGCGCGGCCGCCATGGCGCCGGGCAGCGTGTGGGTCATGTGCTCCACGGTCGACCCAAATTGGTCGATGGCCCTGGAGGCGCGGCTCGCCGCTTTGGGCATTCTCTATATTGACGCGCCGATCTCCGGCGGTGCCGCCAAAGCCGCCAGCGGCGAGATGACCATGATGACCGCTGGCGTGCCTGCAGCCTATGCTGCCGTGGGCCCCTTGCTCGATGCCATGGCGGCCAAGGTCTACCGGCTGGCAGACTGCGCGGGGGCCGGCAGCAAGGTCAAAATCATCAACCAACTCCTGGCCGGCGTGCACATTGCCGCCGCCGCCGAGGCGATGGCACTGGGTCTGAGGGAAGGCGTGGACGCCGCCGCCCTGTATGAGGTGATCACCCACAGCGCGGGCAACAGTTGGATGTTTGAAAACCGCATGGCCCATGTGCTGGCGGGGGACTACACGCCGCTGTCGGCCGTTGATATCTTTGTGAAAGACTTGGGCCTGGTGCTGGACGTGGCGCGTGCCACCAAGTTCCCGTTGCCACTCTCCAGCACCGCGCACCAGATGTTCATGCAAGCCTCCAGCGCAGGTTTTGCCCGCGAAGATGACAGTGCGGTCATCAAGATATTTCCCGGCATTGAGCTGCCGCAAAAGCCATGAAACCGATGGTGCTGGGTTGCATTGCCGACGACTTCACCGGCGCCACCGACCTCGCCAACAACTTGGTGCGCGGCGGCATGCGGGTGGTGCAAGCCATTGGCGTGCCGACTCAGCCGCTTGACACGCAGGCTAACGCCGTGGTGGTAGCGCTCAAGTCGCGCACCCTGCCGGTGCAGCAGGCCATCGCCCAATCGCTGGCGGCCTTGCGTTGGCTAAAGGCCCAGGGTGCACAGCAGATTTATTTCAAATACTGCTCCACCTTTGACAGCACGGCACAAGGCAACATTGGCCCGGTGACTGAGGCCCTGATGGCGGCCTTGGGCACAGATTTCACCATCGCCACCCCAGCTTTTCCGGACAACCACCGCACGGTGTTCAAAGGGCACTTGTTTGTGGGCGATGCCTTGCTGAATGAAAGCGGCATGCAAAACCACCCGCTCACCCCCATGAACGATGCCAATCTGGTGCGGGTGTTGCAAAGCCAATGTGCCGGCCAGGTGGGATTGATCGACTACCGCGTGGTCGCGCAGGGCGCGGCGGCCATCCAGGCGCGCATTGCCCAATTGCGCAGCCAGGGCGTGCGCCTGGCCGTGGTAGATGCCATTTCCAACGACGACCTGATGCGTCTGGCGCCGGCCATAAACGGCATGCCGCTGGTCACGGCGGGCTCTGGCCTGGCGATTGGTTTGCCAGGAAATTTCGGTATTGCGCCCTCCAGCACCGCCAGTGCATTGCCGCCTGCAATCGGCTGGCAAGCCGTGGTGTCGGGTAGCTGCTCGCTGGCGACCAACCGGCAGGTTCAGGCCTTTATCCAGTCGGGCCGTCCGGCGCTGGCCATCGAGCCGTTGCAGATCAGCGTCCGGCAGGCGGCGGGTGGCGATGTGGTGGCCGAGGCTCTGGCCTGGGCCCAACCCTTGCTGAAGCTGGGTCCGGTGCTGGTCTATTCGTCGGCCGAGGCACGGGCCGTCAAGGCGGTGCAGGAGCAGCTTGGTGCTGAAGCCGCAGGTGCGCTGGTGGAGCACGCCCTGGCTTCGATCGCACGTGGTCTGGTGGCTTTGGGCGTCCGCCAATTGGTGTTGGCCGGTGGCGAGACCTCGGGCGCCTGCGTGCAGGCCCTGAACATCAGCCAGCTGAAAATTGGCCCGCAAATAGACCCCGGTGTGCCCTGGTGCCACGCCCAGAGCGATGCCGCCGCTGGCGCTGGGCTGCACCTCACGCTCAAATCCGGCAACTTTGGCACGGAAGATTTCTTCAGTAAAGCCTTTGAGCAGTTGGTATGACAGAGTCGCAAGCCCGTGACGAGATTTGCCGCGTAGGCCGCAGCCTGTTTGAGCGCGGTTACGTGCATGCCACTGCCGGGAATATCAGCGTGCGGCTCGACGCGTCTGACGGTGGTGGCTTCCTGATCACCCCCACCGATGCCTGCCTGGGTTTTCTCGACCCGGCCCGGCTGGCCCGGCTGGACGCGCAGGGGCAGCAACTCAGCGGTGACCGCGCTAGTAAAACAATAGCGCTGCACCTCATGATCTATCGGGCTGCAGACCAATTTGACCCCAAAACCTGCTGCGTCATTCACACCCACAGCACCCACTGCGTGGCCTTGAGCTTGCAGCCAACACTGGGCAGCCAACCAGAGTTGCTGCCGGCGTTGACCCCTTACTTTGTGATGAAGGTGGGTCACGTGCCTCTGATTCCCTACCATCGCCCCGGCGACCCGGCAGCGGCCCGCTGCGTCGCCAGGGCAATAGAAAGCTATGGTCGGGCCGGTCAACCGATCCGTGCCGTGATGCTGGCGAGACTGGGCCCCAACGTCTGGCACGACTCGCCTGCTGCTGCCATGGCTGCGCTTGAAGAGCTGGAGGAAACCGCCCGACTGGCGCTCCTGAGCCCGCTTGCGCCCCTGCCCCTGAATGAAGCCCACATCGAGGAACTGCGCCAGACCTTTGGCGCACGCTGGTAAGCCCTTGTCTCACCGTCATTTATCTAGCTCGGAGTCACTATGGAATTGAACATTAACGGCAAAAACATTAATACGGACGCCGACCCTGACATGCCCCTGCTTTGGTTGCTGCGAGATGAGTTGAACATGACAGGCACCAAATTCGGCTGCGGCGTGGCAGCCTGTGGGGCCTGTACCGTGCACATTGACGGCCAGGCTGTTCGGTCCTGCGTTACGCCAGTGGCAAGCCTGGCCGGCAAGAAGATTCTTACTATTGAGTCACTGGGCACAAATGACAAGCCGCATGCTCTGCAAGCCGCCTGGATTGCTGAGCAAGTGCCCCAATGCGGCTATTGCCAAAGCGGCATGCTGATGGCCGCCACGGCCCTGCTGGCGCGCAAGCCCAAACCCAGCGACGCTGACATCGACGAGGCGATGACCAATATCTGCCGCTGCGGTACCTACCAGCGGGTGCGGGCAGCGATCCACCGGGCCGCTGGCACGGCCACCGTAGCCTCCACGGGGCTGGCAGCATGAAGCGCCGCACCTGGCTCTTGAGCGCCCTGGGCGCGACCGGCACTCTGATTGTGGGTTGGGGGGTGTTGCCAGCGCGCTCGCGCCTGGGCACCCCGGCCATGATGCTGCCCACGCAAGGCGATGTGGCACTGAACGGATGGATCAAGGTCAGGGCCGATGGCGGCGTGACCTTGGCCATGCACCGCAGCGAGATGGGGCAGGGCATTCACACGGCGTTGGCCATGCTGGTGGCCGAGGAAATGGATTTGCCGCTCTCCCGAATTGGCCTGGAGCAGGCGGGTATGGATGCGATCTATGGCAACGTGGCCATGTTCGTCGGCAGCCTGCCTTTCCACCCCATGGACTCGGAAGGCGACAAACAACCCTTGCTGGTGCAGACCGGCGAGTGGATCGTGGGCAAGGTGGCACGGGAACTGGGCATCAACGCCACGGGCGGATCATCCAGCGTGGCCGATGCCTGGTCACCCTTGCGCCAGGCCGCGGCTACCGCGCGGGCCAGTTTGCTCGAGTCGGCTGCGGCCCAATGGCAGGTGGCGGCTTCAGAGATCAAAGTTCAGGCCGGCGTGCTCAGCCACGCCTCCGGCAAAACCGGCCATTACGGCGAGTTTGCCAAGGCAGCGGCAGGACGCACACCCACTGTGGTTGTGCTCAAAGATCGCAGCCAATGGACCCTGATCGGCCAACCGGCGTTACGTACGGACGTGCCGTCCAAGACCAACGGCACCGCGGGTTTTGGCGTCGATGTGCGCCTGCCCGGCATGCTGTTCGCGTCACTGCGCCAGGCGCCCATGTTGGGCGGCACAGTGCAATCGGTGGACGACAAGGCCGCGCTCGCCATGCCGGGAATTGAGCGGGTGGTGCCTCTCACCCCCGTGGCCGGGTCCAGCGCCGGCTCTGCAGTGGTCGGCAAAACCACTTGGCACACCCAGCAAGCGGCCAGGGCCCTCCAGGTGCAATGGGCCCAAGGCGCACAAGGTGCACAAGGCGCACTCGACACCGAACGCATCAAAGCCGAGTTGACCAGCAAACTGTCTTCAGAAAAAGGTTTTGCATTTCATGACAGGGGCTCGGTGGACAAAGCCGAAGCCGGCGCGGCCCGGTTGGTCGAGGCGAGCTACCACGCGCCTTACCTGGCCCACGCCACCATGGAGCCGATGAACTGCACAGCGCAAGTCAAGGGCGGCCAGGTTGAGGTTTGGGCGCCGACCCAGGTACCCGGCATGGCACGGGCTGTGGCGGCCCAGGTCGCGGGGGTGAGCGTTGATAAGGTGACCGTGCACGTGACCCAGCTCGGAGGGGGCTTTGGCCGCCGTCTGGAGGTGGACTATGTGGCGCAGGCGGTGCAGGTGGCGATGGCCTGCGCCGGCAAACCGGTGCAATTGACCTGGTCCCGCGAGGAAGACACCACGCATGACTTTTACCGTCCCATGCATGTGGCGCAGTTGCGCGCAGCCGTGACGGCCCAGGGAACCATAGACAGCCTGCGCATCAAATCCGCGGGCGATGCCATTACGCCGCGCTGGATGGCACGCGGCCTGCCAGCCCTCTCTGGGCCGGTGGACATGCCAGACAAAACCACCTCGGAAGGCTTGTTTGACCAGCCCTACGGCTTTGTCCACCAGCACATGTCGCATGTGGCCACCCAGATGGGGGTTCCAGTCGGGTTTTGGCGCTCGGTCGGCCACTCGCACAACGCATTTTTCTCTGAGAGTTTCATCGACGAGCTGGCCCACGAGACCCAGCAAGACCCGCTGGCATTTCGGGCCAATTGGCTGGCGAAGGCGCCGCGCCACCTGGCCGTGCTGAAGCTAGCCGCTGATAAAGCGCAGTGGGGCAGTGCATTACCGGCAGGCCACGCACGGGGTATCGCCTTGCATGAATCCTTTGGCTCTATCGTGGCGCAGGTGGTCGAGGTGTCTTTGCAAAATGGGGCACCGCGGGTGCACCGGGTGGTGTGCGCCATTGACTGCGGCACGGTGATCAACCCCAACACGGTGGCCCAGCAGATGGAAAGCTCAGTGATTTTTGGCCTGAGTGCGGCGCTTTATGGCCGCATCGACATCAAGGCCGGCGAAGTGCAGCAAAGCAATTTCCCCAGCTACCCCATGGTGCAGTTGGCGCAGGCGCCGTTCGTGCAAACCTGGAGTGTGCCCAGCACCCGGGCGCCCTCAGGCGTTGGCGAGCCGGGCTTGCCACCGCTGGCGCCGGCTTTGGGCAACGCCTTGTTTGTGCTGACCGGCAAGCGACAGCGCTCGCTGCCGCTGCAGGCTTGAGCTTGCCAAAGGCCAACAAGCGAAGTTGCCAATGGCCAATGGCCAATGGCGTGGTGGTCAGCGGTCAGGCCGAGGTGTGGCTAATGGGGCTCCTGCCTACGTGGATTTCCTCTAAGTGACTTTCCTCTTGACCGCGGTCAAAGAATGGCTTAAGTTCATATCTGCTTGTTTCTTGTCTGTGTCAATCACTTCAAGAAAGTTGCGCATGCTGTCTTTAAACATCAATGGTCGGGACCATCAGGTCGATGTGGAGCCCGAGATGCCCCTGTTGTGGGTGTTGCGCGAGCAACTCGGCATGACGGGCACCAAGTTTGGTTGCGGTATTGCCCAGTGCGGCGCCTGCACGGTTCACCTGGACGGCCAGCCGGTGCGCTCGTGTTCCTACCCAGCCTCGGCGGCGCAGGGCCGCAAGGTGGTCACCATCGAGGGGCTATCCGCCACGTCCTCGCACCCGGTACAAATGGCCTGGAAGGCGCTAGACGTGCCGCAATGTGGTTATTGCCAGTCCGGCCAGATTTTGGCGGCAGCGGCTTTGCTGGAGGCCAAGCCCAAACCAACTGATGCTGACATTGATGAGGCCATGACCAATATCTGCAGGTGCGGTACCTACCAAAGGGAGCGGGCCGCCATTCATCTGGCGGCGGGCACGGGCAAGGGTGTGGGCTCGGTCATCCACATGGCTGGCCTGAGCCCGGACCGGGCTTGTGGCGCCGGTTGCAGCAACATGGAAGGCGCAAAAGCATGAACGCCCGTACCGTAACCAAAGGTTTGACGCGACGCCATTTTGTGGTGGGCGCCGGCGCTGCTGCTGGTGGCCTGGCGCTTGGCTTTCACATGCCGACTGTGGCCCAAAGCGCTGCCGTGTCCAACGCATCGGGCCAGGAGGTCAATGCCTGGGTCGTGGTGCAACCCGACGACACCTGCGTGGTGCGGGTGGCACGGGCTGAAATGGGGCAGGGCACCCACACCGGTCTGGCGCAATTGGTGGCCGAAGAGCTGGAGTGCGATTGGGCCAAGGTGGTCACCCAAACCGTCACGCCAGCGCAAAATCTGGCTCGCAAACGCGTCTGGCGCGACATGTCCACCGGCGGCAGCCGGGGCATCCGGGGTTCTCAGGACTACGTGCGCCAGGGTGGTGCTGCGGCTCGCATTATGCTGCTGCAAGCGGCCGCGGCCGAATGGGGTGTTTCCGCGGCGGAGCTGCGGGTTAACAAAGGCGTGATTGAGCACACTGCCAGCGGCCGTAAGCTGCGCTACGGCCAGGTCGCGGCCGCTGCAGCCAAGCTGACGCCGCCAGATGTCAAAACCATTGTGCTCAAGCAGCCCAAAGATTGGAAGATCGCGGGCAAGCCCATGAAGCGGGTTGACACGGCGGCCAAGGTCAATGGCCAAGTCAATTTCGGCATAGACACTCAGTTGCCTGGCATGCAGTATGCGGCCATCATGGATTGCCCGGTGTTTGGCGGCAAGTTGGTGAGCTTTGACGCTGCTGCCATCAGCGCCCGGCGCGGCATCAAGGCTGTGGTCCGGGTCGATGGCAGTACGGTGGCGGTGGTGGCCGACAGCTGGTGGCGTGCCAAGATGGCACTGCAAGATCTGCCCATCGTTTGGGACGAAGGTGCCCATGCCCAGGAGTCCAGCGCGAACATTGCCATCAGGTTGCAGGCCGGCTTGACCGCCAGTGACAATGTGTTTGCTGACACAGCGATCGGTGATGCGCCCAAGGCCATCGCCGCCGCCAGCCGACGCGTCGAGGCGGTCTACGGCACGCCTTTTGTGTCCCATGCCTGCATGGAGCCCATGAACTGCACCGCCCGCATCACGGCAGATCGTGCCGAGGTCTGGGTGTCTAGCCAAAACGCCGAGGCGGCGCTGGCAGTGGTTTCCAGCGTGTCGGGTCTGCCACTGGATAAATGCGAGGCGTACAACCCACCCTTGGGTGGCGGCTTTGGCCGGCGTGGCGGCGCGCAAGATTACGTGCGCCAGGCCGCTACGATTGCCAAGCAGTTTCCGGGCGTGCCGATCAAGCTGATCTGGAGCCGCGAGGAAGACATGGCGCACGACTTTTTCCGGCCCATTGGCTGGTGCAAGTTGGAAGCTGG
>CAMCZF010000132.1 GCA_945885775.1 Rhodoferax sp. OV413 | reverse complement strand
ACCACTAGGGTGTAGACCGTGTCGCCATCAGTCCCCGTGGTAAAGGCGCCCGCTTTAGTCCCGCCCACCACGCTCACATCGGCCACCGTGAACCCCGTCACCGCCTGGCTGAAAGTGAAGGTGTAAGTCACACTGCCACCCGCGATGTTGGCCACGCCGGCTTCATCATCTGTGATCGTCACAGTCGGCGCCACCGTGTCCACCGTGACGGCCCGTGTGCCATTGCTTGCATTGACGTTGCCCGCGGCATCGGTGGCGATCGCCGTCAGGGTCTGTGCCCCCTCACCAAAAGCGCCGATAGCCGCCGCATCAAGCACGTAACTCCAGCTCGTTGCGTCCACCACCGTCGTCGCTTGCCCATTGAGTGTGACCGTCGCGCCAGCCTCCTTGGTGCCGGTGACTGTCACCGTGGCGCTTCGCTCCGCTGCGTTGATAATGTCATCGGTCGCCACCACGCCGATCACCGGCGTTGTTGGCGCCAGGGTGTCGACAGTGACAGCTCTTGCGCCGGCCGCGCTCGCGTTTCCGGCGACGTCGGTAGCCACGGCACTGATGGTGCTGTCAGTGGCGTCAGCTGGCACATCGGCGCTGCTGAAATTAACGCTCCAAGCGCCAGACGTCGCAGTAACGACCTTGGTCAGGCTGCCCCAAGTCACAGCCACGCTGGCCTCGGCTTCGGCAGTTCCCTTCACGATGACCCCGGTCAGTTTTTCTGCCGAATTGACCGTATCGTCGGTGGCGACCAGGTTGACTAACGGAGTTGCGGTCACAGTGTCGAGGGTGAAACGCAAGGCCGCCGATGTCGCGCTGTTGCCTGCTGCATCGGTCTGACGAACAATAACTGTCTTGGCACCATCGCCGCTCAGCGCAAAGCTGCTGCCGCTGCCGGCGCTCCAGCTTCCGCCCCCGTTGGTGCTGTACTCCCAGGTTGCACCAGACTCCAGACCCGACACATTGACAACCCCAACATTTGTGACTGCATCGGTACCCAAAACCCCCGTGTCAGCCGCCAGGGCCAGCCTGGGATTGGGGGGCGGGGTGGTGTCTGGCGGGTTGGACGGCCCGCTGTCACTTGACACGCTGACACCGGCAGCTACGGCCAAGCCGGCGACGCCAGCCAGCATCAAGCTCGGAATGGCACCCGCTAAGGACGCACCAGCACTCATCGCTGCTCCTCCGGCACTGCCGACTGTGCCTGCGGCGCCGGCCGAGACTCCTGTCGCAGCAGCTGGTGGCCCGACTACCACGGGCCCAGCCTGCGCGACGACGACAGAGTCGCCTGCAGGCACGTCGACTGCCGACACTGCATCCGACGCGCCATCGATAATGATTTCGTCCAGACCACCCAAGCTGTCAGGCTTGGCCGTGGCCTTGAGCCCACCCCCCGCCGTTTGAGGTGACATGGCCTTGGCGTCGGGCTTCAAAAGGGCGCCTGATCTTTGAGCCGCAGAATCAACGAGAACGGAATTTTTAGCCATTTGGGAAGGATTTCTGGAAACTTGAAACAAAGTATTCAGGCCCATTGACCGACCACCCCCAACTGTGCAACAGGAAAGTGTTCCGCTTCAACACACCAAACAGTTTCAGTATGTTCCAACCCTTTCCTGCGGGATTGAGAAAGCTCAAAAAGGCAGGGTGTGCCCGCCCTTAGCCCAAGGGGCGTCAAAACGGTCGTTTGCGGACAGGCCTCCCCCTGGCCCATATTGCAAAAAGGCGCAGTGGCGCCGCGATGGCCGGTGCCGCCAGCGCAGCAGCCACCTGAGTTGGAAGGTCTAGAACAGCCCTGAAATCTTCCCGTCGTCGTCGATGTCAATGCGCATCGATGCCGGCTCTTTGGGCAGGCCCGGCATGGTCATGATGTCGCCGCAGATCATCACCACAAACTCGGAGCCGGCCGCCAGCCGGACCTCGCGCACATTCACGGTGTGACCGGAGGGGGCCGCGCGAAGCTTGGGGTCGGTGGAGAACGAGTACTGCGTCTTGGCCACGCACACCGGGTAATGGCCGTAGCCGTCTTGCTGCAGCTTGTCGATCTTGGCGCGCACGGCAGAGTCGGCCGAGATGCCGGCTGCACCGTAGACCTGGGTGGCGATGGCTTGCATTTTGTCCCACAGGGTGTCGCTGTCCTCATAGACGTAGCGCATCTTGGCAGCACCGGATTCGGCCAGCTGCACCACGATGCGCGCCAGGTCTTCGGCGCCGGCCGAGCCTTGCGACCAATGCCGCGCCACCACCACCGGCACGCCCTGCTGGTCCATCTTTTGACGCAACAGGTCGAGTTCGGGCTCGGTGTCCGAGGTGAAATGGTTGATCGACACCACGCAGGGCAGGCCGTAGCGGTTGCGGATGTTGTCCACGTGCCGCTCCAGATTGGCCATACCTTTTTCCAGCGCAGCCAGGTTGGGGGTGTTGAGGTCTTTGGCATCCACACCGCCATGGTGCTTGAGCGCACGCAGCGTCGCCACCACCACCGCCACATCGGGCCGCAAGCCAGACTTGCGGCACTTGATGTCGATGAACTTCTCGGCACCCAGGTCGGCGCCGAAGCCGGCCTCAGTCACCACATACTCACCCAGCTTGAGCGCGGCCTGGGTGGCAGTGACGGTGTTGCAGCCATGGGCAATGTTGGCAAACGGGCCGCCATGGATGATGGCCGGGTTGTTTTCCAGTGTTTGCACCAGGTTGGGCTTGATCGCGTCTTTAAGCAGTGCCGCCATGGCGCCCTGGGCCTTGAGGTCACTGGCGCGAATGGGGGTCTGCTCCCGCGTGTAGCCGACGATGATGTTGCCCAGCCGCTCTTTGAGGTCGCGGCGCGAGGTGGCCAGGCAGAAAATCGCCATCACCTCAGAGGCGACGACGATGTCAAAACCGTCCTCGCGCGGGAAGCCGTTGCCCGGCCCGCCGAGCGACACCACGGTGGCGCGCAAGGCGCGGTCGTTCATGTCCATCACCCGGCGCCAGACGATGCGCCGCGCGTCAAACCCGAGCGTGTTGCCGTGGTGGATGTGGTTGTCCATCAGCGCGGCCAGCAGGTTGTGGGCCAGCGCAATGGCGTTGAAGTCGCCGGTGAAGTGCAGGTTGATGTCCTCCATCGGCACCACCTGGGCATAGCCGCCGCCGGCCGCGCCGCCCTTCATGCCGAACACCGGCCCAAGCGAAGGCTCGCGCAGCGCAATCACGGTGCGCTTACCGATGCGGTTGAGCGCATCACCCAGGCCAACCGTGGTGGTGGTCTTGCCCTCACCCGCCGGCGTTGGGCTGATGGCGGTCACCAGCACCAGTTTGCCGTTGGGCGTTTGGTTGTTGTTGAGCCATTGCAGATCGATCTTGGCCTTGTAGTGGCCATAGGGCTCCAGCGCTTCAGGCGGGATGCCGAGCCGGTCTTGCGCCATTTGGATGATGGGCTTGAGGGTTGCGGCCTGGGCGATTTCGATGTCTGAACCAATCACGGTGTCTCCTTGTATTTTTTGCCACGGCCTTGCCGAGCCACACTGAACATTTTGGTGAGCGCGGCCACAGACCACAATCGCCAATGCGTCATTGTCTATCCTGACAGCGCCACTTCACCCACGACTTTACCCGTCACAACACCCGCTGTGGCACCCGCTGCGGCACCCACAGCCCCGGCTATAGTGCCAGCACTTTGTTTATCGCCGCCAAACTGCTTGTTTTTGCCACGCAACCGCTGGCCTGGGTCGCCCTGCTGATGCTGGCGGCGCTGTTAGGCACCCATTTGAAGCGCCGATGGGGCCTGCGGTTTGGCTGGGCTGCTTTGCTGGTGCTGCTGCTGCAGGGTTGGGAGCCTCTGCCAGATGCTCTGATTCGCCAGTTGGAATCACGACATCCGGAGCTGGCAGCCAATGCGCCCCTCGGCGGCTATTCCGGCGTGATTGTGCTGGGCGGTGCGTTGGACCCAGCCTATGTCTGGCAAGGCCACCGCCAGCCGGCGCTGAACGAGGCCGCTGAACGCATGACCGCTGCACTGCCCTTGCTTCAACAGGCACCTGGCCTGCGACTGCTGTTTACCGGTGGCGATGGTGGGCTGATCCCCGGCAAGATGACAGAGGCAGATCGCGCCGCCCAGTTTTATACGCAAATGGGCGTGGCGCCAGAGCGACTGCTGATGGAATCTGCCTCTCGCACCACTTACGAAAACGCGGTCTTTAGCGCCCGCCTGACCGGCGTGGACACGCAGAAACCTTGGCTCCTGCTGACCTCTGCCTGGCACATGCCGCGTGCCATGGCCAGCTTTCAGAAAGCGGGGTGGAACGTGACGCCTTACCCGGCGGACTATCGCAGTGGCAACACGACACCGTGGACCGAGTACTCGATGGTTCAAGGCGCAGAAAAATGGCACCTGGTGCTGCATGAAGCCGTTGGCCTGCTGGTGTACCGGCTGACAGGACGGAGCTGACAGAGAGTTGTCGTCCCCGACACCCTTTGTTAGCCCCGACACCCTTCCGTCATCCCCGGCCCGATCGGGGATCCATGACTGCCTGGATTCCCGGTCGTGGCCGGGAATGACGGGGTGCAAATGACGCTTATGACGGGGTGCTAATGACGCTTATGACAGGGTGCTAATGACGCTTATGGCAGGGCGCTGATGGCGCGCACGACTGGGTACTCATGAGCTTGACCGCCTTGACCGCCTGGATTGACCAAGCGATCAATGCGCCGGCGAAGCCGTACCGGCCAATGGGCTCGCCAGCACCTTGTCAATGCGCTTGCCATCGAGGTCCATCACCTCAAAGCACCAACCGACGCATTCGATGCGCTCAGCCACCGCCGGCAAGTGGCCGGACACCGACATCAGCAGGCCGGCCACGGTGTTGTAGCGGCCGCGGTCTTCCTGGGGTAGCTCGTCCAGATTCAGACGCACCTTGAGTTCGCCGACGGGCATCAAACCGTCCAGCAGCCAGCTGCCGTCCTCGCGCTGGGTGGCCCAAGCATCAATCTGCGCGCCAGGCTGCAGCTCACCGGTGATGGCTTCGAGCAGGTCACGCGGTGTCAGCAGGCCTTGCACCACGCCGTATTCGTCGACAACGAACACAAAGCGGCCAGCGCGGGCGCGAAACTGCTCCAGCAGTTCCATGCCGCTCAAGGTTTCAGGGACAAAAGAGGCTGGCGTGGCATGCGGCTCAATGCTGCCGGGCGTGTCAAGGCCAAGTTCCAGCAGCCGCGCCACACTGATCACCCCCACCACATCGTCCAGCGAACCGCGACAAACCGGGTACCAGGAATGAGCGCCATTGCTGCCGCCGGTACCAGCGCGCTGCAAGCCCTGAGCCACCGTCAGTGAGGCGTCCAGCCACTCCACGTCGGTGCGCGGCACCATCAGCGAGGTCAGTGGCCGCTCGTCGAGCTGGAAGACGTTTTGCACCATCTGGTGCTCATGCTGCTCGATCACGCCCGCATCCACGCCCTCCTCCAGGCTGGCGGTGATTTCTTCCTCGGTCACGGCGCGCGCAGCGTTGGTGTCGATGCGCAGCAGCTTGAGCACACCGGCAGTCGTGCCAGACAGCAACTTCACGAAGGGCTTGGCGGCCGTGGCCAGCCACAACATGGGCCGCGAGACCCAGCGCGCCACCGGCTCCGGGTACAGCTGGCCGATGCGCTTGGGCACCAGCTCGCCAAAAATAATGGTCACAAAGGTGATCATCGTGACCACGATGGCCGTGGCCGAGATGGCTGCTGCTTTGTCACTGGCGCCCAGTTGGCGCAGCCAGTCTGCCACGCCGTCACTGAAAGCAGCCTCACCGACAATGCCGTTGAGTACACCAATCGAGGTGATGCCGACCTGTACCGTGGACAGAAACTGATTGGGGTTGCCCAGCAAGGTAAGCGCCGCTTGCGCGCCTTTGTCGCCTGCCTCTGCCATGGCATTGAGCCGCGCCTTTCGGCTGGCCGCCAGGGCCAGTTCAGACATGGCAAACACACCGTTAAGCAGGGTCAGGAAAACAATCAGCAAGACGTCCATGGATCAGGCGCGAGAATGAACACCATGGCAATGTACTTGATCGGTGATATTCAGGGCTGTGACGAGCCCTTGCAGCGCTTGCTGGCGGAGCTGGCGTTCTCGCCCAGCCGTGACACGCTGTTTCTGCTGGGGGACCTGGTCAACCGCGGACCGGCCTCGGCCAGCGTGCTGCGGCGGCTGATGGGCTACGGCGCTGCCGCCCAATGCCTGCTGGGCAACCACGACCTGCACCTGCTGGCCCTGGCCCAGGGTGCACGCCCGCCGCACCGCAGCGACACGGTGAACGACATCCTGCAGGCGCCCGACCGCAGCGCCATGCTGGATTGGTTGCGTTGGCAGCGGCTGGCCATCCTGGAGCACATTGACACCCACCCGGTGCTGATGGTGCACGCTGGCGTGTTGCCGAGCTGGACGGTCGCCCAAACCATGGCGCGGGCGGCCGAGGTGGAACAGGTACTGCGCAGCGATGCAGCCGGTGATTTTTTGCTGCAACTGTATGGCGACGAGCCGTCCATATGGCAAGAGACGCTGCAGGGCGTGCCGCGCTGGCGCATGATCGTCAATGCCCTGACCCGCCTACGGTTTTGCGATGCACAAGATCGCATGGAATTTGCCACCAAAGAGAGTGCAGGCGCAGCGCCCGCCGGTTACCAGCCGTGGTTCGACGTGCGCGGACGGCAAACGGCGGGTGTCCTTGTGGCCTTTGGTCACTGGTCTACCCTGGGTGCGCTGAGGCGCCCGGACGTGCTGTCGCTCGACACCGGTTGCGTTTGGGGATGCTCCCTGAGCGCGATGCGCCTAGGCGGCGGAGCGCCCGGGGTGCCGGGCCAAGCTCTGGCGCAAGAGCTGTTTCAGGTCCAATGCCCTGAAGGGCAGAAGCCCGGCTGACCGAGCCAACGCCGCGCTTACTCGGCCTTGAACAGCGCCGCCACACGGCGCTTGGGTTTGATGTTGGCGGACACCGAGCGTGAGCCGGGGCGTGCAGGGCTGGCCTCCCAGGCCGGCGCAGTCTCGCTGGCAGCAGCTGCCGGCTCGTAAGGCTTGTCAAAAAACGGATCCCGCGAGGGTGACGACCGGGGTGCCCGATCTTGCCGAGGGTATTGAGCAGCCTGTGGGGTCTCCCGCGGGCCAGCGTCGCGGTGGCCGCCGCGACGCGGCTCCTCATGGACGCCTTCGGCGTACATGCGGCGGCCGTCGTTGATACGGCCTTGCTTGCGAATGTCAGGCTGATCTTCTTCAAACTCGATCGCTTCGAGCTCAATTTTGACCTTGATCAGCTTCTCGATGTCGGCCACCAGCCGGGCGTCGCTCTTGGAGACAAAGCTCACGGCCAGGCCCGACGCGCCGGCACGGCCGGTGCGACCGATGCGGTGAACATAGTCTTCGGCATTGAAGGGGATGTCGAAGTTGAACACCGCCGGGACGTCTTTGATGTCCAGGCCGCGCGCAGCCACATCGGTGCACACCAGTAAGTCGACTTCGCCCTTTTTGAAGGAATCAAGGGCTTTGAGGCGTTCGTCCTGGCTTTTGTCGCCATGCAGGGCGGTGGTGTTGAGGCCTTCGCGCTCCAGGGAGCGCGCCAAGCGGGCACAGCCGAGCTTGCTGTTGACAAACACAAAAGCCTGTTTGAGGTCTCGGGCCTTAAGGATCTGGTGCAGCGCGTGGCGCTTGTCGTCGTCACCCACACTGTAAAAATGCTGCTCCACCGTGGAGGCAGTCGCGTTGGAGCGCGCCACCTCGATCGTGACCGGGCTTTGCAGATAGCTGTTGGCTAGGCGCTTGATCTCGGGCGAGAACGTGGCTGAAAACAAGAGTGTGGTGCGCTGCTTGGGCAGATAGCTCAGGATGCGCTGCAGATCGGGCAGAAAACCGATGTCGAGCATGCGGTCAGCCTCGTCGAGCACCACATACTCCACCTGGCCCAGCACCGCGTTCTTGGCTTCAATATGGTCCAGCAGCCGCCCGGGGGTGGCCACCAGCACTTCGACGCCTTTTTTCAGCTCCAGGGTCTGCGGCTTCATGTCAATGCCGCCAAACACCACGGTGCTGCGCAGCTGAGTGTGCTGGGCGTAGGATTTGATGGCCTGGGCCACTTGGTCAGCCAGTTCGCGTGTGGGCAAGAGCACCAGGGCGCGCACCGGGTGGCGGGCGGGCGAGGTGGAGCCGTTTTCATGCTTGAGCAGGCGCTGCAGCAGCGGCAGGGCAAAAGCCGCTGTTTTGCCGGTCCCGGTTTGCGCAGCCCCCATCACGTCACGCCCCTGCAGCACCACCGGAATGGCCTGCGCCTGGATCGGCGTCATGGACGTGTAGCCCATCTCGGCCACGGCGCGGGCCAGTGGTGCGGCCAGTTGCAACTGGGCAAAGGCCATGATGGGGGTGTCTGCGGCCAGTTCAGGCGCCGCAGCGGGGGCCTGGTCGAGGGTTACATCAGAAGTCAGATCGGTCATTCACAGCCAAAGTCAGGTGCTATCGAACCGATAGCTGATTGTGCCCGGGGAATCGGGGCAAACCCTGATTATCCTCTATCGAGCCGGTTTGGCACCAGCAGACTGGTTTACGCTTTTGGCAGGGTCACGCCGCGCTGACCCTGGTACTTGCCGCCGCGGTCTTTGTAGCTGGTCTCGCAGACCTCGTCGCTCTCAAAAAACAGCACCTGGGCGCAGCCCTCGCCGGCATAGATCTTGGCCGGCAGCGGCGTGGTGTTAGAGAACTCCAGCGTCACAAAACCTTCCCACTCGGGCTCGAAGGGCGTCACATTGACGATGATGCCGCAGCGGGCATAGGTGCTTTTGCCCAGGCAGATGGTCAGCACATTCCGCGGGATGCGAAAGTACTCCATGGTTCGGGCGAGCGCAAAGCTGTTGGGCGGGATGATGCACACATCGTCATGAAAATCGACAAAGCTTTTTTCATCAAAATTCTTCGGGTCGACCACGGTGCTGTGGATGTTGGTGAACACCTTGAACTCGGGCGCACAGCGTATGTCGTAGCCGTAGCTGCTGGTGCCGTAGGAAATGATCTTGTGGCCCTCGCGCTCGCGAACCTGGCGTGGTTCGAAGGGCTCGATCATGCCAGTGGTCTCGGCCATGCGGCGAATCCATTTGTCGCTTTTGATCGTCATGTGAACATATCTCCTGGGTTAGTCTGATTGTAATCTTCAGACCTCAAACGCTACAACTTCAATAGCTACTCAACCAATGGCGACAAGGGCTAGAGGCCTAAATCGCTTGTGAAATCACGGTGCGCTCGACAACCCGGTCGTCACCCAACACGATCAGCGCAAACAGCAGTTCGTCCAGCGTGGCGGCGCGGGCGGTGCGCCGCGCCAGCAAGGGCGTGGCCTGCGGGTTGAGCACCACAAAATCTGCCTCGCAGCCCGGCTGCAGGTTACCGACGGC
>CAMCZF010000131.1 GCA_945885775.1 Rhodoferax sp. OV413 | reverse complement strand
GCCGGCTGCGGTCAGCTGTTTTTTGAAGGTGCTGCCGCCACAACTCGGGCAATCCGAGAGCGGCGCGTCAGACATTTTTTGCAACACGTCCTTGGAAAACCCGCAGGACTCGCATTTATAGGCGTAAATTGGCATGGCGATATGGCTCGGGGTCAGCTTGCAAAGCCTGTGATTATAGGGCGCTGGCCCCGCCTAGAAGATTCTCAAACGGGTCCAGAGTTGCATCACCAACAAGCCCAGTACAAAACCGAAACCGCCATACAGCAAGCCTTGAAGAAGCCGGTTGGTGCGTTTTTGTTCGGCCAGCAAGTCCGCCATCAGTCGGTCCGGTTGCGGCTTACGACCCTTCAGAAACTCATAAAGTAGACGCGGCAGCTCGGGCAAGAGCTTGGCATATTGCGGCGCCTCGTTACGCAGCTCTTCAAACAACCTGGCCGGGCCAAGCTGGTCAAGCATCCATTTTTCAAGGAACGGTTTGGCCGTGCTCCACAAATCAAGCTCTGGATCAAGCTCGCGCCCCAGGCCTTCAATATTGAGCAGGGTTTTCTGTAACAACACCAATTGCGGCTGGATTTCAACCGAGAAGCGGCGCGAGGTCTGGAACAAACGCATCAGGACCAGGCCCAAGGAAATTTCTTTCAGGGGCCGGTCAAAGTAGGGCTCGCACACCGACCGGATGGCTGACTCCAGCTCATCGACCCGGGTGCTGGCCGGCACCCAACCTGACTCAATGTGCAACTCAGCCACCCGCTTGTAGTCGCGCCTGAAGAACGCTGTGAAGTTCTGGGCCAGGTACTCTTTGTCTGAGCCGGTGAGTGTGCCAACAATACCGAAATCCAGCGAGATGTAGCGCCCAAAGGTCGCCGGCTCAACGCTGACCTGGATGTTCCCAGGGTGCATGTCAGCATGAAAAAAACCATCCCGAAACACCTGGGTGAAGAAAATGGTGACGCCATCACGCGCCAGCTTGGGGATATCGACTCCGGCAGCGCGAAGCCGGTCCACCTGGCTGATCGGAATGCCATACATGCGCTCCATCACGATGACCTCGGTCATGCAGTAGTCCCAGATCATCTCCGGGATCAGCACCAGATCCAAGCCGGCCATGTTGCGCCGCAGTTGCGCTGCACTGGAAGCCTCACGCACCAGGTCGAGTTCATCGTGCAGGTATTTGTCAAACTCGGCCACCACCTCACGCGGCTTCAGGCGTCGCCCGTCCGCCGAAAGGCCATCCACCCAGCCGGCCATCAGGCGCATCAGGCTCAGGTCTTTTTCGATCACCTTCAGCATGCCCGGCCGCAACACCTTGACCGCCACATCGCGGCGGCGCCCCTGCCGGTCCTTCAACACTGCAAAGTGAACCTGGGCGATCGAAGCACTGGCCACGGGTTCACGTTCAAAAGATTCAAATATGTCGCCCACTTTTTTGCCAAAAGCACGCTCAATCGAGGCGATGGCTAGGTCGCTGCCAAACGGTGGCACCTGGTCTTGCAGGCGCGCCAACTCATCGGCAATATCAAGCGGCAGCAGGTCACGACGGGTAGACAAGACCTGCCCGAATTTGACAAAAATTGGGCCCAGGCGCTCCAAGGCCTCGCGAAGTCGCTGCCCTGGGGGAGCGTCCAACCGCCGCCCGATCGACAAAATACGCGCCAGCACGCGCAACCACGGCTTTTGAAAACTGGTCAGTACCAGTTCGTCCAGGCCATAGCGCAGCACCACCCAGACAATGTAGACCCCTCGGAAGAGGCGAGTCATGTCGAGGCCTGATGCGGGGGACTGGACGCCCTGGGCACCAGAAATTGCCGCAGCGCCAGGTGCAGCTTGCGCGCCCCTTCTGCCAGCGCGTGGGCGGGCACGTCGCCAATCACACGGGCCAAGTCCTCCTCAAGCTCCCAACGTACATGGTCGGCCAGCCAATTGACCTCAGCCGCCAACTGCACGTCGCCCTCAACGCGCACCGCCGGCTTGTCGCCGCTCATCACCTGCTGCAGCAAGGCCAGCGGCGAGGCCTCCGTCAAGACCAGGCTGAGGTCGGTGCGGGCGCCGGCCGGCGCCAGATCCAGCAACCCGGCTGGTGTCGCTATCAAAGAGATAGCTAGAAAGCGCCACTGGACGTGGACTACACGCCCTTTTTGTCTAAAAAGTCGGGCTTGGGCCTCGGGCTCTTGCAACAGAATATGGTTCAACAGAGAAACCAACCGGCGCTGGACTTCATCCACGGCCCAGGCGGGCGACTGAACCTTGGGCAAGGGCAGTTTCTGCAAAAAAACCTCGAACAATTGAAAAGGGGACTGTGTTGCCATAGTCCCCAATTATTCCCTGAATTTCCAGCCCGCTGGCCGGAAACATGCCCAAACCCTACAGCAGGGCTTGTACCCCAGCCACCAGCCAACCGCTTTGGCCGTTTTTAGGCTTAGTCATGTTCCAGACCTCACGGAATGGGTTAGGCGCAGATGCTGGTTCTTCACGGATCATGCCGTTGAACTCGACGCTGGCCATGTAGGCTTCACCCAGGTCTTCAATGCCAAGCAACTGAGCGTCGATTTTGACCACATCAGTCTGATTAGCGGGTACGCCGGTGTGCGCCTCGCGCTCAGCCAGCTGGGTCTGGATTTCAAGCAGCATGGTGTCGGTCATCATGGCGCGAAGGGCGTTGATGTCCGACTTGTCCCAAGCCGCTTGCAGAGTGACAAAGTTGGCCTTGGCCGCGCTCAAGAAACCTTCAGTGTCAAAGCCGGCGGGCACACCCCAGCTTTGAGAACCGACCAACGCTGAACCAATCATCGAACCCGACTCGCCGCCAGCAGGGCTGCCGTCAAATGCCATGCTGTTGCGCTCCCAAGGTCGGGCGGAGGCGTCATTACCCACGTTGGCAGGGCTGTAGGACGCTGGGGTGGCCGCTACTGGCGAGGTCGAGGCACCTTGAAACGCAAAGGGGGAGGCAGCACCACCCTGTTGGGCTTGGGCTGCCTTTCTTGAGCGCATAAACCAACCCACCGCCATCATGATGCCCAGAGCCAGCAGGCCAAACATCAGCATCTCGCCAAAGCCCTCGCCCATGCCCAGCGAACTCGCCAACCAGGCAAGGCCAAGACCCGCCGCCAAGCCGCCCAACATGGCGCCCCAAGGTCGTTTGGGCGCCGCCGCAGGCGCTGCCGGTTTAGCCGCATTTTGGGCAGGCGCTGCCTGGCGCTGAGTCACGTTATTGGATTGCTGACCAACCGACTTGCCGCCACCCATGCGCTTGGCATCAGCATGGAAGCCCACCAATGACAGGCACAAGGCCAATACAAATGTCCAGATTTTCATACCGTCTCCTAATTGATCATCTAGAAATGGGGATGATAGTCAAAACTACCAGAGTTAACACTTGATTCCAACATGCAAGGCCACCAGGCCACCCGTCAGGTTGTGATAGTCCACATGGCCAAAACCACCTTTATGCATCATGGTCTTCAAGGTCTGTTGGTCGGGGTGCATGCGGATTGATTCGGCCAGGTAACGGTAGCTGGCATCGTCACCCGCCACCCATTGACCCAGCCGCGGCAGCACCTTGAACGAATACCAGTCATAGATTTTTTGCAGCGGCGGCGCCACTTTGGAAAACTCCAACACCAGCAGCTTGCCACCGGGTTTGAGCACCCGACGCATCTCCGCCAAGGCCGCGTCTTTGTGCGTCATGTTGCGCAGTCCAAACGCCACGCTGACCACCGCAAAGTGGTTGTCAGGAAAAGGCAACTGCTCGGCGTCACACACCACGGTTGGCAGCGAGACCCCAGCGTCCAACAAGCGGTCACGACCGGTACGAAGCATGGCTTCATTGATGTCTGTGTGCACCACCTGGCCGCTCTTTCCCACTTTTTTGGCAAACGCCATGGCCAGGTCACCTGTGCCGCCCGCGATATCCAGTACCGCGTCGCCCTCATGCACATCGGCAACCGTCACGGTAAAGGCCTTCCACGCCCTATGCAGGCCCGCCGACATCAGGTCGTTCATGACGTCGTATTTGGGCGCCACCGAGTCAAACACGCCGCGCACATGGCGCGCCTTGTCGGCCTCATCGACCGATTTGTAACCAAAATGAGTGCTCGTCATGGCCTGCGTAATCTCAGTGGCTGGCGCAGCCGTGGCCCGCTTTTTCGGGCATCGGCGAATCCCGCTCCACACCCGCTGCAGCGAGGCGCGTCGTGTAATCGGCCCACAAACGCTCCTGCTGCGAGCCCAGAAAATAGAGATAGTCCCAGGAAAAAATACCGGTGTCGTGCCCGTCAGAAAACGCCGGTTGCACCGCATAGTTGCCCACTGGCTCCAGCCCGGTCAAAACCACTTCTCGTTTGCCGGTCTGCAGAACCTCCTGGCCGGGCCCGTGACCCTGCACCTCGGCGGACGGCGAGTAAATGCGCATCAGCTCAAACGGAATTCGAAACGCCGCACCATCAGAAAAATCGACCTCCAACACCTTGGACGCACTGTGCACCGTCATCGACTGCGGCGTTGGAGCGCCCGATTGCAAACCTGCCATGTTGTGCCCGACTGGCCCGCTCAAAAGCGGGCCGATAAATTGAGGTGAATTTTCTGGTCCCCAGCCTGCGGAATACCCGAACCTGGGACAGAAGGTAACACGCTTCCGGTCAAGATCTGCGCCCAGTCTAGGCTAAACCCATATGCGCCACCGGCATATCGCAGACCCAAGCCAGCACCCACCAGTTGGTCGGACTCTGGTTTGCCGACCGCTGCGTTGGCGTTGTTGTTGCTCAACCAGCCGCCATCGACAAAGCCAACCATACGCCAACCCGGCGCCAGCTCGCCGGTGCTGAGCTCAATGGTGGCAAAAACACCGCTGTCGGCCGAGAGTGGACGCTCACCTGTGCCACGCACCGAGCTGGCGCCACCAATTCCAAACTGCTCACCCGAGATCAGTGCATCAGGTGTGTATTGCAACTGGGTGCGCAGGCTCAGCAGCCCGCCACCACTCAGGGCTGCCGAATAATTGGCGCCAGCACGCAGCAGTTTCCAGTTCACGGTACTGATGCGGCTGCTCGTGGCGGCATTGCTGTCCTCAGTCTGGTAGGCCTGCAGGTCGTTGCCCGGACCCCCTGGCAGATTAAAACTGAGATCCGCGTTGTAACCCCATGTCACCTTATCGGCCTCAATCTTTGCGCTATAGCCCAAGGTCAGCGGGCGGCTCACCCGGTCGACCTTGGTGGGGTCAGCCACGCCGTTGATCAGCGCCACATTGAAGTTCTTTTGGTCCAGCCCTGCCGTGAGAAAGGCCCGCCGTCCCCCGTGGGGCTCCAGGTAATGGCTGTAATTAACGCCGTAGGTGCTGCCGGCCCCGCTGCTGGTGAAGGCGCCAAAGCTGCCCACCACATCCGACTGGGTGTAGCTGAAGCCCACTATGCCGCCCAATGCATAGAGGGGAATACGGTAGTTCAGCCCAAGCTGCGTCACGTCCTCGATGCGCTCAGGCGCCGTGGTGTAGGCCAGCGACGCCTGGTGGTCGAGCCCCAACACATTGGCGTACGCCGCCACCAGCGACACGCGGTTGTTGCCGGTAGAGTCGGAACCCGTATTGGACAAGCTGAACGACAGGCTCGTCGGGTCGCTTTCCTTGAGAAGCAGCTTGACGTCGATCCGGTCGGCCTCGTCAGACTCTTTCAGCGAGACTTGCACCTGCTTGCCCGGGTTCTCATTGGCAATCGCGGTCTGCACCGCCAAGGTTTTGAAGTTGGGTGCCCGCCCCTCCTGCAGTTCGGGCAGGCTGGCCCGTACATTGGCCTCGCTGTAGCGGTTGTTACCCTCAACAATGATCTTGCCCAGGGCAAATTTAACAACCTCAAGCTTGACCAGCCCGCCCAGGTCCTGTGGCAGCAGCGACACCCGGTGCAGCTCGAAGCCGGCCAGCTTGAGCGCATTTTCAAGCTCCTCAGTCGCCTGCTGCAGGGTGATCAGGCTGCCCTCGCCAATAAAGCTGTCCAGCACGGCGCCGATCTGGGCACCAGAGAGCGGCACATCACCGGTCACTTCAAAACCACGAATCGGAAACCGACTGGTGGCGCCCGTGGCCTGGGGCATGGCCGGCGCAGCCGCGGGCTCTGCGATGGTTGCAGGGGCTGGCTGCGCCAACACCGACCCGCCAGCGATCAGCACTGCCAGCGCCAGGGCAGCGTGTGGCCGACAGCCGCCGTAAATACCAGAGCTGAATGTGGGCCGAGAGGGCCTGGGGCGGGTTGGCTGGATCATGGATCGGTCTGGGTGTGAAGCTTGTGTGCCTGCGAGCTCAACGGCACTGGTTACTGGGCTTCTCGCTCAGCTGTTTGATGACGCTCTGCACGGCTGCATTCGTATTGCTGGGCAGGGGCACTTTGTCATACTGAATGAACAAGGGAATGCTGGCCGGTCGGCCGGTGCGGCCGTCCGCTGCAGCAAAACCGGTCTCGCCGCGACCCAGGTGAATGGTTTCATTGCGCGAGGTCACCTGCACGTGCCCATCACGGACGGTAACAAACAGGCCAGGCTCATCGGGCGAGATCGCGGGGGCGGAGGCGGGGGCCGGTGCTTCGCTCCTGGCCTGGGTGTCCCCCTTGTCATCGGTCTTGGGCGCTGTTTTTCCGTCAGCCGGTGCCGCCGCTGTCGGGGTCGGTGTCGCCTTGGCAGCGCCAAACAACTCCTTCGTGTTGACCGGCACCGTGTCGGGACGGGTCAGGTTTTCCAGCGTGGGGGCGGTGATGGGGCGAATGCCCGTGGGGCTCACGAACAGGCCCTGGCCCGATTGCAACACCTGCAGGGCGGTCTGCCCGGTGGGCGTGACCGTGATCGAGCCTAACCAAGTGAAGAAGCTGCAGCTGCCAGTGCTGCCACAGTCCAGGTCCAGCCCGGTGCCTCGAATGCCGATCGTGGCTGTTGCGGTGTTGAAATTGACATTTCGCGTATTGGCCTTGCCCACAAAGCCGGTCAAGGCACGCATGGTGCCAGTCAGTAAGGACACAAAGAACCGGCCGTCTTCCGGGTTTTTTTCGTCATAGACAAAGTTTTCGACCACGAACCGGGTGCTGGCACCCAGGGTCAGTCGACTGTCATCACGAAACACCAGCACGGCTTTGGCGCCGGCACCTGTCTCCACTCGTTCCCCCACATACACGCTGCCACCCACCACCAGCCGGCGTCGAGCGCCGGCCAAGTCCAGCGCGGCAATATCACCGGTTGCCACCACCAGCTTGGCGCTGGCGGTCACAGCGTTGGGGCTGGCCTGCTGATTCACCTTGGACGATTCGGCCTTACAGTCCTGGCCGCATAGCCGAGCGTCAAAGTCAGTGCCCCGAATACCGATGGTGGCTGTAGCGGTCTGTATCTTGGCAGACTCGGGCGAGCCCTTGGCAATCAAGCCAGTCACTGTCCGAAAGCCGCCGCGCAGCAGTTGCAGCACCATGCTGTTGTCTTCGGCAACGGCGGTCTCGGTGTATTTGAAGGCCTGTACCACCATCTCTGAGTTGGGTCGCAACGTCATACGCGTGCCGTCTTGCAGCTTGAAAATCACCGTGGCGCCCTCAGCTGTTGTCAACCGGTCACCCTCCTTCAGGGCCAAGCCCTTGCCCATGGCACGTGGCAGTTGGGCGCCAGTCTGGGCAAAAGCCACGCCGCGTACGAACTCCACCTCGCCAGCCTGCTGCGCCTGGGCTAGGAAGGGCACACCCAATAGCGATACAAAAAGACTCAGCCACAAAGCAAACCGCCGCACAGCACCAAACTGCGCACCAAAAACTAGCCACAGCCAGGCGCTCATGCCGGCGTACAAGCGTTGCCTCCAATCACCACTTCAGTCTTCTCTTTTTCTTTTTCTTTTTCCTTCTCTTTGGCTTTTTCTTGCGTTGCTTCTGCGGTCTTCTCGCCCTTGGCCTCCGCGTCGGTCTCCGTGGCTTTGGCAGCGGGTTCCGCATCGGCGGTGCTGCTCTTAGCCGCTGCTGCGGGCGCGGCCACCTCGACGGGCTCGCTCAGGGCCTTTTCAAACACCTCAAGGAAAGCAGTCACAAAATTAGCGGGGGCCACCACCACCGGCTTGGTCAATTGGGGGGGGGCGGTCACGGCCAAACCATTCAACAGGTAACTGACGGACTTTGCGTCGGTGGTGGCGCCTGCTCCAAAACTCACCGCGCCACCCGATCCAGCCAGGCCGGCACTGCCGGAGACGGCCAGCGCGGCACTGATAGCGCTGTTTTGCACCAAATTATTGGCGGCTGCCATGATGACCGAACCGGTGGTCGACACAATGTTGCCATTAAGTGTGATGTTGCCTGCGCTGGTGAGGTCGGTGGCCGTGAGTTTCACATCGCCCAGCGCCTGCACCCCCGCTGTACCCACGGTCAAGGGGCTGTTGGCGGTCAGGGCGATGGCACCGCTGGGCGCCGCCACCGCGCCGCTGCTGCTGATGCCACCGGTATTGTCAATGACGATATTCCCTAGGCTAGACAGCAGCCCTCGCACATCGAGCAAGCCTGTATTGGTGAGCGCCAGATCGCCGGTGCTATTGGCCGTGAGTGCGTTGACACGGTTGCCCGCATCGTTAAGTACCGTGGAACCCGCTGCCTGCGTGGCCAACAGGCCAGCCGTCACCAGAGCGCCAGTCTGGCTGATGGCACCATTTTGGGCCGCGAGCCGAATGCTGCCGGCGTTGATGGCGCCAACATTCAGATTACCCGCGACCTGTGTGATGTCCACTGCCCCGCCCAAATCAATAATGCCGCCACTTTGGCTGAAGCTGGTGCTGACCGTCAGGGCGCCGGTACCGGACAGGGTGCCGCCGGTCTGGCTGTAGGTAGGGGTACTCAGGCTACTTGAAACGGCCAGGCTACCGCCGGTCAGGCTCAGGGCGCCCGCGCTGGTCAGACTGCGCAATTGCGTCGCGCCGGCATCGGCGTCAAATTGAACTGTGACCCCAGCCGGTATGGCGACATCCAGCACATTGGCGCGGTCTGGGATGGCATCCCAGTTGGCCGGGTTGCTCCAGGCACCAGTCGTGCCGGCGATCCAGGTGGAGACGGCTCGGGGCGTGATGCTGCTGGCCGTGTTGTCAGCGTAGCTAAGGTCGTAGTTGCCCCCGCCGTTGCCGTCGGCCAGCGTCACGCCAGCGGCTCTCACCGTCTTGTCAGTACCCGCGTTCTTGTCCGTAAACGCAAAGCTACCGCCGCTGATCGTGTCTCCAGTGTGCAGCGTGCCAGCCGTGACCTGCGCCGTGCCTGCCGCGCTCAGTCCACCGTCGTACGTCTTGTTCACCGCCGTGCTCGACACCGTCAGTGCCGCCTTGGCAATGTCAGCCGTGGTGCTGCCTATGGCAGCTACCGTGTAGTTCTGCGCATCCGCACCGGCCAGGCTCACCGCGCTGACGTTCACTGTCTTGCCATTGGCCGCGTTCTTGTCGGTGAAGGCGGCCGTGCGGTTGATCTCCAGCAGGTCGCCGGTGATGCGGTTGTCGCTGGTGGTGACGCTTGCTGTGGTGCTGCCGTCGTAGGTTTTGTTGACGCCGCTGTAGCTCACGCTC
>CAMCZF010000130.1 GCA_945885775.1 Rhodoferax sp. OV413 | reverse complement strand
ATGATGCCGGATGGAAAGGGCGGAGAAAAGCTTTACCCCTGCAAGGCCAGTCATGAATTGGTCATCAGTGGCGACAATCTTGCGCAGTTCTTCTTCAAGATCGGCTTTGCAGACTCTCGCAAAATGAACGACTTGGAAAGTCGCATTGGGCAGTACAAGCGGGCAATGAATCTCGAGCGCTTTGTAGGTGTCGTCGAGTCATTGGCTGCAGATGGGGTCGAGGATGTGTACGACGTCAAAATTGACGAAGTG
Organism: Rhodoferax sp. OV413; assembly: GCA_945885775.1. Lineage (GTDB taxonomy): Bacteria > Pseudomonadota > Gammaproteobacteria > Burkholderiales > Burkholderiaceae_C > Rhodoferax. The sequence continues at coordinate 9,305 of CAMCZF010000130.1, read as the reverse complement.
CATGCCTTTGATGCAAACGGGATCTACGTTCACAACTGCGGCGAGCAGCCACTGCCACCCTATGGTTGCTGTGACCTGGGTCCGATTATCTTGCCGCGCTTTGTACGCCATCCGTTTGATGTGGGTGGTGTGGCAGCCTTTGACTTCGAGGGCTTCGCCAACGTGGTCATGACCCAAGTCCGCGCCCTGGACAATGTGTTGGACCTGACCTTCTGGCCCCTGCCCCAGCAGCGGGCCGAGGCCGCCGCCAAGCGCCGGATCGGCGTCGGTTTCACCGGCCTGGGCAACGTTCTGACCATGCTGTGCCTGCGCTATGACGAAGCGGCTGGGCGCGACATGGCCGTGCGCATCGCCACCTGCATGCGCGATGCCGCCTACACCGCCTCCATCGCGCTGGCCCGGGAACGGGGCAGTTTCCCCCGCTGTGATGCTGAGGGGTACTTGGAGCAGGGTACTTTTGCCAGCCGCTTGCCCCCGGCCTTGCAAGAGGCCATCCGTACCTACGGCATTCGCAACAGCCATTTGTTGTCGGTTGCACCCACGGGCACGGTCAGTCTGGCCTTTGCCGACAACGCCTCTAACGGCATTGAGCCCTCGTTTTCCTGGGTGTACAGGCGCAAGAAGCGCGAGGCTGACGGCCGCACCACCGAGTACGCGGTGGAAGACCATGCCTGGCGCTTGTACCAGGCGCTTGGCGGCGATGTTGCCAACCTGCCAGACTACTTTGTCTCGGCCTTGCAGATGTCGGCACAAAGTCATATTGCCATGATGCAGGCGGTGCAGCCGCTGGTGGACACAGCGATCTCCAAGACCGTGAATGTGCCGGCTGATTGTCCTTACGAGGTGTTCAGTGGCCTGTACCTGCAGGCCTGGCACGCCGGCCTTAAAGGCTTGGCCACCTACCGGCCCAATGCGATTCTTGGCTCGGTGCTCGACGCTGGCCCAGCCCCGGTGGCAGCAAATACGCCACCTCATAGGCCACCTGCTGCGCTGCCAGAGTCAAGCCCCGCCGCAGCTGACCCGATGCGTTCCGTGATCGAGCGGCGTCCGAAAGGGGCCTTGCCGGCTGTGGCGGAGAAAATTGAGTACTGGACGCAGGAGGGGCACAAAACTTTGTATTTGGTGGTGTCTTTTCTACCCATGCCTAGCGGTGACGAGGGCTATTTTGTGCAACGGGCCATCGAGTTCTTCATGCCGCTGGGTCAGAGTGGCGAGTCGCAACAGTGGATCACCTCCAGCATGCGCATGTTGTCATTGGCGGCGCGCGGCGGTTTTCTTGAGCGAGCCCTGCGAGACATGCGCAAGGTGGCCTGGGACCGTGGGCCGGTGCGCCTGGGCACGCATGAAAAAGCCGACGGGAGCCGTGTCCCGCTGTGGCACGACTCCGAAGTGGCCGCCATCGCCTATGCCTTGCAACAAATCATCGCCCAGCGCAGCCAGGTCAACGCGCCCCAGCCGCTTGGCGCTGCTGCCCAGGCCTGTCAGGTCAGCGAGGAACTGGCCAGCCCACCCGCCATGGTGGGCAAGAAATGCGCCGAATGCGGCGCCTATGCGGTCATCCGCAAGGATGGCTGCGACTACTGCACCCAGTGCGGCCACATCGGGAGTTGCGGGTGATGCCCCATGCCGGGGTGAGAGACGCGCAATGTGCAGCTTGGATCGGACACCCATGACCATCGACAACTTCAGTGACCTGTTGCATGTCGCCCGTGCCCAGGCGCTGCCGCAACGGCTTTTGTTCGTGTTCACGGAGGTGTCCTTGCCGGACGACAGTACAGCGCAGCAACAGGCCAATTTTGACGCCGGGCAGGGTGGCGCCCTGGAGCCCAAGATGTGCGTTGACAAGCATCCTGATGAGCTTGAATCGTTTGGCGATTTGGTCCGGGAGGCGGAGCAATTTGAACAGCCTTGGGGCATGGTGTTTGCCGCCGCCCTGTCTGGCCTGGCCGGGCATGCGCCCAGCAGTGCCGATGCTGACCAGCCCTTGCAGGCCATGGTTGAGGCGATCAAGCGTGGCGATATTGGCAACTACCTGCTGTTTGACCGTCAAGGTATGCCGGTGCAGCTGTGGTGAACATGGACAGCCACCCCGCCAAAAGTTGCCCCATGCCCGGCTTCAGTACGCCGGCGGTGGGCTTCGAGGCGCCGTTTGACATGCTGGAAGCTTGCCACGAGCGTGTGGCTGATCGTTTGGCGCTACTGACACGGTTACAGATTCACCTGAAGGCCTCTGGCTGTGATGCGCAGGCGCGCCAGGCAGCCGCTGACGTGCTGCGTTACTTTGATTTGGCTGCTCCCCTGCACCATCAAGACGAAGAAATCCATGTGTTTCCACCCTTGTTGGCAAGTGCCGATACGGCCTTGGTGCAGGCCGTTCGTGGTCTGCAAGTGCAGCACCGCGCCATGGCGCAGGCCTGGGCTCGCATGCGCCGAGTCTTGCTGGCGGTTCTTGCGTGTGAGAGTCCGGCTGTGGTGCCGTGGAACGGCCTGGAGGCGGCTGCGGTGTTGGCCTTCACCACGGCGTATGACGGGCACATCCGTCTGGAGGAGGCGGTTGTCTACCCAGCGGCCCGACACGCCCTGTCGGCCTTGCAGTGGCAGGCCATGAGTGCCGACATGATGAGCCGCCGGGGGGTGATCGGACAAGTTGCCGAGACACCGGCGACTACTTTGGAATCAGTTATCAGGAGAACTTAATGCGATTCAAGGATTTAAAGATTGGTGTTCGGATGGGGCTTGGCTTTGGCTTGCTGATCGTGATGTTGCTCGGCATGATGCTGGTGAGTGTCCTGCGACTCCAGGAAATCAGTGCCCTGACCGGCCACATTGTTGACAACGACTGGGCCAAGGCAGAGGCCGCCAATGTCATCAATGCCACGACGCGCGCCAATGGGCGGCGCACCATGGAACTGGTGCTGGCCAACGATCCAGTGCATGTGGCGGGGGTGAAGGCGGCTATCGAACTTAACAAGAAGACCATTGGGCTGGCCCTTGAGACGCTGGACCATATCATTGATCTTCCCGAAGAAAGGCTGTTGCTCACGCAACTCAAGGAGGCTCGGGCCAATTACGTGCAGTCCTTCAGCAGGGTGACCCAGCTGGTTGGTGAGGGTCAACGAGACCAAGCCATCGCCCTGCTCAACGCGCAGACACTGCCTGCACTGGACGCGTTGCAAGTGCCGATCAACGCCTTGACCGACTTGCAAAAACAGAATGTTGCCAGCGGCAGCGCCGAGCTCCGAGACAACATCCGCCTTGCACGCCTTCTGGTGCTGACTCTGGGCGGGCTCGGCGTGGTGCTCGGATCGGGCTTAGCTTACTGGTTGACCGTCACCCTGACCCGTCCCATTGGCGAGGCCGTCAAAATGGCCCGAACCATTGCGTCAGGGGATCTGAGCAGCACATCGGCCCCACGTAACCAAGACGAAGGCGGCCAGCTATTGACGGCCCTGCAAGACATGAACGAGAGCTTGGCAGACATCGTCCAACGCGTGCGGCGTGGTGCTGACGGCATGGCCACCGCCACCAGCCAGATTGCGGCTGGCAACATGGACCTGTCGACCCGCACCGAGCAGCAAGCCAGCGCGCTGGAGCAAACGGCCGCGTCGATGGAAGAACTGGCGGACACGGTCAAGCACAATTTTGCGAGCGGCAGCCATGCCAGTGAACTGGCGATATCGGCTGTTGAAGTGGCCACGCGTGGTGGCACAGTGGTGGCCAAGGTGGTCAGCACCATGGAGGCCATTCAGCGCTCGTCCAATGAAATATCGGACATCATCGGCCTGATCGATGGCATCGCCTTTCAGACCAATATTCTGGCCCTCAATGCCGCCGTGGAGGCTGCCCGTGCGGGTGAGCAGGGCCGTGGTTTCGCTGTTGTCGCGAGTGAAGTCCGCAGCCTGGCGGGCCGGTCGGCTGCAGCGGCCAAGCAGATCAAAGATTTGATTGGCGTTTCCGTGACGAACGTGAACGAAGGCTGCAAACTGGTTCAACAGGCCGGCAGTACCATGGATGAAATCGTGGTGGGTGTCCGGCGTGTGGCTGATCTGATGCGCGAAGTCACCGCTGCCAGCCAGGACCAGACGTCCGGCATCAGCCAGGTTAACCAAGCGGTGGGTCAGATGGACCAGGTCACGCAGCAAAACGCTGCGTTGGTGGAAGAGGCCGCCGCAGCGGCACAGTCGCTGGAGCATCAGGCGAAATCACTGCTTCAGACTGTCAATGTGTTTCATTTTGGCGCGGGTGGCAGCAAGTTGTTGGCCCTGTCGTAGCCCTGGCGCTGCCATTTAAGGCGTGATCTTGACGCCTTTCCAGAAGGCGACCCGGTTGCGGATCGATTCGGCCTCAGGTTTAGGCTCGGGGTAAAACCAGGCGGCGTCCACATTCATGTCGCCGTTGACCAGCAGCGAGTGGTAGCTGGCCTGGCCTTTCCAGGCGCAGCTGGTCTTGTGGTTGCTGAACTGCAAGTAGGCCTTGTTCACGGCCTGTTCGGGGAAGTAATGGTTGCCTTCCACCATCACGGTGTCGTCGCTGTCGGCAATGACGGTGTTGTTCCAAATGGCTTTCATGGTCTGACCTGTGTTGCGGATGATGCTGCATTGTGCTACGCCGGCGCCGGGTTCAGCCGCGGGTGGGTTTCTGCGCCCCAGCGCAGCAGCACCCCGGCCGACAGCAGCATGCACAGCGCCACAAACCAGAAGGCCGCCGCCATCTGGCCGGTGAAATGCGCCACCAGGCCCAGACCTAGTGCACCGATGCCGTAGCCCAGGTCGCGCCAAAAGCGGTAGATGCCGATGGCCGAGCCGCGCCAGGCCGGGTGCGAGATGTCGGCCACGGCCGCCGACAGGTTGGGGTAGAGCAGGGCCATGCCCAAGCCGGTGATGCCGGCCCAGACGGCCCACCACAGCAGGCCGTCTTGCAGCACCATGGCGGCCACGCCAATGCCGCAAATGACCATGCCCCACACATTGGGGCCATGGCGGCCGATGCGGTCGGACAGCCGGCCGGTCAGTAACTGGGCGCCGCCCCACACCAGGCCATAGCAACCGATCACCCAGCCCACCTGCGGCAGGCTCAGGCCCTTTTGGTACAAAAACACGGGGTACAAGACCCACACCAGGGCATCGACAAACTTCTCGACCAGGCCGGCCTGGCTCAAGGCCATCAGGCGCTTGTCGCCCCAGCTCACCAGCCAGAAAACCTCCTTTGTGCTCGGTTGCTGGCTGAGCAGCGTGGCGTAGCGTGGGCGCACCGTCTGGGCGACGCCGGGCGCATGTTTGGCCCCTTCAGCGCGGGCCCAGGGCAGCGTCTCCTTGACGCCAAAGCGGGCCAGCAGCAGGGCCAGGCCGATCACCGCCAGCCCAAACCCCAGTAAGCCCTGGCGCGGTCCCCAGCGGGCCGCCAGGTAGGCCGTGACAATCCCTGCCAGCGCCACCCCCACATAGCCGGCAAACTCGTTCAGCCCCAGGGTCAGGCCACGCTCCTCCAGCCGGGTGATGTCGAGCTGGGCGGTCTGCGTCATGGACCAGGTCAGCCCCTGGTTCACCCCCAGCAACACCGTGGCGGCCACCACCCAGCCCCAGCTCGGGGCGTAGGCAATCATCACCGGAATCGGCAGCGCCACCAGCCAGCCCCACAGCAGCACGCGCTGGCGCCCGAGCCGCTCCGACAGGCGGCCCGCCACAAAATTCATCACGCCCTTGACCAGGCCAAAGGCCACCACAAAGGAACTCAGCAGCACGAAGGAGTTTTTGGGGACACCAAAGTCAGACTCGGCCAGGGCCGGCACCACGGTGCGCGTCATGCCGATCGTCAGGCCCACCAACAGCACCTGCAGCAACAGTTGCAGAAACTGGGCAAGGTTGGGGCGGATGCCGTGGGCTAGGTGCATGCCCCATCTTAAATGACCGGCCGCTCAGCTGCCTTGACTTATGAGTCAAACAGGCTCTAGCCCCTGTCCCATATGGATTTGTAGCTATTAATCCGATAGCGGTTTGAGCAGTTCGGCCAGGTCGCCCTCGGTGAACAGCGGGGCCTTGCGCGCCACCGAGCCGCTGTACATGCCCTCGGCCAGCGCCGCCTTGCGTTCTTGCAGCGCCAGGATGCGCTCTTCGATGGTGCCCTGGGCCACCAGCTTGAGCACCCACACGCTTTGCGTTTGGCCGATGCGGTGGGCGCGGTCGGTGGCCTGGGTCTCGGCGGCCGGGTTCCACCAGGGGTCGTAGTGGATCACGGTGTCGGCCTGCGGCAGGTTCAGGCCCACGCCGCCGGCTTTGAGGCTGATCAGGAACAGCGGCACCTGGCCGCTGGTGAACTGCTCGATCACCGCATCGCGCTTCTGGCTTTGCCCGGTGAGCTTGACCCAAGGGATCTGGCGTTTTTTGAGCTCGGCCTCGATCAGGGTGAGCATGCTGGTGAACTGCGAAAACAGCAGGATGCGCCGGCCCTCGGCCAGCATCTCGGGCAGCAGCGTCATCAGCTGCTCCAGTTTGGCCGAGGTCTTCACTTTGGCTGCCGCCGCCAGAGGCAGCAGCCGGGGGTCGCAGCAAACCTGGCGCAGCTTGAGCAGGGCGTCCAGAATCATGATCTGGGACTTGGCCAGGCCCTGCCGGCTCAGGGCTTCGCGCACGGTTTTCTCCATGCCCAGGCGGATGGTCTCGTACAGGTCGGCCTGTTTGCCGCTGAGTTCGACCCGCATCACGGTTTCTACCTTGGGCGGCAGTTCTTTTGCCACCAGTGCCTTGGTGCGGCGCAGCATGAAGGGCGTGATGCGGGCGCGCAGTTGATGCAATCGTTCCGGGTCCCCCTGCTTTTCGATCGGGGTGCGGAACAGTGTCGTGAAGCGGGCCTGGCTGCCCAGAAAGCCCGGCATCAAAAAGTGAAACAGACTCCACAGCTCGCCCAGGTGGTTCTCCATGGGGGTGCCCGACAGGCACAGCCGGTGCCGGGTCTGCAACTGGCCGGCCACCTGCGCGGCCTGGGTGCTGGCGTTTTTGATGTTTTGCGCCTCGTCCAGCACCACCAAATGCCAGGGTGACTGCAGCCATCGGTCGCGGTCGCGCTGCAGCACGGAGTAGGGGGCGATCACCAGGTCAACGCTGTGCAGCTGGTCGGCGGCTTCATGGCGCTCCTTGCCGTGCAGCACCAGGCAGCGCAGCTGCGGGCAAAAGCGCGCAGCCTCGCGCTGCCAATTACCGAGCAGGCTGACCGGCGCGATGATCAGTGCTGGCGCGGTCAGCCGGCCAACGTCTTTTTCGATCTGGATGTGCGCCAGTGTTTGCAGGGTTTTGCCCAGCCCCATGTCGTCGGCCAGGATGCCGCCCAGGCTGTGGGTGCGTAGAAATTGCAGCCAGTTCAGGCCCTGCTGCTGGTAGGGGCGCAGCGCTGCCTGCAGGCTGGGCGGCACAGGCACAGGGGGCAGTTCGACATGGCCGCTTAAGCATTGCGCCAACGCTTGCAGTGACTGTGCACCGGCCCACACCGCCCCTTCACCCAGGCCGACGGCGGTGCGCAGGGCATCGAGCCGCGACAGCTTGAGGCTGTCGCCCGAAAAATCATGGCCGCGCTCGCCCACCAGCTCCAGCAGCGCTTGCAGCCAGGGTTTGAGGCCATCGGTGGGCAGCCGCACAAAGCCGTCGCCGCCGGGCTGCGGCAGGTACATGTAGGGCGGCAAGGTGGGCGCACCAGTGGTGGGGTCGGGCGGGCTGTGGGCAGCCTGCGCGATCAGGCCGGGCAGCCAAGGCAGGATGTTATGGCGCTGGCCATTGATCTCCATGCCCAAAGACAGGTCAAACCAGGGCGAGGTGCCGGCGTTCTCGCCCTGCGGCTGCAGCGCGACCATCAGGCTGTCGGCACGGGTTACCCAGTGGGTCAGGTCATCGGCCGGCAGCAGCTCAAAGCCAGCCTCGCGCAGCGGGGCGAAGTCGGCATCGGCCCACTGCAGCCAACGCTGCTGGGGCTCGTCGCCCGGAATGCCAAACACGCCGCTGTCGGCCGCGCGCAGGCCCAGGTCGTACAGCCGGGTCATGGCGTCGAACTCGGCCTCGGTGTCGCGGCTCAGCAAATAACGGCCCCCGGTGTTTTCCACCACCACGGTGCTGCCCTGGCCCGCCCACCAACCACGGTGGCCGGCGTAATCAAATTGCAACTGGGCCTGGATCAGGCCGCGGTACTTGGCCATGTCCGGGCTGTTGCGTGACAGTTGCAGCACGGCGCGAGGGCGGATGTCCCGCAGCGGCGTGAGCGCCTGGAGCACTGGGGGCAGTGGCAGCGGCCCCAGGCGCAGCATTAGCTCGGCCTGGTGTTTTTTGAGGGCATCGGCTTTGAGCGGCGGGGTTTTGAGTAGCACCGCCAGCGCCGAGTCGTTCAGGCCGTCGGACTGCACCGGGCCGCACAGGCCTTGCGCCGCATCCAGGTAGAGCGGCGGGTTGTTCAGGCACAGCCGGGCACTGTTGTCAACCTCGGCCAGGCGCGCGCGCAGGCTCCAGGCCGGCTCACCCCCCTGTGGCCCCGGAGTTTCTTGCCAGAGCCAAGCCAAAGCCCGCGGCGGCCCCCATTGCAGTGCGGCATCGGGCGCGCCGTTGCCGTTATTGGTGAACAGGCGCCCGGTGCTGGCCGCCATTTGCAGCAGCATCTGGCCGGCCTGGCTGGTCGGCAGCACGCTGGCACTGAAGCTGTAGGTACTGTACGAGTTGCTGCTGTTGGGCTGCGCGCGCAACAGCCGGAAGATGTCATGGTCGGTGGCGCTGGCGGCGTCCATCACCGCCAGGCCGTCATAGGGCGGGCTGGTGATGCGTTTGGGCTTGCCCCAGCCACCGCTGATTTTGGGTGTGGCCGTCATGGCCTCGAACAGCAGCAGCGGCGTCGGGCCATGGGCATTCATTACCGTCAGCAGGTACAGATACTGGGCGGGCTTGGCGGCGCCTGGCCGGTCCGCGACGCCGACATTAGACTTTCCGGTCTTGGCGCGATCCAGCGCCTGCAGCCAGCCCAGCAACTGGGCCTCGGCCTCCAGCCGGGCGACTTCGGCCTTACGCGCCAATTCAGCCTGGCGCGCCGCCTCCATCTGTTCGGGCGTGGGCGCCGCTGCCGCTTCGACCTGGGCGCCACTGCCCAGCAGCCGCAGGCCCTGGTAGGCGGCCTTCAGCGACAGCGCCACGCCGTGCTTGCACTGGTTGCCAACCGGGCAGCTGCAGTCACTGTCCCAGTGTGCCAGGCGGCCGTCATGCGTCAGCTTCAACTCGACCGACAACTCGTAGGGCTCACGCTGGCTGCCCTGTACCTCGCCGAGCAACAGCCAGTAGCCG
>CAMCZF010000129.1 GCA_945885775.1 Rhodoferax sp. OV413 | reverse complement strand
TGGCCAATGCCAAGCGGTGGAACCTCTGCCACTGTACGGCAGACATCTTCAATTCGATATGCTCTTGCTTGGTGATCGTGACGAACTCCAGGGCAAAGGGCGCTGGCGGTGCGACAACGACGGCCTTGGTGGCTGATGTGTCGGAAAATGTAAGGGTTGCACGCACAAGTGCAACGGTAGAGGAAAAAGGTGACTGTGTCCAGCAATTTCTACGTTGGCCTACGGGTTCACCGAATATTTACCATCAATGCGCGGTCGAATGCGCTCAGATCGGCTGCGCCTGGCGTCCGTTCACTTCCGAAAAGGCGTGCCGATTGGACTCTAGCCAAGCCAGAGACAAGTCATTGTGCAATTGGTTTGGGTGAAAACCTTCGCGCCGGTAGGCCCACCAAGGTTTAAACGTACTGCGGAACATGCCGCGCTTACCGAACAAAAAGCCGGCACCACTGACCCAGGTTCGCCATTTCCAAAGACTGCCATCATGGTGCAAGTTGTTGACTGTCTGGCGCAGCAAGTCAGAGAAAAACACCAGACTCGTGCGGTTGAACCATGTCACGCGCCACTGGTGTGAACCGCCCAAAGCCAAGTAAAGGTCAAAGGCTGTGCACTTATGCTCAGATTCTTCGGCGCTGTGCCACAGCCACATCGTCTTCAGCCGCACTTCGCTGCCGTCAAACCACTCCGGGTTGCTCAGCAACCAGTCAGCGAAAACGGCTGTGAAATGCTCTGTGGCGGCGGTGATCGCCAACCAGTGCCGGGCATTAAAGGCTGCCAGCATTTTGAGGCGTTCTCTGGCGCGGGGTTCCCAATGATTCACAAGGCCGTGCTTTTCAATCTGCGCGTTGAACAGCGCGTGAATTCGCCGATGCGTGGCCTCCTGACCAATAAAGCCTTGCGCTTCAGCGGCAAACTTCGCCTGTTCATCGAGGGGTAGGGACTTTAGCCCGGCGCGGACCGAGTCCATAAAAAACTGCTCACCTAAGGGAAAGCTCATCGATAGGGCGTTAAAGAGGGCCGTTCTGAAGGCGTCACCGCCGAACCAATGCCGCGCCACGGGCGCTTCTAAATCGATCAACAGGCGGCGGACGACCAACTCAGACATGCATGACTCCTAATGTGTTGCTTGGTACGTTTGCGTACCAGCTGAGATCTTGCCTAAGCGATGTGATATTGTCAAGCACCATTTAATCGTGCAAGGCCTCTATTCCTGGGCTTTCATGAGCGCCTGATGGATCACCCGACGACCAAATGCAGTCAGATTCAATCCCAGCAGAACATCATGCTCACCGCCAGCGACTGCTTGAGGGTATGGCCAGAAGCGTTGCCGCCAAGGGTTACGCGGCCAGCACGGTGGCTGACATTGTGCGTGAGGCTGAAGTGTCCCGAAGGACCTTCTACGAGTATTTTTCCGACCGGAACGAATGCCTGATCGCCCTGTACGAGGCTGCCAGCCATGGCGCGCTTGGGGTGTTGCGCGCCGCCCTGGACCCGTCACGCAGTTGGCAGACCCAGGTGGAGCAGGCACTCCAGGCCTACTTGGAATGCTTGGCCAGTGACCCGGTTTTGTTGCGCACCCTGTACGTGGAGATACTGGGCCTCGGTAATACGGGTCTCGAGGCGCGTCGCCGGGTCAACCAGGACATTGCCGACTTCATGCTCACTGTCATCAACGCCGATCCATCGCGTGAGTTGCTCGCGCCAGACATGGCAGTGGCGGTGGTGGGCGGCGTCAATGAGTTGATTTTGCTGGCCATTGAGCAGAACAATATCCAGCGGTTACCTGCGATTGCCGCTACAGCCGCCGCGTTGATTCGCGCGGTCGTAGACTGAACAGCGGCGGGGCCTGGGCCGGTTGATTATTTGTCCTCGAAATTCGTGACGCCGTCCCAGTCTGCCCCCGGAGGGGTGTTGACAAGGGCCTGGATACGGCCTGCATACAGCTCGTACAAATAGGCGCCTGGCGCCATCACCTGCAGTTTGGCTAGGCAGTCACGCGCATCGGCCCAGCGCTGCTCCCGATAAGCCACCAGGCAAAGCTGCCACTGCGCCAGTTCAAGGTTCTGTGTTTCCGAGAGTTCGCCCTGCCGCGCCAGTGGTTCGTAAATGGTGACCGGCTCGCTTTTGCCCTTGACCCGCACCCGGTCAAGTTCCTTGAACACCACATCGTCGACCAGTCGCGCTGTTGCTTGGCCCACCAAGATGCCGACGCCGTAGCCTTTGGTGCGGCCTTCCAGCCGAGATGCCAGGTTCACGGCATCACCCATGACTGTGTAGGCCTTGCGGACCTTTGAGCCCATGTCACCCACCCGCACATCGCCCGTATTCAGGCCGATACCGATTTTAAGTTCGGGCCAGCCGCGCGCCCGAAATTGTTCGCGCAGGATGGCGGTGGCTTTCTGCATCTCAAGAGCGGCAAGCACCCCCTGGCGGGCATGGTCCTTCATCGGCACTGGTGCGCCCCAAAACGCCATGACGGCATCGCCAATGTACTTGTCCAGTGTCCCGTTGCGTGCGGAAACAGCCGCCGACATCGCGCTCAGATACTCATTGATGTACAGGCCCAGGTCGCGCGGTGACAGGGTTTCTGAGATGGATGTGAAGCCGCGCACATCGCAAAACAGGGTGGTGATGTTCGCACTCTTGGGCTCCATGCTGTAGGCCGTCGGATCGCGGGCCATTTCGCTGACCAGTTCTGGCGGTACATATTGGCCAAACAGGCTGGCGAACTGGCGTTTGCTGCGACTTTCGACGAAATAGCCGTAAGCCGTGTCGGTGATGAACACCATCAGTGCCGCCAGAAGGCCGCTGGCCATAGGTAGCATCACACCATTGATGTAGACCGTGTAATTGATCCCGATGATGCTCATTCCCACAACGAAAAACAGGCTGATGCCCAACAGAGGCGAAAGGAACGGCAGCGCAAATATCAGGGCCGCGCTGGTGATGAGCAGCAGAATCAGCTCGGCGCCGACCACATAGGCTGGCTGCTCCTTCAGATCTTGCAGCAACATGCCTGATATCAGGTTGGCATGAATTTCTACGCCCGGGTAAGTGGTTCCGACAGGCGTGGAGCGCAGGTCCACCAGGCCCGGTGCAGAGGTCCCCACCAGGGTGATTTTGCCTTTGAGGTCAGCGAGCGGTGTTTGGCCGGACGCAACGTCTGCGAGCGAGATGTACTTGAAGGTTCCGCCGTCGGGGCCGCCGTTGCCACGGTAGGGGATCAGCATACTGGCCTCGCTGTCCACTGGAATGCGCAGTGGACGCTGGCCCGGCGTCTTGATGGTCATCCACTCAATATTCAAGTAGCCGGCAGATTGCGCCAAAGCACCGCCGGCAGTGGCGCCGGGCATCGCAGGGGGCGCATTGAGCATTGACCGCAGTACCGCCACTGAGAGGGCTTCGTAGTAGCCGCCCTGGTATTTGAAAACTGCAGGCGTGCGTCGTACGACGCCATCACTGTCCACCACGGTGTTGAAAATGGCTGTGCTGGCGGCTGCGCCAGCCAGGTTGGGCAAGTTTCCCCCGTGGCCAGACCACTGGTACCAGTTCACGCCCAGTTCAGGAAAGCCGATGTCTGGCGTTGGCGGATCCGAAAGCGTGCCGCTTTTGGTGGCGCCCTTGTCGGCACTTAGGTAGGCGCCCATGACGACATTACGCCCGCGAATTGATTCTGCAAAGCGTCCGTCGTAGTCCAGGCTGGGGGCGATACGTTGCAGCGAGGCGGCAAAGCCAGGGCTGTCCTTGAGTGCGCCTTTTTCGAGGGTTTTCAAAGTGTTCAGGCCTGAACTGGTATCTGGTTCCGCAAATACCACGTCAAAACCCAGTACGCCAATTTGGTACTTGTCAAACAGCAAGTCCATGATCTGGGCCAGCTTGTCCCGGCTCCAGGGCCAACGCCCCAGACTGGCTAAGCTTTGCTCATCAATGTCAAGGATGACGATGGAGTCTGTCACCGCTTTTTTTACCGGATCCAACTTAAAGCTGCGGAACTCATTGTCCAGACGCATCCGGATGTCCGCGATTTTCTGGTCGATCTGGTCCAGTAAGGCCAGACGTGGCATGTGCAACATGTGCAGCGCAAAGGGTAGCGTGACGCACAGCCCAAGGACGATCCGGATGAAACGCTGATTCATAAAAATACCAATCTCTGGATGACACGAACGAACGGCGCGAATTTCGCGATGAATACAAAAATGATTTGAAGGCCATCCGACAATGGCCGCTCCATCAATGTAATCGATCCTTGGCCTCTGTAAGTAGCCTGAAATTAGCGGGTTGAGTCGTGCATTCTTGGCTCAAAAATTGGTCAAAAAAAAGCCCGCCGAGGCGGGCCTTTTCCTCAAGCGAACCGATTCAACCGCCGTGAATTTTCATCATGACAGGAACAATCAATAGTGCCACGATGTTGATGATCTTGATCAGGGGGTTGATTGCCGGGCCAGCAGTGTCCTTGTAGGGGTCGCCAACCGTGTCACCGGTGACAGCTGCCTTGTGCGTTTCCGAGCCCTTGCCACCATGGTGACCGTCTTCGATGTACTTCTTGGCGTTGTCCCAGGCGCCGCCGCCGGTACACATGGAGATGGCAACAAACAAGCCGGTCACGATGGTACCCATCAGCAAACCGCCCAGGGCCGCAGGGCCCAGGACCAGACCCACCAAAATTGGAGCCACCACGGGCAACAGTGAAGGAATCATCATCTCTTTGATGGCAGCCGTAGTCAGCATGTCGACCGCTGTGTCGTATTCGGGTTTTCCGGTGCCATCCATGATGCCTTTGATGTCCCGGAATTGCCGCCTGACTTCAACCACTACGGAGCCTGCTGCACGACCAACGGCTTCCATGGCCATGGCGCCGAAGAGGTAAGGAATCAGGCCGCCGATGAACAGCCCGATGATGACCATGGGGTTGCTCAAGTCAAAGGTGATGACCTTGCCGTAGCTTTCCAACTTGTGGGTGTAGTCAGCAAACAGTACCAAGGCCGCCAAACCGGCAGAACCGATGGCATAGCCTTTTGTCACTGCCTTGGTGGTGTTGCCCACAGCGTCCAGCGGGTCGGTGATCTCGCGGACGCTGGCGGGGAGTTCTGCCATCTCGGCAATGCCGCCCGCGTTGTCGGTGATTGGTCCATAGGCGTCCAGAGCCACCACGATGCCAGCCATGCTGAGCATGGACGTTGCGGCAATCGCGATGCCGTACAGACCGGCCAGTGAGTATGAGGTCCAGATAGCGACACAGACAAAGATCACGGGCCAGGCGGTCGATCGCATGGAGACGCCGAGGCCGGCAATGATGTTGGTGCCGTGACCGGTAGTCGACGACTGCGCAATGTGCTGTACCGGCGCGTATTGGGTGCCGGTGTAGTACTCAGTAATCCAAACCAATGCGGCGGTCAGGACCAAGCCAACAGTGCAGGCGCCAAACAGCTTCATCTGGCTGCCACTGGCTGCGATGGCGTTGTCCGGCATCAACCATTGGGTGACGAAGTAGAAGGCGATCAAAGACAGGCCACCGGCGACCGCCAAGCCTTTGTAAAGCGCCGGCATCACGTTCTTCATTCCTGGGCTTGCCTTGACGAAAAAGCAACCGATGATGGACGCAATGATCGACACAGCGCCAAGGGCCAGAGGGTAAATAACGGCACTGGTGCCGGCCGAGGTCACCAGCAGGGCGCCTAGCACCATGGTGGCGATCAATGTGACCGCATAGGTCTCAAACAGGTCGGCTGCCATACCTGCGCAGTCGCCCACGTTATCACCAACGTTGTCGGCAATCACGGCAGGATTTCGAGGGTCGTCTTCTGGAATCCCAGCTTCGACCTTGCCCACTAGGTCGGCGCCCACGTCGGCGCCTTTGGTGAAAATGCCACCCCCCAAGCGGGCAAAAATGGAAATCAGCGAAGAGCCAAATGCGAAACCGATCAGTGGATCAAGCAGCTTTGCCAAATTCTTGTCGGGTGTCAGGTTGCCATTGCCCACCAGAAACCAGTAGAAAGCAGTGACTCCCAACAGCCCCAGCCCAACCACCAACATGCCAGTGATGGCGCCGCCTCGGAACGCGACGTCCAGTGCCGGGCCAATACCTTTGGTGGCAGCCTGTGCTGTGCGCACATTGGCGCGCACAGAGATATTCATGCCAATGAAGCCGCAAGCCCCCGACAGCACTGCGCCCACCACAAAGCCGACAGCGCTGAGTCCGTCCAGAAAGATAGCGATGAGGACCGTTAAAACCACACCGACGATAGCGATGGTCTTGTATTGCCGCGCCAAATAGGCTGCTGCGCCAGTTTGAATCGCTGCTGCAATCTCCTGCATGCGCGCGTTGCCTGGATCTTGAGAAAGAATCCAGCCGCGAGCCCAAACGCCGTATGCAACGGCTATAAATCCACAAACGAGCGCCAAAATTAACGCTGAGTTGCCTGCCATGGTTGAGTCTCCTGTTGTTTCGCTGAAGGTGGGCAACGTCATCGGCCCCACCGCTGCGTTGCTTCCTCGCCGTGAAACGCCCACTGCTGAGTGGGCGCCGGCAATTGGCCAACGGGCGGACTGTAACGTGAAAACGGAGGGTTTCCGGCCTGAGCGAGTGGTGAGTAAGTAAAATCAGGGTTAATCCTTAGTCCAGACCGATTCAACGTAACCAGAACCACCACCATGTCCCTCGACAACGTCACCCCCGGCAAAAACGTCCCCCAAGCCTTCAATGTGATCATTGAAATTCCGATGAATGCGGATCCTGTCAAATATGAGGTAGACAAGACCACCGGCGCTATTTTTGTGGACCGGTTTATGAGTACCTCTATGCACTACCCGACCAACTATGGCTATGTCCCCAAGACCATTTCAGGCGATGGTGACCCGGTGGACGTCTTGGTCGTAACACCTGTGCCGCTGATACCTGGCGTGGTGGTTACCTGCCGCGCGATCGGCATTTTGAAGATGCAGGATGAGGCCGGCGACGATGGGAAGATCCTCGCGGTTCCCACGGACAAAATCCTTTCCATTTACTCCCAGTGGCAAAAGCCGGAGGATCTTAATCCGCTGCGCTTGAAAACAATTGCTCACTTTTTTGAGCATTACAAGGACCTGGAGCAGGGCAAATGGGTCAAGATTCTGGGCTGGGAAGGGCCTGAGTCGGCACATCAGGAAATCATGGATGGTATCGCCAACTACAACAAGGCCAACGCCTGACGCGCGTGTATCATGAAGGCACTGCCTCCCCGCAGTGCCTGGAGTCGACGTCATGGAACCGATGCAAAACAGAAATTCGAAATCTTTTCAGTCGGCCGGTTACGCCCGGAAGAACCTCATTGAAGACAGCCAGTACCTTACTCTGCGTTTGGGGGAGGAAGACTACGCGATTGATATCCTTCGTGTGCAGGAAATCCGGTCCTATGAGGTTCCTACGCGCATGGTGAATGCTCCCGATTTCATCAAGGGCGTCATCAACCTACGTGGTGTGATCGTTCCTATCGTCGACCTGCGCCTCAAGCTAAACATTGAGTCAGTGGCTTACAACGAGTTCACGGTCGTCATCATTCTGAATGTCAGGGGTACTGTGCTCGGCGCGGTGGTGGACGCCGTCTCCGATGTGGTCACTCTTGCTGTGGATGCCATCAAGCCTGCGCCGCAGTTCGAGGCTGCGGTTGATGCAAGATTCATCACCGGGTTGGCCAGTGTTGGCGAAAGAATGCTGATCGTCATCAACATGGATGCGCTGATGAGCAATGCAGAAATGGGATTGGTGGCCAGCATTCCGCAAGCGTGATTTGCACTAGCTGCCAGTTTTGCGCATGGGGCTACGCTGGCGCAGTTCACCGAGGTAGTTGCTGACACCCTCGCTCTCTCTGGCCAAAAATTTCTCAACGGCATCGGCAAACGCCGGGTGCTCTAACCAATGTGCGCTGGTGGCCATGACGGGCAGTAGCGCACGCGCTAATTTGTGCTCGCCTTGGGCGCCACCCTCAAAGCGCTGGTAACCGTTTTCAATGCACCATTGCAGTGGTTGGTAGTAGCAGGCTTCGAAATGCAAACAGTCCACCCGCTCCAAGGCTCCCCAGTAGCGACCATAGGCTACAGCACCCTGCCTATCAGGATGAAATTCGGCTCTAGCCCTTGCCCCGCTTGGCTTTATAGCTATCAAACTTGAAGCGATTGGCCTTCCATCCCGCTCAGCAATAAACAGCAGCCAGTTCTCCGACATCGTTGTGGCCATGGCGCTGAAGAAGCGCCGGTTTAAATAAGGGGCATTGCCATGTTCAAGGTAGGTGCGTTCGTAGCAGCGATAAAAGAACTCCCAGTCGTCTGCACTGATGGCTGTGCCTTCAGCCCAGCGGAAGCTGACGCCAGCCTCTGTGACTTTTCGTCGCTCTTGCCGGATTTTTTTTCTCTTGTCTTGGGCTAGCGAGTCCAGGAAAGCGTCGAAGTCAGCGTAACCTGGGTCGGTGTTGTTCCAATGAAATTGCACCGTGTGGCGCAGCATCATGCCGGCCTGGAGGCAGGCATCATGGTCCTGAGGGCTGGAAAACAGCACATGCAGCGACGACAGTTGTCGCGCCTTGCACCATTGCACCAGTCCGGCGGCGAGTCGTGCCCGGTCGGCGCTGTTCTTGGCGAGCAATCGGCTGCCTGGTACGGGCGTGAATGGCACCGCGACCACGGCCTTCGGGTAATAGGGCAGGCCATTCTGGGCGTAAGCATTCGCCCATGACCAATCAAATACATACTCCCCGTGCGAATGGTTCTTCAGGTAGAGCGCACATGCGCCGACCAAGCGATTCGCCTTCTCCAAAAGCACAAACTGAGGGTGCCAACCCGTGGCCGCCACGGCGCTGCCACTGGACTCAAGGGAAGCCAGGTATTCATGGCGCATGAAAGGGGTGGCATCGCTTTGTGCGGCCAAGAGCGCATTCCATTGCATTGGATCAATGCCTGCGGCGGAATCCAAGACCCGGATGACATAATCGTCTTCATCATTTGCCACTGACTGTCCAATCTTTTTTAACGCGTTCAATGACACTAAAAATCTGCGTTGCCCAGCTGAACTTGGTAGTGGGCGATTTAGCTGGAAACTCTCAAAAAATAATCCAGGCAGCCCACTCTGCGTATGGTGACGGCGCGCGGTTGCTGTTAACGCCCGAACTTGCCATTTGCGGGTACGCCGCCGAGGACTTGTTTTTACGGCCCGCTTTCATCGCCGCCTGCGATGATGCCGTGAAAACAGTGGCCCGTGAGCTCTCCGGGTTAAAAGATTTGAGCGTCGTCATCGGCCACCCTACCGGCGGTGACAGCCGGACCCGTTCAGTAGCTGTGCAAAACCGACATAACTCTGCCAGCGTGTGGCGCGAGGGGGTGATGGTGGCCGACTATGCCAAGCGTGAATTACCGAACTACCAAGTATTTGATGAACGCCGCTACTTTACGCCTGGCCAGGGGATTTGCGTATTTGAGGCGGGTGTGGCTGGATTTCGCCTCAAAGTCGGATTACTGATCTGTGAGGATGCTTGGTTCGAGCAGCCGGCCAGACTGGCTAAAGACGCGGGTGCGGAGTTGCTTGCGGTGATCAATGCGTCACCGTTTCACGTTGGCAAAGGTAGTGAACGCGAGAACATGATGCGCCAA
>CAMCZF010000128.1 GCA_945885775.1 Rhodoferax sp. OV413 | reverse complement strand
GGTCAGTGCAGTTTTTAGCACGGTCGTGCGATTATGGCTGTCCAAGCGGTGACAAGCCCAACTCACCCAACAGGTGTTTCACCTGCAGCTGCAACTGCGCCACCTCGGCTTCGAGTCGCTCCAGCCGGGCCTGGGTGCTGGCGTCGCCGCCGCCGTCACGGCCAGCCCCCGCGCCCGGTGCCGCGCTGGCTTGCGCCGCTGCCAGGCCGCACAGCAGGTGGGCCCAGCGTTGCTCCCGCGCACCCGGCGCGCGCGCCAATTTGACCACCAGCGGCCCGCCTTTGTCGTCGCTGCGGTCTTGCAGTTCTTCCAAAAAGCCCTCGACCGACGACACATCGGCAAAACGGTACCAACGTTCGCTGTTCAGGCGCAGCTCGGCGGCGGTTTGTGGGCCGCGCAGCATCAACAACCCAAGCAGCACCGCCGACTGTTCCGGCACGCCGATGCCGCGCTGGGCGTTGTGCTCAAAGCGGGCGGTGCGTCCGCCGCTGGTTTCGCGCACCAGTCCGGCGCTTTTGAGGCTGTCGATGGCGGCGGCGATGTCGGCCTCACTCAGGTCCATCAAGGGCTCGCGGCTGCTTTTCTGGTTGCAGCCGAGCAGCAGTGTGTTGAGCGTGAGCGGGTAGCTGTCGGGCACGGTACGGGCTTTTTCCATCAACGTGGCCAGCACGCGCGCTTCGGCCGCCGACAGAGGGGTGGTGGCAGGGGTCAGGGTCATAATTCAGGCAGGTATGAGAAACATCGTGATTTTGATCTCGGGCGGTGGCTCCAACATGGCGGCCATCGTCCGTGTAGCCCAGCGTGACAACTGGCTGGCCCATTATGGTGCCCGGGTGGCGGCCGTGATCAGCAACCGGGCTGAGGCGGGCGGGCTGGCCTTTGCGCGCCAGCAAGGCATCGCCACCCAGGTGCTGGCCCATGGCAGCTACGCCAGCCGCGAGGCTTTTGACGCGGCACTGGCGCAGGCCATTGATACCTATGAAAGCTCGAGCCAACCGGCGCTGGTGGTGCTGGCCGGCTTCATGCGCATCCTGACGCCCGGCTTTGTGGCGCGCTATGCCGGTCGGCTGCTCAATATCCACCCCTCGCTGCTGCCGGCTTTTCCGGGGCTGCACACCCACCAGCGAGCCCTTGATGCCGGCTGCAAGCTGGCCGGCGCCACGGTGCACCAGGTCACGGCTGAGTTGGACCACGGCACTATCCTGGCGCAGGCCGCCGTGCCGGTGCTGCCGGGCGATGATGCCGACACGTTGGCGGCTCGTGTCCTGACCCAAGAGCACCTGATCTACCCGCGCGCGATTGCTGTTTTGCTATCTAATCAATAGCTAAAACCCTAGGCGGGATAAGGCTTAGGCCTTGTTTTCATCAATAATCAGGCGAAAGCGCGGCTGCCGCACACCGTCGATCTAGACCTCTTCGGCCAACATCGCTGCCGGCCGCACCCACAGCCCGTGCTCGCCGTAAAGTGCACGGTACAGCGTCATTGGCTCCAGGGTTTCGCTGTGGCGCACGGTGTCAATGACCTCGTATAGCCCCCCTTTGTAATGCCGGTAGCGGCCGGGGCGGGTGGCAACGAGTAGCGGCAGGGGTTCGGGTGCAGGTTCGCTCATGGGACAATCCAAAGCTATGCATCCTAAAGCCTTGCTCGACGCCTGCTCAGACCTTGTCGCGCTAACCCTTCGATTTGACCACCCGGCCGATGCCGCAGTGTCTCGTTTTTTCCGTGATCACCGCGGTTTGGGGCCACGCGAGCGAGCCACGCTGGCAGAAACGGTTTACACCGTGCTGCGCAAAAAACTGTTGTTTGACCACTTTGCCCCCTCGGGCAGCGGCCCCAAGGAGCGTCGGCTGGCCATTCTGGGTTTTTATGGGCCGGGTGATTTTTTGCGAAGCGCCTTGAGCGACCAGGAAAAACGCTGGCTTGACCAGTGCGAACAGGTCAAGCCCACTGATTTGATGGAGCGCCACCGGCATAACTTGCCGGAGTGGCTGGTGCAACCGCTCAAAGACCAGTTGGGCGCGGAATTCTGGCCCCTGGTTGAGAGTTTGAACCTGGGCGCCGGACTCGATTTGCGGGTGAATGATTTCAAGGCCAAGCGCACCGAGGTGCAAAAAGCCCTGACTCAGGCGGGCATCAAGGCCGTACCAACGCCGTTTTCACCCTGGGGTCTGCGCATTGCTGGCAAGCCGCCCCTGAGCAAGCTGGACGCTTTTGTGCAGGGCCTGTTCGAGGTGCAGGACGAGGGCTCGCAGCTGCTGGCGCAACTTGTGGATGCCAAGCGTGGCGAGATGGTGGTAGATTTTTGTGCTGGTGCCGGGGGGAAAACTCTGGCCCTGGGCGCGGCCATGCGCAGCACCGGGCGGCTCTATGCGTTTGACACCTCGGCGCACCGGCTCGATGCGCTCAAGCCCCGACTGGCCCGCAGTGGCCTGTCCAATGTGCACCCAGCGGCGATCGCCCACGAGCGAGACGACCGCATCAAGCGCCTGGCGGGCAAAATTGACCGCGTGCTGGTGGACGCCCCTTGCTCCGGCCTGGGCACCCTGCGGCGCAACCCTGATCTGAAATGGCGGCAGACGCCCCAAGCGGTGCAAGAGATGGCGCTCAAGCAAGCTGCCATTTTGCAAAGTGCGGCCCGGCTGCTCAAACCTGGTGGCAGGTTGGTCTATGCCACCTGCAGCCTGCTGCCGCAAGAGAACGAGGCGATCGCCGAGGCATTTACCGCTGCGCACCCCGACTTCACTGTGCTGGAATCCGGCGAGCTGTTGACGGCACAGAAGGTGGAGGGCGCTGCCGGTTTGTGCCACGGGGGTGAGGGCGGCCAACGCTACCTGCGCCTGTGGCCGCACCGGCACCAGACCGATGGTTTTTTTGCAGCCGTTTGGCAACGCCAATGGACCGCCGACCACTGAGCACCGAGGCCAAGGGCATATTGGCGGCCTTCATGGGCAGAATTGCCCTTTACGCAGCGCTGATCCACGGGGGGTATGTGCTGTTTTTCTGGTGGGTTGGTGCGCCTCTGCTGATGTGGGTCAACCTGGTCAGCCTGTCTGTGTATGTCGCTGTGCGATACGTGCTGAGCTTGCGTCGTCTGCGTCTGGCAGTGACCCTGTTCTGGATAGAAACCCTTCCCTTTGTGGCTTTTGGCACCCTGATGTTGGGTTGGGACAGTGGCTTCCACTATGCGTTGCTGCTGATGGTCCCGTTGGTTGCCTTGACGGGTTCGCGACGCCAGGTCGGTGGGTTCACCGGTTTATTACTGCTGTTGTTGCTGTCGCTGGAAGTGCTCCAGCGTGAATTCGGGCCACTCGCCCCAATTCCCGAAGCCTATCTGTTGTTGTTGAAATGGTTCAACCTGGTCATGTTCGTGTTGGTCTTGTCGGCGTTAACAACCCTGTTCCGCCGAAAAATCGCCCACGCTGAGACAGGCCTGCTCACATTGGCGACAGTCGATGCGCTGACCGGCCTGCACAACCGCCATTATTTTGAGCAGGCATGGTCATTTGCCTGCGCCCAGCAACGCCGAGCCAAAGGAACACTGTGCCTGTTAATGGTCGACCTTGACCACTTCAAACAGCTTAACGACACCCATGGCCATCAGGCAGGCGACCGGATGCTGGTCGAGTGCGGGCGCATTTTTCAGGCGGCGGTGCGAGACATCGATACCCTGGCGCGCTGGGGCGGCGAGGAGTTTGCGTTGCTCTTGCCGGGCGCTACCCTGGCCCAGGCCCGGGCGGTGGCGGAACGCATGCGCGCCGGGGTCGAGGCCTTGGTGGTGGTTCACCAAGGTGCTGAGCTGCGCTGTACGGCCTCCTTCGGCTTGACCGAGATGCTGCCCGCCGATTCGATGGATCAAGTGATCATGCGGGCCGACCAGGCGCTCTACACCAGCAAGGTGGCAGGGCGCAATTGTGTGCATTCGGTTTGACGGGTACGTCAGACGGGCATTGCCTCTAAAATAGGCCTTCTGTCCAGCTCGGGCAGTCTGATTCGCAAATCGTCTTGACCTAACTGGAGATATCTCAGCTTATGCTGTTACCTGATTGGACAGTGCTCAACGCCACACTGGATTGGCTGGCCCATGGCTTCTGGCGGCTGAACTGGTGGCAATTGGTGCTGTTCACGCTGGCCATGACCCATGTCACGATGGTCAGTGTCACCGTGTTTCTTCATCGCCACCAGGCGCACCGCGCGCTTGATCTGCATCCATTGCCCTCGCATTTTTTCCGTTTTTGGCTTTGGCTGACGACTGGCCAGGTCACCAAGGAATGGGCTGCCATTCACCGCAAACACCACGCCAAGTGCGAGCAGGCCGATGACCCGCACAGCCCCCATGTGCACGGCATCAAGACCGTGCTGTTGCAAGGCGCCGAGCTTTACCGCGCTGAATCCAAAAACAAGGACACCTTGGTGCGGTATGGCCACGGCACACCTGACGACTGGCTGGAACGCAATGTGTACACCCGCTTCTCATGGGAGGGCGTCGCGGTGATGTTGGTGATTGATCTGGCCTTGTTCGGCGCTGCCGGCTTGACGGTGTGGGCGGTGCAGATGGCCTGGACCCCGATCATGGCCGCCGGCATCATCAACGGTGCTGCGCATTTCTGGGGTTATCGCAATTTTGAAGCGTCCGACGCCAGCACCAATATCTCGCCTTGGGGCATTTTGATCGCCGGAGAAGAGCTGCACAACAACCACCACACCTACCCCACGTCGGCCAAGCTGTCGGTCAAGCCCTACGAGTTTGACATCGGCTGGATGTACATCCGGCTGCTGCAGATGGCCGGTCTGGCGACACCCAAAAAGACACCGCCCAAATTGGCGCTAGGGGATGTGCGGCCAGTGGCCGATGAAAACGCGCTGGAGGCGCTCATTTCCAACCGCTATGAAATCATGGCCGGTTACGCCAAGGAAATGCGCCGTGCCTTCAAGGACGAGCTCAAAGCCATGAAACTGCGCAGTGCCGATGCCGCCGTCATTCAGGCGGCACGTCATTGGCTGCAACGCGACGCCGACAAGGTGCCAGCCTCGGTTGTGGCCCAACTGGCCCTGGCGCGCTCAGTCTCGCCGGTACTCGACAAGATGGTGGTCATGCGCGAAGAACTGCGTCAGCTTTGGCTGAACCGCTCGCACACCCGAGAGCAACTCGCCGCCGATTTGCAGGCCTGGTGCCACCGCGCCGAGGTCAGCGGCATTGCCGTCCTGCAAGAGTTCTCGCTCAAACTGAGGGCAGCTCGGGCGTAAACCCAGGCCCGTCCACTGAATCCTTCTCATTAACAAGAAAAATTCCCATGTTCCCCATTCATAAAAATATCGTTGCAGGTACCGTTGGCCTGCTCATGGCCTTGTCAGCTGGCTCAGTGCTGGCCTCCAAGGACCGTTTTGTGGTTGACCTAGTCAACGAGCCCTCGTCGCTCGACCCGCACGTGCAGTGGAACCCGGACAGCTACGCCGTCTACCGCAACGTGTTTGACAACCTGATCACCCGCAACAACAAAGGCGAGATCGTGCCGCAGATCGCCACTGCCTGGAAGCAGGTGTCAGAGACGGTGGTTGAGTTCCAGATCCGTACCGACGTGCTGTTCCATGACGGCCAGAAGCTCACGGCCGAGGACGTGGCCTTCAGCGCGCGGCGCATCACTGATCCCAAGTTCGGCAGCCCCCAACTTGGCCAGTTCGACAAGATCATCAAGGCCGAGGTGTCTGCGCCCAACACGGTGCGTTTGACCACCAATGGTCCTTATCCGGCCTTGCTAGCCCAACTGGTCAAGCTGTCCATCGTGCCCAAGGCAGTGGTTGAGGCCGTCGGCAAGGATGCTTTTAATCTAAAGCCAGTTGGCAGCGGTCCCTACATGTTCCAGGCTTGGCAGCGCGGGGTTCAAGTCACGCTGGTGCGCAATGACAAATACTGGGGCATCAAAGGCCCGTTCCCAACTGCGGTGTTTCGTGCCGTGCCCGATGCAGCCACGCGGGTCGCCAACTTGCAGGCCGGCGCCAGTGACCTGGCCGTTACCCTCAATTCAGACTTGGTGGCGCCTTTGAAAAATGCGCCTAAGGCCAAGGTGCTGGCCGAGCCGACCGAGCGGGTGGCCTATGTGCGCCTGAACACCACCAAGCCCCCGTTCGACAATGAAAAAATCCGGCAAGCGGTGGCTATGGCCATCGACAAGGCTGCGCTGGTGGACGGTATTTTGGGCGGTTTTGACAAGCCCGTCGGGCAGATGCTGACACAGGCCCATGCCGGGTGGACGCCCGACCTTCCTGCCATCCCTTTTGACCTCAAAAAGGCCCAGGCGCTGATCAAAGAAGCCGGGCCGGCCGCCAAAGTTGAAATCGAAATGGCGACATCGCCGGTGTTTGACCAGCGCATTGTCCAGGCCATTCAGCAGATGCTGGTGGATGCAGGCCTGAACGTCAAGATCAACATGTCTGACATGGCCAGTTACCTCAAACGCGCCCAAGGCGGGCCTGATGTGGTGCCGGCCCTGAGCTTTGGCCGCTGGTCCTGCGCCTGCCTCGATGCCGATGGCGTGCTGTTTCCGCTGTTGCACAAAAGCAGCCCCTGGTCAGCCTACCGTAACCCCAAGGCCGACGTGCAGTTGGAGGCCGCCCGCCAGACCCTGGACAGCAAGAAGCGAATTGACGCCTACCGCAGCGTCAACCAGATGGTGAACCAAGACGTACCGCTGGTGCCCCTGTACCAGAGCGCAGCCATCTATGGTGCCGCTCGTGGTTTGGACTGGCAGCCTACGCCCGACGAGAGCCTGTTCCTGAACCGCATGACCTACAAGGACTGATCGCACCAGCCCTTCTTTGCCATGCAAGGCTTTTTGCTGCGCCGGCTCGGCCAGGTGCTGGTGACGCTGTTCGGCGTTATCACCCTGATCTTCTTCGTGCAGCGGCTGACCGGCGATCCCACTTTTCTGCTGGTCCCGGAAACCGCTACGCAGGCCGATATCGACGCTCTGCGCCACACACTGGGCCTGGATCGGCCCTTGTTTGTGCAATACCTGTCGTTTCTGCAGCAAATCGCAGGGTTTGATCTGGGCCAGTCTGTGGTGCAGAACGTGCCGGTGTCGACCATCATCGCGTCGCGCCTGCCATACACCCTGCAATTGGCCGCCGGTGCCTTGACTGTGGCCTGCGGGCTGGGCATTCCGGTGGGCATCGTACTGGCCCTGTACCGCCAAACTGCCGCCGCGCGCATGCTTGCTGGGCTGGTCTTTGCGGCTCAGAGCATGCCCACCTTTTGGAGCGGCATCATGCTGATCATGCTGTTTGCGGTTACCTTGGGGTGGCTGCCCCCTTCGTCCGTTGGCGGTTTTGAGAACCTGATCATGCCCTCGGTGGCACTGGGCTTGCTGAGCATGGCCACCTTCGCCCGCATCACCCGCACCGCGATTTTGGACGAGCTCACCCGCGACTACGTGCGCAGCGCCCGAGCTCGTGGCGCGAGCATGGGTCGCCTGCTGGTGCGGCATCTCGGCCGCAACGCCTCCATCCCGGTGATCACCGTTGCAGCGATCGAGATTTCCAATTTGCTCGCTGGCGCGGTGATTGTTGAGACTGTCTTCGCTTGGCCCGGCTTGGGGCAGGTGACGGTGCAGTCGATCTTGGCGCGGGACTTTATGGTGGTGCAGGGCGTGGTGCTGATGGGCGCCTTTGTGACCATTGCGCTGAACCTGCTGGCAGACATCCTGTACAGCGTAGTGGACCCCCGTATCCGGCTCGACGGGGTGCGGCGATGAGCGCACCAGCGCTCGCTTCGTCGCCCGTCGCGCGCCCGCGCCGACCGCTTAACCTGGCGCTCTGGGTGCCCGTGGCCGTGATGCTCTTGTTCGTGCTGGCCGCTTTGGCCGCGCCGCTGATTGCGCCTTACGATCCCAACTCCCAAAATCTTTTGGGCCGCTTGAAACCGCCTGGCACCACCTCGCGCGCCTTTCACTACTGGCTGGGCAGCGATGAACTGGGCCGCGACCTGCTCACCCGTCTGATTCATGGCGCACGGGTGTCCCTGGCTGTGGCGTTCACAGCCGCCCTGCTGTCTGGCACCGTGGGTGTGGTGCTGGGTATGTTGGCTGGGTATCTGCGTGGATGGGTCGAAGTGCTGGTGATGCGGGTGGTGGACATCTTTCTGTCGGTGCCCGCTATTCTGCTGGCCATCATCACCGTGGCGGTGCTCGGGCCGGGGTTGGTCAACGTGATTGTGGTCCTGGCACTCACCCGCTGGCCGCGTTACGCACGTGTCGCTTACGGCCAGACGCTAAGCATCGCCAACACGCCCTACGTGAGGCTGGCGACACTGATGGGTGCTGGGCCGCTGCGCATCCTATTTCGCCACGTGCTGCCGAATATTCTGGGCGCGGTCACGGTGGTGGCCACGCTGGAGTTCGGTCTGATGGTGCTGTTTGAGGCAGGCCTGTCGTTTTTGGGTCTGGGCGTACAACCGCCCACGGCCAGTTGGGGATCGATGCTGAGCACTGGCCGCAACTACCTGGCCAACGCCTGGTGGATCGCCACCTTTCCTGGTATGTGCCTGTTCACGCTGGTTTTGTCCATCAATATGATCGGCGACGCTTTGCGCGACCGGTTCGACCCACGACTGCATTAGGAGTAAGCCATGGACTATTTTTCTGATCTGGCCGGCAAGCGGGTGCTCGTTACCGGCGCCTGCGGCGTCATTGGGCGCTGGATTGTTGCTGCTTTCCAGGAGGCTGGTTGTGAGTTGTGCCTGACCGATACCTCACAGCCGGCACTGGAAGAGTTGGCGGGCCAGACCGGTCTGCGCGGCGAGGGGTTCGCCTGGGCCGCCGACCTGACCGATGAGGCATCTATCAATGCCTTGGTCGCCGAGGTCGGTAGCCGATGGGGTTCTGCCGACGTGCTGGTCAACAACGCTGGTATTTACCCAAGCGGTTTTTTGCTGGACATCTCGACCCAAGAGTTTGACGAAATCTTCGCCATCAACCTGCGGGCCCCTTACATCCTGACCAAGGGCGTGGCGATCCAGATGATCGGCAAGGGCGTCAAGGGCTCCATCATCAACATCTCGTCGGGGGCCTCACGCAAGATGCGCCGCACCGTGGTGCCTTATTGCACTTCCAAGACGGCGCTCGACCGACTGACCAAGGGCTTTGGCGTGGAGCTGGCCGAGTACGGCATTCGCGCCAACACCCTGGAGCCCGGTTTCATGGCTGGCAGCGCGGTCAGCCCCTTGACCGAGGCCCATATCCAGAAGACGGTGGCCGCCATCCCGCTGGGGCGCCATACCTCGGCGGCGGATGTGCGCAACGGCCTGTTCTACCTGGCCAGCGACGCCTCGGCCTATGTGACTGGGGCCACACTGACCATCGACGGGGGCAACTCCATCGGCTCGATGGAGGTCCACCAAACCAAGAAGTCTGCACTATGAGGTGTGGTGTATGACCACCCCGGTGAGCCGTTCTTCGCCCTGGCCGGCCTATGTCTGGCCGCAAGGGCGCAGCAGCGCCTTTTGCTTCACGGTGGATGTTGACGCCCATTCCCCCTTGCTATGGGGACTGCGCGAGCAACCCACTTCCAAGTTGGTGGGCCAGTTCGAACAGCGCCTGTTTGGCCCGCGCGTTGGCATCTGGCGCC
>CAMCZF010000127.1 GCA_945885775.1 Rhodoferax sp. OV413 | reverse complement strand
ACCGAGCACTTTCGCAACGTGTTGCGACACCAGGTGAGTACCAGCGCCAAG
Source organism: Rhodoferax sp. OV413 (assembly GCA_945885775.1). Lineage (GTDB taxonomy): Bacteria > Pseudomonadota > Gammaproteobacteria > Burkholderiales > Burkholderiaceae_C > Rhodoferax. The sequence continues at coordinate 9,742 of CAMCZF010000127.1, read as the reverse complement.
GTGGTTGGCCTGCGCGTGGACGAGAGCCTGTATTTTGCCAACGCCCGTGCCCTGGAAGACTGGGTCAATGACGTGGTGGCCGAGCACCCGCAGGCCCGGCACATCGTGCTGCAATGCTCGGCGGTCAATAACATAGACGCCAGCGCTTTGGAGAGCCTGGAGGCGATCGATCGTCGGCTGCGTGATGCAGGTATGGCTTTTCACCTGAGCGAGGTGAAAGGACCGGTGATGGACCGGCTCAAGGGCACCCACTTTCTGCAGGCGCTCAGTGGCCGGGTGTTTCTCAGCCACTCCCAGGCCATTCATGAACTTGCGCCCGAGATTGAGCAGTCAAAATAGTTATTTGGGAGAAAACCGATGCCGTATTCAGAGAAATTTCAACAACTTGCCGACGCCGCCCGTGCCCGGATCAACGAAGTCGCGCCCGAGCAGGTGGATGCTCTCCTGGCCGCAGGCGCTATTGCCCTGGACATTCGTGACCCTGACGAACATCGGGTGGATCACATTGCCAACTCCTTGCATGTCAGCCGAGGCAAGCTGGAAATGAACATCGAGGAAGCCATCCCTGATCTGGATGCGACCATCCTGTGCTACTGCAATGCCTATAACCGGGGCGCCTTGTCCACCGATACGCTGCGCGCTATGGGCTATCGCAACGCCAAGCTCATTGCCGGCGGCCTGCGCGCCTACCGGGCCCTGGGCAAAAACCAGCACCCCACGCCAGCTTGACCCTCGTCTGCCGACCCTAGTCGGCCTGTTGGCGCTAAGGTCTGGGCGCCTCGGGTCGGGCTGGTGTGCCTGATGCTGTGGTGTCGGCAGAGCGGCGCAGCATGGCCAGCGCCAGCAGGCTCGATGCCAGCATCAGGAACAGGCTAACAGCGTTCAGCACCGGCGTGGCGCCTTCGCGCATGCGGCCGTACATCATCACGGTCAGAGGCGCGTCCGAGCCGACCAGCATCAGGGTGGTGTTGAAGTTCTCAAAGGACATTAGAAAAGAAATGGCCGCCGCCCCGAGCAGCGCCGGGCGCAGGTAGGGCAGGGTGATGGTCATGAACACGGCGGCGCGTGTGGCACCAAGGTTATACGCGGCGTCTTCAAGCGTTAGGTCAAAGCGCTTGAGCCGTGCCATGATGGTCAGCGTGGCCACCGAGATGATGAACGACAGTTGCCCCATCACCACCAGAGGCAAACCAGGCCGCAAAAATTCAATCTCAAGCCCCAGCAGGTCGTCGGCCAGGTTGGCAATACGGCTTGCGAAGGCCAGAATCGAAATACCCAAAATCACACCCGGGATCACCAGGGGCGCCAGCATCAACAGCGACAAGGCCGTTTTGCCGCGAAACTGGGTGCGTTCAATCAAAAAAGCGTTGGCGGTGCCGATCAACACGGCCAGTACCGTCACCCACATTGCCACCACGGTGCTGGTCCACAGGCTGCCCAACAAAGCGCGGTCGGCAAACAGGCCGCGCCGGCCGGTGCCGGCATTGCCCAGAAACCAGTCCAGCGTGAAGCCGCGCCAAGGCGGTGCCGGGTAGGCGGCGTTGTTGAAGGCAAATACCGCCACGATCAGCAGCGGCAAAAACAAAAAGGTGAAAAACGCCAGAGCGTAGGCGACGGTGCCGAGGCGCAGCCAGGTGGGGCGGGGCAGCGAGGGGATCATGCGCGTTGCATCACTTCGCCAAATTTTTGTCCACTCAGCTTGAGTCCGACCCAGACAATGGCCGTGGACAACCCCAGCAGCAGAAAGCCGAAGGCCGCCCCCTGCTCCCAGTTAAAGCGGGTGATGAACTGGGTGTAAATTTGCTCGGTGAACCACTGCGAGCTCTTGCCCCCCAGTAGCGTCGGGGTCAAGTAATTACCCAGCGTCAGCATAAACACCACGATACAGCCAGCCACGATGCCGGGTGCGGCGTGCGGAATGATGATCTGGCGCAAAATCGACCAGCCGTTGCCACCCAGGTCGTAGGCGGCCTCGATCAGCGCGTCGTCCAGGCTCTCCAGCGCGCTGATCAGCGGCACCACCATGAACAGCATCGAGGTGTACACCAGCCCGACCACGATGGTGGCGTCGTGGTAGAGCAGCTCTACCGGTGCCGGCGTCAGGCCCAGGCTGACCATCAGGCCCGGCAGCACGCCAGATTCGCGCAGCAGGATCATCCAGCCCAGGGCCCGTACCGTTTCACTGACCCAGAACGGGATCAGGCACAGCACAAACATCGTGGCGCGAATGCGTCCGCGCGCAATCTTGGCGATCGTCCAGGCCAGCGGAAAAGCCATCAGCAGAGTGAGGGCCGTGACAATGATGGACACCACAGCCGTGCGGACAAAGGTATGCCAGTACAGTGGCTCTTCAACAAAGGTCTGGTATTGCGCCAGGCTGACCTCATAGACCCGAGGGGCCACCCGCGCCCGCAGCGACAAAATGCCCAGCTCCAGGTGTGGCAGCACAATCAGCCCGAACAGCCACAGCGCTGCTGGCGCCAGCAACAGCAAGAACAGCAACCGGGCGTGCGGCAGCTGGCTGCCAGTGCCCTCAGCCGCCATGGGCGGCACCAAAACACACGGCGCGTTGCGGGTCGAATGAAAAGTACACCGATTCTCCAACCGCCATGTCGGCCAACTGGCCGGTTTGCGGCAGCGCGATGCGGAACTCGGTGCGGGAGGCGGTTTCGCGCACCAGAACTGCCGAGTTCGCCCCGTCAAACAGCAGGCTCTCCACCTGCCCCTGGTAGGACGGCTGGCCGGTACTGCCCAGGCCAAGCTCATCGCGTGCCAAACGCACTGCTTCGGGGCGCACGAAAGCTTGTACTTCGTCGCCCGCCCGCAGCTGGCCCATGGCCTTGGCGCTCAGGCTCAAACCGGCGCTGCTGGTGAGGGTGACTTCAGTGCCGTTCACCTGATCGGCCCGGCCGCTGATGGCGTTGGTGGCGCCCACAAAGCCGGCCACAAACGGGGTTTGTGGCGCGTAGTAAAGCGACTGCGGGGTGCCGACCTGTTCAAAGCGGCCGGCGTTCATCACTGCCACATGGTCCGACAGTACCAGGGCCTCGGACTGGTCATGGGTGATGTAGACAAAAGTGGTGCCAAAGTCGGCCTGCAACTGTTTGAGCTCGATTTTCATGTGCTCACGCAGTTTCAAGTCCAGTGCGCCCAGCGGCTCGTCGAGCAGCAGCAGCGTCGGTTCGAGCACCAGGCTGCGTGCAATCGCCACCCGTTGCTTTTGGCCGCCCGAGAGTTGATCGATACGTTTTTGCCCGGCGCCGCTCAGGCTGACGCGCTCTAGCATCGCGCCAACGCGGCGGGCCGTCTCGGCCTTGGGCAGGCCGCGCCGCGCCAAGCCGTAGCCGACGTTCTCGCCGACCGTCATCATGGGAAACAGCGCCAGGTGCTGGAACACCATATTTACTGGCCGCTGGTTGGGCGGGACAGCCCGCATGCTGTTGCCGCCGATGCGGATGTCGCCGGCATCGGGACTCATAAAACCGGCAATCATGCGCAGCAGCGTGGTCTTGCCACAGCCCGAGGGGCCGAGGATAGAGAAAAAGCTGCCGCGCGCCACGTCCAGCGACAGGTCGTCGACAGCGGTGAAGCTGCCGTAGCGCTTGCTCACGTGCTCGACCTGCAGGTCAGGCCGTGACCCGGTGGTGACCGAGCCGGCCGCTGCTGGGCTGGGAGGCATCCCGGAAACTGTCAGTTGGCAGCCTTGACGCGGTCCAAGATGCGGCCTTCAATGGCTTCCAGGCCGGCCGGCACGGTGGGGTACCACTTGATGGCCTTGATAGCGGCTTCCGGGAAGCTCTCGGCAAACTGGGCCTTGAGCTTGGCATCCATCAATTGGTCTGCACCCTTGGAGGCAGTGAAGTTACCGGCAGAACCCGCCACCTTGGCAGCGATTTCGGGGCGCATATTGAAGTTGATCCAGGCGTAGGCAGCGGCGTCATTCCGACCCTTGGCCGGGATGGCGAAGGTGTCAATCCAGCCCAGTGCGCCTGACTTGGGCGCGATGAACTTGATGTCCGGGTTTTCGCCGTTGAGCTTCCAGCCGCCGGTGTCCCACATGATGGCGCCGACCACTTCGTTGGTGCGCATGCCATTAAAGAGCTGATCCTTGTTGTCCCATACAAATTTGGCATTGGCTTTACAGGCCGTGAGAGTCTTGGCCACGTCTTCCATCAGCGCGGTGTAGGCCTTGGTGTCGTTGTAAAGCGCAAACGGGTCTTTGCCGGCGGCAAAAGCAAAGGCGATCAGTGTGGGGCGCTTGAGTCGGAACGAGACTTTGCCCTTTACATCGGCGCGGCAAACGTCGGTGTAGTCGGTCATCTTGGTCAGCTTGGTGTTCACCACCAGGCCGTCGGTGCCCCAGATGTGCGGCAGACCGTAGACCTTGCCAGTGAGTGTGGTGTTTTTCTTGGTGGCGTCCAGCATCGAGGGAATGAATAGCTCTGATTTCAGCTTGCTCAGGTCCATGGGTTTGTAGATGCCGAACTCTTGCTGTGGTCCGGTGATGCGGTCTTGCGAGGGCTGGGCCAGGTCAAAGCCTGCGCCGCCGGTGGCACGCAGCTTGGAGATCATCTCTTCGTTGTTGGACAGGGTGACTTCAACCTTGTAGCCGCTTTCTTTCTCAAACTGGGCCACGATGTCGGCCGGCGCGTAGTCGGCCCAGGTCAGCAGACGCAGGGTTTTTTCCTGAGCCAGCGCGGCACCGCTGGCGCTGAACGCGAGTATGCTGGCGGCAATGACTGAGTGCTGGAATTTCATTCAAATCTCCTTCAATGGGTGGTTGGCTTTAGCTCTTTGCCAAGGTGGCTAAGAAGATAAGAAGCTTGCGCCAGTTTAATGACAATACGGTGTCAGATAAATGTCTTGAGCTTGGTAGTTTCCCTTGATGCTGTCCTGGATCGATACCCATTGCCACCTTGACGCGGCCGAGTTTGCGCCAGACGTGGACCAGGTGCGAGCCAGCGCGGCAGAGGCCGGGGTGGCGCACTGCGTGCTGCCGGCGGTGGCCGTGGCCAACTTTGCGGCGGTGCGCTCCCTGGCCTACGCCCATGGCGACAGCTATGCCTTGGGGATTCATCCGCTTTACGTGGCACAGGCCGGTGAGCATGACCTCGACGCCCTGGACGCCGCCCTCACAGCACAGCGCGATGACCCGCGCCTGGTGGCGGTGGGTGAGATTGGTCTGGACTACCTGGTGCCGGCCTTGTGCCAGAGCCCGCTGCGGGAGCGGCAGATGCACTTTTACCGGACGCAGCTGCGCTTGGCGCGCAAACATGGTCTGCCAGTGATCCTGCATGTGCGGCGCTCTGCCGACCAGCTTTTCCAGGGCTTGCGCGAAGTCGGCGGCGGGGCGGGCCCCTGGCAGGGCATTGCCCATGCCTTTAATGGCAGCATTCAGCAGGCGCAGCGCCTGGTGGGCGCCGGCCTGAAGCTCGGCTTTGGCGGCGCCTTCACCTATGACCGGGCCCTGCAGCTGCGCCGGCTGGCCACCGAGCTGCCGCTGGAGGCCGTGGTGCTCGAGACAGATTCACCCGACATGCCGCCGCACTGGCTGCACGCCACGGCGGCCGCGCGCGCCGCTGGGCAGCCCCAGGGCCGCAACAGCCCGCAGCAGTTGCCACGCATTGGCGCTTCCCTGGCGGCGCTGCGTGGCATCACGCCCGAAGCCATGGCGCAGGCCAGCACAGCCAATGCCCTGGCAGCACTGCCGCGACTGGGCGCGCTTTTAGGTGGGAGATTGGGTGCGCCGTACACTGCGCGCTCAAGCCCTGACGACCCCAATCAACGTTGAGCAAAAGGAACCCTTGCCATGGCAGACAACGCCTACGAAGCCGGCCGCCTGAACCTGCCCTTTGTGGGCCATTGCACCTTTGCCAAGGCGCCGCCCGTGACCGACTGGGACCAGATCAATGCCGATGTGGCGGTACTCGGCGCCCCGAATGACATGGGCACCCAGTGGCGTGCTGGCGCCCGGTTTGGGCCGCGCGGCATCCGCGAGGCGTCCACCCTGTTCTCTTTTGGCCACGCCGGCGCCTACGACTTTGAAGACGACGTGATGTACCTCACGCGCGAGGAGGTGCGTATCGTCGACGCGGGTGATGCCGACATCATCCACACCGACATGGTGGGCAGCAATGCCAACATCGAGCTGGCGGTGCGCAAGATGTTGGAGCAGGGCGCCATGCCGGTGGTGCTGGGTGGCGATCACTCGGTGCATGCACCGGTGATGAAAGCGTTTGAAGGGCGTGGCCCCATCCACATCTTGCATGTTGATGCCCACCTGGATTTCGTCGACCAGCGTCACGGCGTGCGTTACGGCCACGGCAACCCGTTGCGCCGTGCCTCCGAGATGGACCATGTGGTCGGCATGACGCAGATCGGGATACGCAATGTGTCATCGTCCAACCGTGACGACTACGCTGCTGCCCGCGCCGCGGGCTCGCAAATCCTATCGGTGCGCGATGTGCGCCGGCTCGGCACCGCCGGCGTGCTGGCGCAGATTCCGACCGGGCTGAACTACTACCTGACGATCGACATTGACGGTTTTGACCCGTCGATTGCACCAGGCACCGGCACACCCAGCCACGGCGGATTTTTGTATTACGAGGTGCTGGAAATCATCCAGGCGCTGGCCGTTCGCAGTGGCGGCAACATCATCGGCATGGACCTGGTCGAGGTCTCGCCGCCTTACGACCCCACCGGTGTCACCTCCATCCTAGCCGCGCAGTTGCTGCTCAACAGCATTGGGTTCATCTTCCACGCCCGTAAGGTCGGACCTCAGCCCTGAATGGCTTTGGGGATAATGGGTGGATCTTGAAAAAGCGCTCGCCCCACCTGCCCGAAGTTAACTTTTCTGAGGACGGCCGGTTTCGACATCTGCACCTGGGCACCGAGTGGATCCAGGGCTCGATGCAGGTGGATGCCCCTACCGCCTTGGTGCATGAGTACATCCAGCGCATGATGGCCTGGCTGCTGTTTGTAGAGCCCGCCAGCGTGGCCGACCGGCAGGCGCTGCAACTGGGTCTGGGTGCGGCGTCTCTGACCAAGTTTTGCCACAAAGAGCTGCGCATCAAGACCACCGCCGTTGAGTTGAACCCGCAGGTGCTGGTCGCCTGTCGCGGCTGGTTCAAGCTGGCCGCCGACGATGCCCGCCTGCAGGTGGTGCTGGCCGATGCGGCCGACGAAATCCAGCAGCCACGGTGGTGGGGTGTGGTCGATGCCTTGCAGGTTGACCTGTACGACCACGAAGCCGCAGCCCCGGTGCTCGATAGCCTGCCTTTTTACAACCACTGCCGACGCCTGCTGACCGAGGACGGCTGCATGACGGTCAACCTGTTTGGCCGGGCCTCCAGTTTCGTGCGCAGCGTCGAAAAAATCTCCGCTGCTTTTGGCGCCGACGCGGTCTGGGCTTTCAAGGCCACCCGCGAGGGCAACACTGTGGTGCTGGCTCAACGCAACCGCAGCTGGCCCAGGCGTGACGTGTTGCTGGCGCGCGCTGCAGACATCCAGACACGCTGGGGCCTGCCGGCCGACAAGTGGGTGCGGGTGTTCAAACCTTTGATGGCATGACAGTCACCCCGGGACCTCTGGACTGGCGGCGCCTGGTGGATTGGCTCTGTGCCGACGCCGTGATTACAAGCGAAGAGGCGCACCGCGTCACCGCCCGTTGCGCCCAGGCTGAGAGCCGCCAACACCCCCTGGTGCGCCTGGCCAGTGTGGCCGTGCGGCGTGCCAGCGATGCCCGGCCGCTGGACATCGAGGCGCTGACCCAATGGCTGGCGCAGCGCACCGGGCTGGATTACCTGCGCATCGACCCCTTGAAAGTGGACGTGGCCAAGGTGGCCGATGCCATGAGTGCCGCCTACGCCGAGCGCCACCACATCCTGCCCATCCAGGTGACCGCCACCGAAGTGGTGGTGGCCACCGCTGAGCCCTATGTCACCGACTGGGTGGCAGAGCTTGAGCGTCAGATTCGTCGGCCAGTGCGTCGGGTGCTGGCCAGTCCGTTGGAAATTCAGCGCTACGTGGCCGAGTTTTTTGCGCTGGCCAAATCGGTGCGTATCGCCCAAAAGGCTGGCACCCCCAGTGGTGTGGCCAACTTTGAACAACTGGTGGAAATGGGTCGGGCGCAGAAGCCACTGGACGCCAACGACCAGAGTGTGGTGCGGGTGGTGGACTGGCTGTGGCAGTATGCGTTTGACCAGCGCGCCAGCGACATTCACTTGGAGCCGCGGCGCGAGCAGGGGGTCATCCGCTTTCGCATTGACGGTGTGCTGCACCCGGTCTACCAGGTGCCAATGGGCGTGCTGGGTGCCATGACTGCGCGCATCAAGCTGCTGGCCCGCATGGATGTGATGGAAAAACGCCGGCCGCAGGACGGCCGCATCAAGACCCGGCGCTCGCAGCCAGTGGGCGCGCCGGGCCTGGCGGAGGAAGTCGAGATGCGCCTGTCCACCCTGCCGACCGCCTTTGGCGAAAAAATGGTCATGCGTATTTTTGATCCTGATCACGCCGTCAAGGACCTGGATGCACTTGGATTTTCTGAGCATGACGCCCGGCGCTGGGAGGCCCTGCTCAGTCGCCCCCATGGCATTGTGCTGGTGACGGGGCCCACTGGCTCCGGCAAGACCACCACCCTGTACGCCACGCTCAAGCGCTTGGCCACCGAGGCGGTCAACATCAGCACGGTGGAGGACCCTATCGAAATGATTGAGCCGTCTTTCAACCAGACCCAGGTGCAGCCGCAGCTCGGTTTTGGCTTCCCGGAAGGCCTGCGCGCCCTGATGCGGCAGGATCCTGACATCATCATGGTCGGCGAGATTCGCGACCTGGCCACGGCCGAAATGGCGGTGCAGGCAGCCCTGACCGGGCACCTGGTGTTCTCGACGCTGCACACCAACGACGCGCCTTCGGCCATCACCCGCCTGCTGGAGCTTGGTGTTGCGCCCTATTTGATCAATGCCACTCTGCTTGGCGTACTGGCGCAGCGCCTGGTCCGCACCCTGTGCTTGCAGTGCCGGGTGCCTGATGTCGTGACGCCAGTAACGGCGTTGACGCGTGACCTGGGCCCTTTGGCACTGGAGGGTGAGTACCGCCTCTACCAGGCCGTGGGCTGCGTGGATTGCCGCATGACCGGTTTTCAGGGGCGGACCGGCCTGTACGAGCTGCTGGTGGTGACTGAGCCCCTGCGCGCTTTGATCCGGCCCGAGCCCGACACCGATGCCCTGCGCCAGCAGGCCGCCCGTGACGGCATGCGGCCGCTGAGGCTAGCGGGTGTACAAGGCGTGGCTATGGGCCAGACTGTTCTGGAAGAGGTTTTGGCCTCAACCCCGGCTGCGGCGCAATAACTAAGGCAGGCTCAGTAGGTGGAATCCACAGGTGTCAATGCGTTGATTTCAGTGCAAAATGAAGTGATCAATAAATATGTAGGAGCCAGTTGATGAACATCAAAAGTCAAAAAGACTTTTTCTCGGGTCTCATGTTCACTGCCGTCGGTGTGGCCTTTGCTTGGGGTGCCACAAAATACAGCGTGGGCACTGCTGCCCGGATGGGCCCGGGGTACTTTCCACTGATGCTCGGCATTCTGATGGCCATTCTTGGGGGTGTCATCACTTTCAAGGCCTTGGTCGTCGAGACTGAAGACGGCGACAAGGTGGGGCGCTGGGCCTTGAAGCCCCTGTTTTTCATCATTTCGGCCAACTTGCTGTTTGGCCTCATGCTGGGTGGTCTGCCCAGCATCAAG
>CAMCZF010000126.1 GCA_945885775.1 Rhodoferax sp. OV413 | reverse complement strand
GGGCCGCACCCGATGAGTGACGTGCTGGCGCGGATGCAGCGCAATGGTGTGCGCGCAGTGCTGGCTAACTCGCGGCCCAACGACGGCACCCGGGCGCTGGCCGAGGCCGGTGCCGCCACTGCGCAGGCCGGCGTGACCGTTGTGCCCTTTGTGCGCCTGTACCGCGACCGGGCCGATTACGACAACTGGTTCCGCGATGACACCATCTACCAGATGGTGCAAGCCGAGCTAGCGCGTGGCACGCCCGCCGGGCCCTACCGGGGCCTGGGTGAGTTTCATCTGTACGACAGCGCCAATGCCAACGGCCCGGTGGCGCGCCAGCTGATGGCGCTGGCCGACACCCGGCGCCTGGCGGTGCTGGCCCATGTGGACGATGCGGCCATCGACCTGCTGATGGCCAACACCCCCTCCAAGGGGCAGCAGACGCAGCTGATCTGGGCGCACACCGGCATTGGCGGCGCCCCGGTGGCGCGGGTCGATGCGCTGATGGCGCGCTACCCGCTGCTGATGGGCGAGCTGTCGTACCGTCCCGGTCTGACCTGCGACGGCGGCATGCTCTGCCCCGAGTGGCAGGCCCTGCTGCTGAAATACCCGAGCCGGTTTGTCATTGGCTCAGACACCTGGGTCAACCAGCGCTGGCAGTATTACGACGAGTTGATGCAGGGCTACCGCACCTGGCTGGGTGGGCTGCCGCCCGAGGTGGCGCGGGCCATTGGCTGGGGCAACGCCGCCGGCTGGTTTGGGCTGAAGTAGCCCCAAAGCAGCCCAGTCGGGTCGCCACTGGGGCCGGCGGCCGGGCAGACCCGCGTCGGCTTTTAGCGCCCGCTGTGCTCAATAAAGCGCTTGCGCCAGAAATAAACCACCAGCCCCACGGCCACCAGCAGCATCAGGCCCATGGCAATCCAAAAGCCGTTGGCCAGGTGCAGCAGCGGTATGAACTCGAAATTCATGCCGAAAATACCGGCGATCAGGTTCAGCGGCAGAAACACGGCGGTCAGCACGGTCAGCGTGCGCATGATCTCGTTGGTGCGGTGGCTTTGCGCGTTGAAGTGCATTTGCACCGCAGTCTCGGCACTTTGCTCCAGCCGTCGTACGTGGTGCACCACGCGTTCAATGTGCTCCAGCACATCGCGGCTGCGCACGTGCAGCAGTTCGCGTTCGTGCCCTTCGGCGGTGGAGCCGGCAGCCGGCCAGGTTTTCAGGGCTTCGACCCAGTCCTGCAACGCGGCGCGCTGGTCTTCGCAGATTTCATCAAGCTGGTGCAGCGACAGCCGGGCGTCCAGCAGCGAGCCCCAGTTGTTGAAACGGGTGCGCGGGTTGAGCAGCTCCGACTGCCAGTGGTCCAGCTGGTGCGTCAGTTCGCGTCGCAGGTCCAGGTAGCCGTCCACCATGTGGTTGACGATGCGCAGCATCAGATCGGCCGGTCCGCTGGGCAGGCGGGTGCCGGCCGCGCGGGATTCGGCCGAGACCGAGGCCAGCAACTTGGCGCCATAGGCGTCAAGCACCGCACAGCCGGTCGGGTGCACGGTCAGCAACACATGGTCAAACACCGCAAAGCCGACCGGGCTGGTGTCAATGCGGCGCAAAATCGGCGGCCCGCCACGCGCACTCAGGTGGCTTAGTGGCAGCCCCGGCCGGCTCAGGTCGGTCTCCGTCTGACCGGCCGCCAGCCGGCGGAACACCAACACGTCGTACTGCGAGGTGTAGTCGTAGTGAGAGGGCAGTTGGTTGTTCAGCAGGTCGGCCACGTGCAAATCGACCAGCGTGGTGCCCGTCAACTCGTGCAGGGCGGACTGGATCTGGGCCTGCAGCACCTCAAACTCACGCCGGGCACAGGCAATCCACAAATAAGCTGGTTCGCTCGCAGGGGCGCGGGCCAGGCCGGCGAGTTGGTCAGACTCGGTGACGTTGCCGCCCGCAATGGAGAAAATCCGCATCCGGTTTCCCGATCAGGTTTTAGGTGTCAAAACAGGCTCTAGCCCTCGTCCAGCCTAGCGATCTAGCTATTATTTTTGAAGTAAACGGGCAGCGTCCCGGGCAAAATAGGTCAGCACGCCATCGGCGCCGGCGCGCTTGAAGGCCAGCAGGCTCTCCAGCATCACAGCGTCGTGGTCGAGCCAGCCGTTTTGTGCCGCGGCTTTGAGCATGGCGTATTCGCCGCTGACCTGGTAGGCAAAGGTCGGCACCCGAAATTCATCTTTCACGCGGCGCACCACGTCTAGGTAGGGCATGCCGGGCTTGACCATCACCATGTCGGCGCCTTCGGCGATGTCCAGCGCCACTTCGCGCAAGGCCTCATCGGTGTTGCCGGGGTCCATCTGGTAGACCTTTTTGTTGCTCTTGCCCAGGTTGCCGGCGGAGCCAACCGCGTCGCGGAACGGGCCATAAAAGGCGCTGGCGTACTTGGCGCTGTAGGCCATGATGCGGGTGTGGATGAATCGCTCCGCCTCCAGCGCCTGCCGGATGGCACCGATGCGACCGTCCATCATGTCGCTCGGCGCCACGATGTCCACGCCGGCGCGGGCCTGGGTCAGCGCTTGCTGCACCAGCACCGCCACGGTCTCGTCATTCATGATGTAGCCACCCTCGGCCGGGTCGGGGTCGAGCAGGCCGTCCTGGCCGTGGCTGGTGAAGGGGTCCAGCGCCACGTCGGTCATGATGCCCAGCTCGGGATGGGCGTCTTTCAGCGCCCGCACCACGCGCGGCACCAGGCCGTCCGGGTTCAGCGCTTCGCGCCCGTCCGGCGTCTTGAGCGCCGGGTCAATCACCGGGAACAGCGCCATCACCGGGATGCCGAGCGCCACGCAGTCGGCTGCCACCGGCAAAAGCAGGTCCAGGCTCAGGCGTTCCACGCCGGGCATAGAGCGCACCGGTTCGCGCTGCTGCTGACCGTCCACCACAAACACCGGGTAAATCAGGTCATGCGGCGTCAGCGCGTGTTCTCGCACCAAGTTGCGGGTAAAGCTGTCACGCCGTAAGCGGCGTGGGCGGCCAAGGGGGTAGGGGGCAGGATTCATCATGCCAAAAGTGTAATCCGGCTGGTACCTTGTCGCGTTTGTAGCAATTTAATTGTCATAAATGCTTGTGATCGGGCCACAATTTTGGTAAATTCCAATTCGGGTGGTTCGCCACCTCCCGCTTTTCCTCCCTGAGCGGGGCCTTGATGTGTGACAGCAAATAGGCTTGCAACCCCAGCCCACGTGCTGGGGTTTTTTTTGGCCTAAACTGTGTTCATGCTTTGGGTTAAATCACTCCATATCGTCTTTGTCGCCAGCTGGTTTGCCGGCCTGTTTTACCTGCCGCGCATTTTTGTCAATCTGGCCATGGTGGCGCCAGACTCCACCGCCGAGCGCGAGCGGTTGCTGCTAATGGCGCGCAAGTTGCTCCGGTTTTCCACCCTATTGGCCGTGCCTGCGCTGGGACTGGGCCTGTGGCTCTGGCTCGGTTACGGCATTGGCCGCGGCCTGGGCAATGGCTGGCTGCACGCCAAATTGCTGGTGGTGCTGCTCACGGTGGGCTACCACCATGTGTGCGCCCGGCTGCTCAAGCAGTTGACACAGGGACCATCGCGCCACAGCCACGTTTGGTTCCGCTGGTTCAATGAGTTGCCGGTGCTGCTGCTGCTGGTGGCAGTGCTGCTGGTGGTGTTCAAGCCCTTTTGACCCCCGAGCGCGCTGATGCACAAGACGTCAGCGTGGCCCCTGTCTCTGCTCTACGTCGGGCTGGTGGTTTACGCCAGCCTGTACCCTTTTACCGACTGGCGTTACCAGGGCATCATGCCCTGGGCTTTTCTGGGTAGCCCCTGGCCGCGCTACTGGTCGGGGGCAGATGTGGCCATCAATGTGCTGGGCTACGTGCCTTTGGGCTTTCTGCTGGCCTTGAGCCGTCTGCGCAGCGGCCACCCGCGCTTTGCCGCTCTGATGGCCACCCTGGTGGCAGCCGCGCTGTCCGTGGTGATGGAGTCCCTGCAGAGCTACCTGCCAGCCCGTGTGCCCTCTCAAGTGGACTGGGCGCTCAATGGCCTGGGCGCCGGGCTCGGAGCGGTGGTGGCCGGCTTGATGGAGACGCTAGGCGTGATCGACCGCTGGAGCCGCTTCCGGGCGCGCTGGTTTGTGCCGCAAGCGCGCGGTGGGCTGGTGCTGCTAGCCCTGTGGCCGTTGGCACTGTTGTTTCCGGCTGCGGTGCCCTTTGGCCTGGGCCAGGTCTTTGAGCGACTAGAAGCGGCGCTGGCCGATGGGCTGAGCGACACCCCCTGGCTGGAATGGCTGCCCGTACGCGATGTCGAGTTGCAGCCCCTGGTGCCCGGGGTGGAGATGGTCTGTGTCACGCTGGGCCTGCTGATCCCTTGCCTGCTGGGGTACTGCATCATTCGCCATGTGCGCCACCGTTTGCCCTTCACCGGGGCTGTGTTTGCCCTGGGTTTGGCCGCCACGGCGCTGTCAGCTGCGCTCAGCTACGGGCCCCAGCACAGCTGGGCCTGGTTTGGCGCGCCGGCGCGTGCCGGCATGGTGGGGGCAATTTTGCTGGCGGCCGCCCTGCTTTGGCTGCCACCACGCGCCAGTGCCGCGCTGCTGCTGCTGGCCTTGGGGGTGTACCTGAGCTTGCTGAACCAGGCGCCGACCAGCCCCTATTTTGCGCAGACCCTGGCCACTTGGGAGCAGGGCCGCTTTATCCGGTTCAATGGCATCGCGCAATGGCTGGGTTGGCTCTGGCCCTACGCCGCGCTCATTTATGTGCTGGCCCGGGTCTGGGGGCGGGAGCAGAAAAACTAGAATCACGCTATGACCGATTCCACCGACGCATCTTCTGGCTCTTATTACCAGCGCCACATCTTTTTTTGCCTCAACGAGCGAAAAAATGGCGAGGACTGTTGCGCCCAGCATCAGGCACAGCAGGCGTTTGACCACTGCAAGGGGCTGGTCAAGGCAGCTGGGCTGTCCGGGCCCGGCCAGGTCCGGGTCAACAAGGCCGGCTGTCTGGACCGCTGCGCCGGCGGACCGGTGGCCGTGGTGTACCCAGAGGCAGTCTGGTACAGCTACGTGGACAAGCAAGACATCGAGGAGATTGTGGAGTCTCACCTCAAAAAAGGGCAGGTAGTAGAGCGGTTGCTCACCCCGGCTCACCTTGGGCGTTAAGCTGTTTTTGGCCCTAGGCCCCGTCAGCCCATTAGCCCATGAAAAAACGTCTGATTGCTCTGTTTGCCGCCATTTGCCTGCAGGCCGCCGCCCAAATGCCGCAGCCACCGGAAATCGCTGCCCGCAGCTACCTGCTATTCGACATCACCTCAAACCAGCTGCTGGCGCAAAAAGACATCGACACGCCCGTGGAGCAGGCCTCGCTCACCAAATTGATGACGGCCTACCTGGTGTTTGATGCCCTGCGCAGCAAGAAAATTGACCTCAAACAGACCCTGCCAGTGAGTGAGCGTGCCTGGAAGATGCCGGGCTCGCGCATGTTCATTGACCCGAAGATGAAGGTGCCCGTGGAGGACCTCATCAAGGGCATGATCGTCCAGAGTGGCAACGATGCCACCATGGCCCTGGCTGAGGGCGTTGGCGGCAGCTTGGAGAGGTTTGTCGAACTGATGAACCAGCAGGCACGCGCGTTGGGCATGAAAGCCACTGTGTATAAAAACCCTGAGGGCCTGACCGAAGCCGGTCACCTCACCACCGCGCGTGACCTGAGTTTGCTCGCCACGCGCCTCATGCAAGACTTCCCGGAATACGTCCCCTACTACGCCATAAAAAAATACCGCTACGAGGGCACCCCGGCCGCCAACGACAGCAACCGCAATCTGTTGCTTTTTCGCGATCCATCGGTTGATGGCCTGAAGACCGGGCATACCGACGCCGCAGGCTATTGCCTGATCGCCACTGCGCATCGGGATTTCCCGAGCCTGGTAACGCCGGGGGCGGTGGCGGGCTCACCGGCTGCGACTGGCAGCCGGCGTCTGCTCTCCATCGTACTTGGTGCCGCCAGCGAAAACGCACGCGCCAACGAGTCGCAGAAACTCTTGAACTGGGGTTACACGGCCTTCGAAGCCGTCAAGTTGTTCGACGCCAACCAAGCTGTGGTGTCCCCGCCGGTATGGAAAGGGCGAGACGCGGTGGTCAAGTTGGGTCGGCCGCAATCCATTGTGGTGGCCGTGCCTGCTGGTAGCGCCGCCAAGCTTAAGACTCAGGTGCTGCGTTCGGACCCCATGGTGGCCCCCTTCACCAAAGGTCAGCCATTGGCAACGCTCAAGGTCAGCAGCAATGAGCAGCCGGTGGTCGACATCCAACTGCTGGCCCTCGAGTCGGTGGAGCAGGCCGGCGTCATCGGCCGAGCCTGGGACGCACTGCGCTTGTGGATCAAGTGAACGTTGGCCTTGGGCGTGATTTCAATTGGGCGTGATTTCAATTGCGGTTGAATACTTGACCTGCTATAGTTGAAAGCTTTTCGGAATTTCCGGAGGGTTTCACGTTTTCGTTTATCCGAGTATTTATCAGACAAATAGTCACCAAACGTTGAGGGACGTTTTTCAATGCCAACCATTAATCAGCTAGTGCGTCAGGGGCGCGAGGTCGAAACGATCAAGTCCAAAAGCCCTGCGATGCAAAATTCTCCGCAGCGGCGCGGCGTATGCACCCGTGTGTACACCACCACGCCCAAGAAACCAAACTCCGCCTTGCGTAAGGTTGCCAAAGTGCGCTTGACCAACGGGTTTGAAGTCATTTCCTACATCGGCGGCGAAGGCCACAACCTGCAGGAACACAGCGTGGTGCTGGTTCGTGGTGGTCGTGTCAAGGACTTGCCCGGTGTGCGTTACCACATCGTGCGTGGTTCGCTCGACCTGCAAGGCGTGAAAGACCGCAAGCAGTCGCGCTCCAAGTACGGTGCCAAGCGGCCCAAGGCCAAATAAACCGGCGTCAGCCAGTTTCAAGTTTCAATCGGTGTTGTTTCCCGCGTGGCGCGGTGATGCAACGTAGTGACCCGCTGTTGGGTCGAGTAAGTAAAAACCAGATGGTTTTTGCGGTGTCTACCAAGATGCCAACTGAAGCAAAGAAGAGGTGAAAAAATGCCACGTCGTCGCGAAGTCCCTAAACGTGAAATCCTGCCGGATCCCAAGTTCGGCAATGTCGAGTTGTCCAAATTCATGAACGTGATCATGGAAGGCGGCAAAAAAGCGATCGCCGAGCGCATCATTTATGGCGCGCTTGAGCAGATCGAGAAGAAAAACCCCGGTAAAGACCCGCTGGAAGCCTTTGTTATGGCGGTCAACAACGTCAAGCCCATGGTCGAGGTGAAGTCCCGCCGTGTGGGCGGTGCCAACTATCAGGTGCCTGTTGAAGTACGGCCGGTTCGCCGCCTGGCACTGTCGATGCGCTGGATCAAGGAAGCCGCACGCAAGCGCGGCGAAAAATCGATGGCGCTGCGGCTGGCCAACGAACTGATGGAAGCCACCGAAGGCCGGGGTGGCGCCATGAAAAAGCGTGACGAGGTTCACCGCATGGCTGAAGCCAACAAGGCCTTCTCGCATTTCCGTTTCTAAAACGGTATTGGCACGGTGCCCCAAAGGCGACGTGCTGGTCAAGTGGCAAAGCCCACCCGGCTTGATCACTTGGTAGATTGAACATATTGACCCAACCAGGACCCATCATGGCTCGCCATACTCCCATTGAGCGTTATCGCAACATCGGCATTTCTGCTCACATCGACGCCGGTAAAACTACCACAACCGAGCGCGTCCTTTTTTATACCGGCGTGAATCACAAAATTGGTGAGGTTCACGATGGCGCTGCCACGATGGACTGGATGGAGCAAGAGCAGGAGCGCGGCATCACGATCACGTCTGCTGCCACCACTTGCTTCTGGAAGGGCATGGACAAATCCTTGCCCGAGCACCGCATCAACATCATTGACACCCCTGGCCACGTCGACTTCACCATTGAGGTGGAGCGTTCAATGCGCGTGCTTGACGGCGCTTGCATGGTGTACTGCGCTGTGGGCGGCGTGCAGCCGCAGTCGGAAACCGTGTGGCGCCAAGCCAACAAGTACAAGGTGCCGAGGCTGGCCTTTGTGAACAAGATGGACCGTACTGGTGCCAACTTCTTCAAGGTCGTGGATCAGATGAAGCTGCGCCTCAAGGCCAACCCTGTGCCCATGGTGATCCCGATTGGCGCTGAAGAAAATTTCACCGGCGTGGTCGATCTGATCAAAATGAAAGCCATCATCTGGGATGAGGCATCTCAAGGCATGCTGTTTGATTACCGCGAAATCCCAGCTGAATTGCTCGAGCTGGCCGGTCAATGGCGTGAAAAAATGGTCGAAGCTGCAGCCGAAGCCAATGAAGAACTCATGAACAAGTACCTTGAAGAAGGGGACCTGTCCGAGGAAGAAATCAAGTTCGGCATCCGTACCCGCACCATCGCCAGCGAAATCCAGCCCATGTATTGCGGTTCGGCGTTCAAGAACAAAGGCGTGCAGCGCATGTTGGACGCTGTGGTCGAATTCATGCCCTCGCCGGTGGACATTCCCCCGGTCAAAGGTGTTGACGAAGACGAAAACCCTGTGACCCGCAAGGCGGATGACTCCGAGAAATTCTCGGCGCTGGCGTTCAAGCTCATGACTGACCCATTTGTGGGGCAGCTGACCTTCGTGCGCGTGTACTCCGGCGTGTTGTCCAAGGGTGACAGCGTCTACAACCCGATCCGCGGCAAGAAAGAGCGCATTGGTCGTATTGTGCAAATGCACGCCAACAACCGCGAAGAGGTCAGTGAGATCCGCGCCGGCGACATTGCCGCCTGTATCGGCATGAAAGACGTCACCACCGGCGAAACCCTGTGTGATCCGTCGGCCATCGTCATGCTCGAGCGCATGGTGTTCCCTGAGCCGGTGATTACGCAGGCTGTTGAGCCAAAGACCAAGGTCGACCAGGAAAAAATGGGTATCGCTTTGCAGCGTCTTGCCCAGGAAGACCCCTCGTTCCGCGTCAAGACCGACGAAGAGTCAGGCCAGACACTCATCGCCGGAATGGGTGAATTGCACCTCGAAATCATTGTGGACCGCATGAAGCGCGAATTTGGTGTGGAGGCCAACGTGGGTAAGCCCCAGGTGGCCTATCGCGAGACCATCCGCAAAACGATTGAAGACGCTGAGGGCAAGTTTGTGCGTCAGTCGGGCGGCAAGGGTCAGTATGGCCACGTGGTGCTGAAGATCGAGCCGAATGAACCCGGCAAGGGCATCATGTTTGTTGACGCCATCAAAGGCGGTGTGGTGCCTCGCGAGTACATTCCAGCGGTCGAAAAGGGCATTCACGAAGCCGTGACTCAAGGCGTTCTGGCTGGCTACCCGGTGGTAGACGTCAAAGTTACGCTGCATTTCGGCTCTTACCATGACGTTGACTCCAACGAGTTGGCGTTCAAGATGGCCGCAATTTTTGGCTTTAAGGAAGGGTGCCGTAAGGCTAGCCCGGTGATCCTGGAGCCGATGATGGCTGTTGAAGTCGAAACGCCCGAAGACTACGCCGGTAACGTGATGGGCGACCTGTCCTCACGTCGCGGCATGGTGCAGGGTATGGAAGACATGGTCGGCGGCGGCAAAGCCATCAAGGCTGAGGTACCCCTGTCCGAAATGTTCGGCTACTCCACCACCTTGCGCTCGATGTCGCAAGGCCGGGCCACCTACACGATGGAATTCAAGCACTACTCGGAAGCGCCGCGTAATGTGTCGGAAGCCATCATGGCGGCAAGAGCCAAGTAAATTCACCCTGTCTGCGACGGTGTGCCGCCCTGTTCCCGTGCGGGGCGAACCAGCAACATCGTGCAGACGTTAAACCT
>CAMCZF010000125.1 GCA_945885775.1 Rhodoferax sp. OV413 | reverse complement strand
CGCTTGGCATTGGCATCGAAGCGCTCGTCGCTCGCCAGTGCCGGTTGCAGCAGCACCAGGCTGCAAAACGACGCCCACTCCCGCTCATTTTGCAAGCCCAGCATGACCACCTTGCCATCGCCTGCCGGGAATGGGCCGTAGGGGTAGATGGTGGCGTGGGCCGCACCGCTGCGCTGCGGCGCGCTGGTACCCTCAAACGCGTAGTACATCGGGAATGACATCCATTCGGCCATGCTCTCCAGCATGGACACGTCAATGCGGCAACCACGGCCCGTCTGGCCGCGTTGCAGCAGTGCGGCTAGGATGTTGGAGTAAGCGTACATGCCGGCGGCAATGTCGGCGATAGAAATGCCGGCCTTGACCGGGTCGTCGGGGGTGCCGGTCACCGTCAAAAACCCTGCCTCGCTCTGGATCAGCAGGTCGTAGGCTTTTTTGTCGCGGTAAGGCCCAGGGCGGGCGGGGTCATCGCCATAGCCGGAGATGTCACACACGACCAGGTGGGGATGCTTGTCCTTCAAGTCCTCCCAAGACAGGCCCAACCGCGCCGCCGCGCCGGGCGCCAGGTTCTGCACCAGCACATCGGCCCGCTCGAGCAGCGCGCCCAGCACCGGTTGCGCCGCGTCGTGCTTCAGGTCGAGCGTCAAGCTTTCTTTGCTGCGGTTGGTCCACACAAAATGGGAGGACAGGCCACGCACCCGCCCATCGTAGGCGCGGGCAAAGTCACCGCTGCCAGGCCTCTCCACTTTGATGACGCGTGCCCCCAGGTCGGCCAGTTGCCGGGTACAAAAGGGGGCGGCAATGGCCTGTTCCAGAGCGACGACGGTGATGCCGTTCAGGGGTCTCATGGTTTGCCGATCAAAACGAGCGCGGCAGGCCAAGCATGTGCTCGCCAACATACGACAGGATCATGTTGGTGGAGATCGGCGCCACCTGGTACAGGCGCGTCTCGCGAAACTTGCGCTCCACGTCATAGTCGCAGGCAAACCCGAAGCCGCCGTGGGTTTGCAGGCAAGCATTGCCTGCCTCCCAACTGGCCTTGGCGGCCAGGTACTTGGCCATATTGGCCTCGGCCCCGGCATTTTGTCGCGCGTCGATCTTCTCGCAAGCCCGCCAGCGCATCAGGCTGGCGGCTTCCAGCTCAATAAAGGCCTCAGCCAGCGGGAACTGGATGCCCTGGTTCTGCCCGATCGGGCGGCCGAACACCTGTCGGTCATTGGCGTATTTCGTGGCGCGGTCCAGAAACCAATAGCCGTCGCCGATGCACTCGGCCGCAATCAGGGTGCGCTCGGCGTTCAGCCCCTCAAAGATCACGCGCAGGCCCTTGCCCTCTTCGCCCAGCAGTGCGTCCTCGGGGATTTCCAGGTTGTCAAAAAACAACTCATTGGTCTCGTGGTTGACCATGTTCAGGATGGGGCGCACGGTCAAGCCCCGGCCCACGGCCTGGGCCAAGTCAATGATGAAGCAGCTCAGGCCGTCGCTCTTTTTTTGCCCTTCGGCCCATGGCGAGGTGCGTGCCAGCAGGATCAGCAGGTCACTGTGCTGCACCCTAGAGATCCAAACCTTCTGGCCGTTGATCACCCAGCGACCGTCCTTTTTGACTGCCGTGGTCTTGAGCTTGGTGGTATCGCTGCCTGTGCTCGGCTCGGTCACGCCCATCGATTGCACGCGCAGTTCCCCGGCGGCGATTTTGGGCAGGTAGAAGGTTTTCTGCGCCTCGGAGCCACTGAAGACGATGCTGTTCATCACGTACATCTGCCCATGGCAGGCACCTGAGTTACCACCCGAGCGGTTGATCTCTTCCATGATGACCGAGGCCTCGGCCATGGACAGGCCCGGGCCGCCGTAGGACTGCGGGATCAGGGCCGCCAGCCAGCCGGCCTTTGTCAAGGCTTTCACGAAGTCTTCGGGGTACCCGCGTTCCTGGTCAATGTTGCGGAAATAAGCATCCGGGTACTGGGCGCACAGGGCACGCACTGCGTCGCGAATTTCTGGGTAAGTCTGGGCGCCTTCAGTCTTCATAGCTTGTTTTTGTGGTTCAGTGGCTGGCAAGGGTCGCCGTGGCTTGCAGGGCCAGTTGGCCTTGGGGTCCGCGCGCCCACAGGGTCACAAGGTCACCGTCCAGTCGGCCGCAAATATCAAAAGGCGCGGTGTCAAACAGGGGGCTGATCGCCTTGAACTCAAAGGTTTTGACCTGCGCCGAGGGGTGCACGCGGCGGAGCTGGTCAATGAGCAAGGTCGCAATCAGTGGCCCGTGCACCACAAGGCCGGGGTAGCCCTCTTCGGTCATCGCATACGGCCGATCGTAATGGATGCGGTGTCCATTGAAGGTCAAGGCCGAATACCGGAACAAGAGCACCGGGTCGGGCGTGATCCGGCGGCTGAACTGTTCGTCTGTGCGAGCCGCTGTGGCTTGCGGCGGGGTTTCGCCGGCCAGGGGCATCTCGCGGTAAACGATGTCATGGTCTTCAACAATGGCCAGGCCTTGGACATCGGAGATTTGATGGTTCACACGAACAAACACCAGGGTGCCAGTGCGTCCTTGTTTGGCGCTGATGTCAGCGATCTTGCTGGTGCGGGTCACTGCCGAGCCGGCCCGCAGCGAATGCAGAAATGTCATGCGACTGCCTGCCCACATGCGGCGCGGCAGCGCAACCGGGGGCAAGAAGCCGCCCCGCTTCGGATGGCCGTCCGCCGCAACAGTGGCCTGCGGGTGCACCGGCAGAAAGTAGAGCCAATGCCAGCATGGGGCAAGGGCTTGGCCTGGCAGCGGGGGCGGGTCGTCGCGGTCCAGCGTGGCCGCCAGTGCCGCCATCGGGGCTAAGCTGACATGGTCTTCCAGAGTTTCGGTCTTGCCAACCCATTGTTTGAGATCTTCGAGGTGCATGTCGAGGTGGTTCCGTTGGGATGAATGTGTTCCCCTGGCTGATCTTACAGGCGCAGTTGCATCAGCATGGGCGCCATCGCGCTGGCTTCGAGGCGCAGCCTGGCAGCCAAGTCTGCGGCGGTGGATTCAGTCAGCGCCGTTCCGGCCAGGGCCAAGGTCACTGAGGTCACCGGCGCTTGGCCGTCTGTGGGGATTGCGACGCTCACCGCAGAGATACCCGTGGCGATATCGCCCAGGTTCAAGGCGTAGCCGAGTTCACGAGACCGCACCAGCATCCTGCTGACGCCCGTCCATCGCATCGTCTCCTGCTGATCGATGGTGCGTTGGTTGTCTACCTCAATGCGGGTTTGCTCGGCTGGCGGCAAAGCCAGCAGCATGGCGACACCGCCGGCGGTCAGGCACAAGGGGCGTCTGCCACCGACGTCCAGCATCAGCGAAGGGACCGGTCCCGCGCCATCGTGGCGCGCCAGGCAAACTGACTCGACACCGCTGCGTATCTTCAGAAAAATGGTGCCATGAAGCTCGGTGGCGAGCGCCGCCAGGCGGGCGTGCGCCAGCCGCCCGAGGTCAAAGTAGGGCGCCGCGGCCAGGCCCAATTCAAACGCCAGCGGGCCCAGCGTGTAGTGCTTGGAGCCGGGCACCCGGGTCGCCAGACCAGCGTCGCACAGGCCAGTCAGCAGCCGATGCACCGTGGCCGGATCAAGTTCGGTGTGCTTGGCCAAGTCGCTCAGTCGCCAGCCAATGCGGGTGTGGCCGGCCAAAAGCCGTAACAGGCCCACCGCACGGTGCAGTGATCGGGTGATGTCAGGGCGCGTGGGGGTGGTTTTTGGCACAAATTGCATTCTATGAAAAACTGCCCAAAATGGACCACCACCCAAGGGTGCTCGTCGCTACGATGGTCAGCTCCAATGACCGACTCCAGAAAGTGAGAGCACCATGCCAAACGTAGCCGCCCCCTTGCACCGCCGAATGTTCGCCGCCCTCGTGCTGGCGCTGGCGGTCCCCGCTCTGCACGCGCAGACCTATCCGACGGGTCCGATCCGGGTGGTGGTGCCGTTCCCGGCTGGCTCCGGCGTGGACGGGGTTGCCCGTGCGGTGATTTCGCGCATGGCTGTTGGCCTGGGCCAGCCGATCTTGATTGACAACCGTGCCGGTGCTGGCGGCAACATTGGCACTGAGTTTGTCGCCCGCGCGCCCAAGGATGGCTACACGCTGCTGTTCAACGCGACCCAGCTGGTGGGCAATCCGGGCATCAGCAACGTCAAGTACGACGCGGTGAAAGACTTTGCGCCGGTGTCGCTGGTCTCGCGTGTGTCCGCCATGTTGGTGGTGCCAACCGACTCGCCAGCCCGTTCTGTGCCCGAGCTGATCGCTTTGGCCAAGGACAAACCGGGTAGCCTCAGCTATGCCTCGGGCGGCAACGGTGGCATCGGCCACTACTCTGGCGAGTTGCTCAAGTCCAATGGTGGCAATCTGGATATCGTGCATGTGCCGTACAAAAGTGCGGCCGAGCAGGTGACCTCGGTCATGACCAACCAGACCCAATTGGCATTCCCGGCCTTGCAGATCGCACTGCCCTTGGTCAAAGCTGGCAAGTTGCGCGCCTTGGCGGTCACCGGCCAGCGGCGAAGCGCGCAGTTTCCCGAAGTGCCGACGATGGCTGAGGCCATGAAGCCGGGCTTCACGCTGGATGCCTGGTACGGCCTGCTGGCCCCGGCGGGCACGCCGGCACCGGTGATTACGCGCTTGCGCGCGGAGCTGGTCAAGGTGCTGGCCGACCCCGCTGTGCGTGAATCATTAACCAGCGCCAGCCAGGACGTCGTCGGCAGCACGCCAGGCGAATTTGCCGAGGTCATTGTTCAAGATCTGAAGCTCTGGACTGACTTGGCGGTCCAGCTCAAGGTGAGGGTCGATTGAGCTAGTTTGAACCGACCAGGAGCCCTGGACGACGCGTGAAGCCAATTCGGTAAAGCAGTGCAAGATTCTTCTGTGACGATCCGCGCCGTGCGCACGCTGTGTTTTACGCAACCGATGATTCCGATCCATGTGAATACCTTTGCCGGGGCACTGGCGCTGGTGTTGACCGTGGTCGAGGCCTCAGACGGTACTGAAGGTTATTCCCTGGCGCGTGCCCACGGCGGCCAGTCGGGTGCGGTAATTGCCAACCAGATCGAGGCGTCATTGCGGCCGCTTGTGATCGGTCGCGATCCCGCAGACCGGGGAGAGCTGTGGGATGCGATGGCGGCCAAGGAGCCGGCCGGTTATGTCAGCGTCTTTGCGATCAGCGCGCTGGATGTTGCCTTGTGGGACTTGGCGGCCAAGCTTCAGGGCGTGACGGTCGCCCAGTTATGTGGTGGCCAGCGCAGCACCATGCGCGCCTATGCCAGCTCCACCCACCATGACAGCGTGGACGCTTATGTGGCTGATCTACGGTCTGCGCTGGCGCTGGGCTTTACGGCTTACAAGGTGCATCCGTTTTACGACGCAGCCCGAGACATGGTGTTGGCCAAGGCCTTGCGCGCCGCAGCTGGGCCCGATGTGCGCTTGATGCTGGACGCTGCCAAACGCTACAGCGCGCGTGACGCGCTGCGCGTGGGTGAGGTGTTGCAAGCACTGGACTACCACTGGTACGAGGAACCGTTGCCGCAGCACGATTGGGCCGGTTACCGCCGCCTGCGCGATGTGCTGCAGATCCCGGTGATGGGTGGCGAAACCCTGCCAGGCTTGCACCACGCGATGGTCAACGCCATCGATGCGCGCGCCTACTCGGCCGTGTTGTGCGACGTGTACTGGAAAGGCGGCATCACCGGTTGCCTCAAGACCATGGCCCTGTGCCAGGCCAGGGGGGTTGAGGTGGTGTCGCATCACGGGGCCAGCGCGCTGATGAACCTGGCCAACCTGCATGTTATGTGCGGCGCCAGCGACGTTGAGATGATTGAGGTGCTGGTGCCGCAAGCCCCCTACCACTACGGCTTGCGCGAGTACATGCAGGTAGGCGCCGATGGGTACGCACGCCTGCCCACGGGCCCTGGCCTGGGCGCCGAGCCCGACTGGTCCTACATTGAGGCGCATCGCATCGTCTGACCTGGTGCAGCAGGCGCGGGTGGTCGCGATCCGTCAGATGGCAAGTGCCTGGACCTGCGCCAACGTCAGCCCCAGGCCGAAACCCGGCGCACTGGTCGGCGTCAGCCGCCCGTTCTGCGGCACCGCCGTGCCCGGCGTCAGGCGTATCTCGTCAAACGGCACGCCAGGCGCTGAGCCGACGAAGTACTCGCCCATGGTGGCGTTGGGTACCGCCAGGCTGAAATGCTGCCCATAGGCGGTGTTCATGCCGGCGTGCAGCATCACCGGGATGCCTGCGCTTTGTGCGATGCGCGCGATCTTCAGGCAACCCGTCAGGCCACAGGCCCAGCCGATGTCGGGTTGAAACACATCCAGGCTGCGGGCACGGGCGGCACTGGCGAAGGGCGCTGGTGAATACCAGTGTTCACCACCGGCCAGGCCGTAGCCGGGTAGCCGTTCGCGCAAGGTGCGCACGCCGTCCAGGTCATCCGGCATCAGGCAGTCCTCGATCCAGCGCAAGCGGTACGGCTGCATGCGCTGGGCAAAATTGACTGCGTAGTCCACGTCAAACGCCATCCAGCAGTCGACCATCAGGTCCCGCTCGGTGCCTATCAGCTGGCGGGTGGCTTGGATGAACGCCTCATTGGCGTCCAACCCTTGCACGCCGTCGGCAGGCCCGTACGGGCACGCGATCTTGGTTGCCTGGAACCCCTGCTCCAAAATCCAGTCGGTGTCATTGCCGGTGGCATAGCATTCGATGTTGGGGCGAACCGGCCCGCCCAACAGGTCATAAACCGGTTTTGCCAGCAATTTGCCTTTCAGGTCCCACAAGGCCAGGTCGATTGCGCTCATGGCGTAACAAGACAGGCCCCCGGCATACGGCGATGTCATCGCACTCAGCATATTCCACAAGGTGTCGATTTCGGTACAAGGCTCACCGACCAGCAGGGGTGCCAGGTGTTCATTGATGATGTTGATCACCGGCGAGCCGTACCGCGTCATGCCCAGGCCCCAACTGCCGTCTTCTGCCGTCACCAGGCAGGCCACCGACGGCCAGCGCGGCCGCCAATTGCTGCGCAGGCGCTTGAACCGTGGGAAATGCGACATCGGGCTGGCCACCTCGGCATGCGCGGTCCAGGCCGGGCGACGTTCCAGCGTCGTCGCCGGGCCGCCGATCAGGTCACTGGCGATGGCAAAGGCTTGGATGGATTTGATCTTCATGGTGGCTTGGTTCGGATGATTTTTTTCTTGAATTGCTATTATTTTAATAGCTAACTATCCAATAACCACGTGGCTTGGAGCCCTATTTCATTCAAAAATTATTCAGGCTGGGCCCTTAGCTGTCGGTGATCAATGCACTGATCATGAAAAAAGCCTGCTACCCATTAAGTAGCAGGCTTCTCATATCCCTTATGGGCCGTAACTGGTGGCGCTTCACGGATTCGAACCGCGGACCTGTGGATTATGATTCCATCGCTCTAACCGACTGAGCTAAAGCGCCGATGCACTGAGCCGCTAGGACTCGGGCAGGGCAGCAGTATAGCCTAGGCCGGGTGCTACAAAGCATGGTTCAAAGCGTGGCGCGCAGCCGCAGTTCGGGCTGCGGATTCGGTTCAAAGGGTTGAACAACCTTCGACGACGCCATGAGGCTGCATTCCAATTCGGCAAGGGCCAGAGCCGCCTTGCGCATCGCTCGTGCTTGAGTTCGCGTCAGCGCATATTCTTGGGGCGGGTTCCCGGTCGTGCGAGCCAGCACCAGTGCGCCGATCATCCTTTTCAGAGTTTGAGAATGGGTTTTTTGGGCTGACGATTGCGTAAAGCGCGCCATCTTGCCCTCCACAGCGCGCACAAATGTGTTGAACCGGACCCAGCGGTGCTCGTCCCAATAAACCGAGGGTTGCCTCTGACCTTTGGGACCCGGCGCGACCCTCAAATACCGGTTAACCAGCTCACGTCCAGCCTGCTGGCCCAGCTCTGCCAGTTTGAGCAGGTCTTGCGGAGGCATGGTCAGGTTCAAGCCGCCCTTGCTGCCTGCAGGGTCCAGGTAAATGTTGACGATACGTTCGCGCACACCGGGCAGGCGGGCGGTGGCGTTGTCGTTCCAACGACGCGCGGCGTTGAGAATGCTGCCCAGAAATGTGACCAGGTGGCCTAGGCTGGGCGGCGCGGGGCGCAGTTTAGAGGGGGGATGGCGTAGCTCCGGTGGTACCGTTTTGGCCTCGTCTATCCAGATGTCCCCAACCTTGGCCGACGCATGCTTGCGGTCCACCAGGGTGATGCCAAATGTCGGCCAGCGTGGCAGCACGGCATCAAACAAGTGGATCGGAAAGTTGGCACAAATGCCACCGTCTGAAAACCAGCAGCGGTAGGGTTGTCCGATTGTTGGAATTGCCCACAGGGGCACGGCCTTGAACAATATGGGAAAGCTCAGGCTCAACCGGGCCGCCACCAGCACCGGCAATTCACCCTGGGGCAGCCGGCGCAGGCCCAAATGCTCGTAGCCGTCCGACACCGGGCGGCAGGCGCACAGATGCCGCATGACCTCGGCCGGAAAATAAGGATCAAGGTCTTCTTGCCTGAAGTAAAGCTGCTCTGAGTTGTCGGTCAGGGGCAAGCCGCAGACCCTGCCGTGCGTCAGGTTGGTGCTCATCATTTGCAGGGCGATGGACTTCGGCCGCTCTGTCCAGCCGTCGCGGTACAGGTCCAGGTCAGGCCCACCCGGTGCAGCCCACAGGTCGCGGAAGGTCAGTGGGTTTTTCAGGTCCCGCCCGGAGGCGGCCTGTATGCCCTCGTGGAGCCAGTCGGTGAAGCCCTGCGGCCCACCCTTGGGTCCCATCCCGGTGCACAGGCCGCAGCCTGGTCCTCCCAGGTGGGTTCGGACATCGCCAAACAGCCGCCAGCCGATGAGGCCCAGCAGCAGTACCGATATGGCCGCCACGTTGGTCAGCAGTACGAGCAGCAGGGGCAATACCGTGGCCGGGTAATGCAGGAACAGGGCCCCCAGCAGCAGCGCCCCGCCAATCAGCAGCAGCAAGATGCCTCGATCCCGGGGCCGACGCAGGTTCGGGCGCAGCAGGTAGTCAGTCATCAGTGCCTTGACGATGGCCCAGGTGCCCGTCCCGCCTTTTTTCTTGCTGAAAAAGCCCACAAACAGCCGGAACAGGCGCTCGCCGCCCGGGGACGGATGAAACAGCGAAAACAGCTTGGTCTGGCCGCCGGCTTGTATTTCGGCCAGCGCCACGGGCACTTCGCGCAGCACTTTGTTGAAGCCGTTTACCGAGCCATAGCGGCGGCTGTATTCGCTGGCGGCCGTCAGGGCTGCCGCCACCGCACCCACTGATGTACCCCCTATGCTTTGAAAGCGGTAATGCTGCGCCAATTCCATCACCGCCCAGGGGTAAACCACCCCATCGGTAACGCCGCCTTTCATGACCACGTCGCAGTACCGGTCCAACGGCGGTTCCTGCGCTGGGTCCAGCAGGTCTGGGCCGACGTTGCCTGTGGTGTCGGCAGTCATGGGCTTGCCGGGCCTGTCTCGCAAGGGTAGAGGCGGTTAGTGCCATCAACAGGCGCCAGCGGTTCTGCCAATTGCTTGACCGCGCTCAGGCTGGGGAAGAAGGCATACAGCGTGCCTTTGGTCGTGACAAATGGCTCCAGCCCTCGCAGTGCCAGCGCCGCGGTGTCGCTCACGGGGATGTCGTAGACGTGCCGCGCACGGTCGTTGAGGCCGATCAGTGGGTCGCGGGCGTTGCCACGGTTGTTCGTGCCCATGGGTGTGTCGTTGGCCCATTGGCCGACCAGGTGCTCAAACTGGTGTTCCAGGCTGGCGCAAAAAAACAGGCCGAGCAGGCCGCGGCTTTCTTTGGCGCTGTGTGCATCGCCATCGATATAGGTCTTGCCATAGGGCATGCCGCGCCGCAAAATGGGCCGGCGCCTGGTTGGCACCACCGGGTCATCGCGCGGGTTCATGCGCCGAATGTGTGCGCCAAACGGGCAGCCCCATCCGGCCTTGTCGTCAGCGA
>CAMCZF010000124.1 GCA_945885775.1 Rhodoferax sp. OV413 | reverse complement strand
GGGCCACCCTTCAAGTTGACCGCTGACTGGCGGGAGGCGCCTGCCAGCACCGGGCCGCTCACTCGGAGGCTACCAGACGGCGCTACTCTTACTTCAGCACATCCCCGATGCACAGGTACTTGATTTCGACGTAGTCGTCGATGCCGTGGTGCGAGCCTTCGCGGCCCAGGCCGGATTGTTTGACGCCGCCAAAGGGCACGTGCTCGGTGGCCAGGATGCCGACGTTGATGCCGACCATGCCGTACTCCAGCGCCTCGCTCACGCGGAAAATGCGGCCCACGTCGCGGCTGTAGAAGTAGCTGGCCAAGCCGAACTCGGTGGCGTTGGCGGCGTCAATGGCCTCTTGCTCGGTCTTGAACCTGAACACCGGGGCAAAGGGGCCAAAGGTTTCTTCTTTGGCGCACAGCATGTCGGCGCTGGCCTCGGCGATGACCGTTGGCTCAAAAAACTGACCGGCCATTTTGCTGCCGCCCACGGTCACCCGGCCACCCTTGGCCAGCGCGTCGGCCACGTGGCGGCTGACTTTTTCGACCGCCGCGTCTTCGATCAGCGGGCCCTGCATCACACCATCTTCAAAGCCGTTGCCGACCTTGAGCGCTTTGACCTTGGCCGAGAACTTGGCCAAGAACTGGTCATACACGCCTTCCTGCACATAAAAACGGTTGGCGCAGACGCAGGTTTGGCCGGCGTTGCGGTACTTGCTGAGCATGGCGCCTTCGACCGCCGAGTCGATGTCGGCGTCGTCAAACACAATAAAAGGCGCGTTACCGCCCAGCTCGAGCGACAGTTTCTTGACGGTGGGGGCGCTTTGCGCCATCAGGATGCGACCGACCTCGGTGCTGCCGGTGAAGCTGATGTGGCGCACCACGTCGCTGGCGCACAGCACCTTGCCCACGGCAATCGAGTTGGCCGAGTCGGCGGTGATCATGTTCAGCACGCCGGCCGGAATGCCGGCGCGCATCGCCAACTCAGCCGCAGCCAGCGCGGTCAGCGGCGTCAGCTCGGCCGGTTTGATGATGACCGGGCAGCCGGCCGCCAGGGCGGGCGCCACCTTGCGGGTGATCATGGCCAGGGGAAAGTTCCAGGGCGTGATGGCAGCGCACACGCCGATCGGCTCCTTCAGAATGATCAGGCGGCGGTTGTTGTCAAACTGCGGCAGGGTTTCGCCGTTGATGCGCTTGGCTTCCTCGGCAAACCATTCGACAAAGCTGGCGCCGTAAGCCACTTCGCCCTTGGCCTCCGGAAAGGGCTTGCCCTGCTCGGCGGTCATGATGCGGCCCAGGTCGTCCTGGTTGGCCATCAGCAGGTCGAACCACTTGCGCAGGATGATGCTGCGCTCTTTGGCGGTTTTTTTGCGCCAGGCCGGCCAGGCACCGTTGGCGGCGGCAATGGCGGCCTCGGCCTCGGCCGGGCCGAGGTTGGCCACATCGGCCAGTTTGTGGCCGTTGGATGGGTCCAACACGTCAAAGCGGCTAGGGCCTGAGCCCCCTGCGGTAGGCGCCGCCACCCACTGGCCGTTGATCAGGCTGTCGGTCTTGAGCAGGCTGGGGTCTTTGAGCAGGGAGAGTGGGGAGGTTTTCATGTCCATGGGGTTTTTCCAAAAAAAGTGCGTATGTCTGCCGGGCAGGCCCGAGGTCGTAAGGGTACCGGTTTTTGGCGGGGTTTGACGATCAGGCCAGCAAGCCGTTCAGGAACTCATCTGCGCGGCTCAGGGTCAGTTCGCCCACGCTGTAACTGTGCCGCAGGTTGCGCACCACTTGGCTGGCCTCGGCGCCCGGATGCTGCAAGGCAAAGCGGCGCAAGCCCCGGTGTGGTTTGTCATCCGACAGCTTGCATTCCACCAACTGGGTGAGTTGCTTTTTTTCACTGAGTGCAAAGTCCACCTCGGCGTCGTCCTTGGTGCGAATGTAGTGCAGACCGGTTTCCCGGCCCAGAACGTCGTGCTGCCACTGCACGTGCTTGAGCAAGGCCGTAGCCATCAGGTTCTCGAAGCGGATGCCTTCGTCGCCTTCGACCAGGCCGGTGTCATAAAAATACACCTTGGGTGCTTGCAACACCGAGCGGGCGATGTTGTCGTGCCAGGGGCGCACCACAAACACAACGAACAGGGCCTCCAGAATATCCAGGTATTTTTTAAGTGTCACCGGGGACACGGCCAGGTCTCGCGCCATGCTGGCCAGCGACAGCGGCGAGCCAACCCGGCTGCGCAGCATATGGGCAAACAACTTGATGGTGTTGACCTCCTGGATGCGCGAAAACTCCAGTACATCGTCGCGCACTAGCCCGTCGAAATACTGCCTGCGCCAGCGCTCGGCCTGCTCCAGTGACTCGGCGAGGCAGGGCTCCGGAAAACCGCCGCGCGCCAGCAGGTGCGTCAAGGCGGCGTCAGCATGCGCCCCGGTTTGCTCGCACCATTCCCGCACGGAAATAGGGTGCAGGCGGATGCCAAAAAAACGCCCGGCCAGTGACTCGCCGCTTTGCCTGAACGTGTCAAGGCGGGCGCTGCCCGTGACCAGCAGACGCTGCGCCGCAGGCTTGCCGTCGTACACGCCTTTGAGCCAGCTCTTCCAGTGCGGCATTTTGTGGATTTCGTCCAGCACCAACAACGCGGCCTGGGGCCGCCAGCGCTGCTTGAGGATCAGTGCGCGGTCGGCCGCCACGTCGTAATTGAGGTACTGACCGCCGGTTTGCACCATCAGTTGTTGGCTGAGCGTGGTTTTACCAACCTGGCGCGGGCCAGTCAAAAAAACCATTTTTTGTGCCAGGTCCAGGCGCACCCGGTCGTCCAAATAGCGCTTCATGGGTCGATATCCCGTCAAAATAATTGTTAATTATCGTTTAGTCGCGACTTTTTTATAAAATTGTTTGAATTGGACGCTTTTTTCAACAGCCAAGGGCCTGTCTGGCTGCGTGCGATGCCACGCCTGCTGGGGAAACGATAATCCGGGGCTAGCCGCCAATGGCGCCCGTTGACCCCGTACCGAAAAGCCCAGCCATGACCCAGCCCGTAGTGAGCGTTGCCGATATCCGCCAAATCTTTCTCGATTTCTTTGAGTCCAAGGGCCACACCGCCGTGGCATCGAGCCCGCTGGTGCCGGGCAACGACCCGACGCTGATGTTCACCAATTCGGGCATGGTGCAGTTCAAAGACGTGTTTTTGGGCAGCGACAAGCGCTCTTATGTGCGGGCGGCCTCGGTGCAGGCCTGCCTGCGCGCCGGCGGCAAGCACAACGACCTGGAAAACGTGGGCTACACCGCACGCCACCACAAGTTTTTTGAGATGCTGGGCAACTGGAGCTTTGGTGATTACTTCAAGCGTGAGTCGCTCAAGTGGGGCTGGGAGCTGCTGACCCAGGTCTACAAGCTGCCGGCCGACAAGCTGTGGGCCACGGTCTACATCGACGACGACGAGGCCTACGACATTTGGACCAAAGAAATTGGCCTGCCGCCCGAACGCGTGGTGCGCATTGGCGACAACAAGGGCGCCAAATACGCCTCGGACAACTTCTGGATGATGGCCG
The DNA here is from genome assembly GCA_945885775.1 of Rhodoferax sp. OV413. Taxonomy (GTDB): domain Bacteria; phylum Pseudomonadota; class Gammaproteobacteria; order Burkholderiales; family Burkholderiaceae_C; genus Rhodoferax. Next base: position 6,577 of record CAMCZF010000124.1, on the reverse strand, counting down.
ACACCGGCCCCTGCGGTCCCTGCTCAGAGATTTTTTACGACCACGGCCCCGAGGTGGCGGGCGGCCCGCCCGGCAGCCCCGAGCAGGATGGCGACCGCTACATCGAGATCTGGAACCACGTGTTCATGCAGTTCGACATGCAGGCCGACGGCCGGCTGCTGCCGCTGCCAGCGCCCTGTGTGGACACCGGCATGGGGCTGGAGCGGCTGGCGGCGATTTTGCATCACGTGCACCGCAACTACGAGATCGACCTTTTTGACGCCCTGATCCGCGCCGCCGCGCGCGAGACCGGCTGCAGCGACCTGGGCAACAAGAGCCTGCGCGTGATTGCCGACCACATTCGTGCCACTGCTTTCCTAGTGAGCGACGGCGTGGTGCCGTCCAACGAGGGGCGCGGCTACGTGCAGCGCCGCATCGTGCGCCGCGCCATCCGCCACGGCTACAAGCTGGGCAAGGGCACGCCGTTTTTCCACAAGCTGGTGCCCGACCTGGTGGCGCTGATGGGCGAGGCCTACCCCAAACTCAAGGCCGACCAGCAGCGCATCACCGAGGTGCTGAAGGCCGAGGAAGAGCGCTTTTTCGAGACCCTGGCCAACGGCATGCACATCCTGGACGAGGCCCTGGCCGGCGGCGTGACCGTGCTGCCCGGTGAGGTGGCCTTCAAGCTGCACGACACCTTTGGGTTCCCGCTCGACTTATCGGCCGACGTTTGCCGCGAGCGCGACTTGAGCGTGGACGAAGCCGGCTTCCATGCCGCCATGGAAAAGCAAAAGGCCCAGGGCCGCGCCGCTGGCAAGTTCAAAATGGACAAGGCGCTGGACTACGCCGGCGAGGGCAATGACTTTGTCGGTTACGACGAACTCACGGCTACTACAAAAATCGTAGCAATGTATGCAGACGGGGCGCCGGTCAGCGCTCTGAAAGCCGGGCAAAGCGGCGTGCTGGTGTTGGCCACCACGCCCTTCTACAGCGAGAGCGGCGGCCAGGTTGGCGACCAGGGCGCGGTGTTTTGCGACCAGGGCCTGTTCCAAGTGGCCGATACCCAAAAGATCAAGGCCGATGTGTTCGGCCACCACGGCACGCTCCAGAGCGGTAACCTGGCGGTGGGCGATGCCGTGACCGCCCATGTGGATGCGTCGTTGCGCGCCGCGACCATGCGCAACCACAGCGTCACCCACCTGATGCATCAGGCGCTGCGCGAGGTGCTGGGAACCCATGTGCAGCAAAAGGGCAGCCTGGTGAACGCCGAGCGCACCCGTTTTGACTTTGCCCACAACGCGCCGGTGAGCGATGCTGAAATCCGCGAGGTCGAAGTCCGCGTCAATGCCGAAATTCTGAGTAACGCCGCCACCCAGGCGCGGCTGATGGACATGGAAGCCGCCAAGCAGACCGGCGCCATGATGTTGTTTGGCGAAAAATACGGCGAGGTGGTGCGGGTGCTGGACATCGGCAGCACCACCGAACTCTGCGGCGGCACCCACGTCCAGCGCACCGGCGACATTGGCCTGTTCAAGGTGGTGGCCGAGAGCGGCGTCGCCTCGGGCGTGCGCCGGATCGAGGCCGTGACCGGCCAGCACGCGCTGCACTACCTGCAGGACCTGGAAGCCACCATGGGACAGGTGGCCGGTGCTCTGAAGGCGCCGGTGGCCGAGCTGCACGAGCGCGTGGGCCAGGTGCTGGAGCACGTCAAAGGGCTGGAGAAAGAGTTGGCTGCGCTCAAGGGCCGGCTGGCGTCCAGCCAGGGTGACGAGCTGGTGGCGCAGGCCATCGACCTTAAAGGCATCCGATTTCTGGCCGCGCGGCTGGACGGCGCCGACAGCAAGGCGTTGCGCGAGACCATGGACAAGCTCAAAGACAAGCTCAAGAGCGCGGTCATCGTGCTGGCCACTGTGGATGGCGACAAGGTGCAACTGGCCGCCGGTGTCACGCCCGACGCCACCGGCCGGGTCAAGGCCGGTGAGCTGGTCAACTTTGTGGCGCAGCAACTCGGCGGCAAGGGCGGCGGTAAGCCCGACATGGCCATGGCTGGCGGCACCGGTGCCGCCCAACTGCCCGCCGCCCTGGCCAGCGTGCAGGCCTGGGTCGCCGAGCGGCTTTGACGCGGCGCGATGGATTCCCGGTCGAGCGGGGAATGACGAGTCGAAGGGTTAGTGCTGTATGGGGTGGATGCCCGGTCGAGCCGGGAATGACGGCGGCGATGGTCACCCCGCGTCCCTCCGTCATCCGGCACTCCCCCGTCATCCCCGCGAAAGCGGGGATCCACCTCTCGCTACCCCAGGCGGCCTTCGGCCTGGCCCTGATCTGAGCTAGTGAGCGTTGCACTTGCCGGCTGCTGCGTCGCGCTGGCGGGCGGCGTGGCCTGCGTTCTCCGGCCCACGCTCGCGGGCCACTGTCTCTGGCGCACTGCCATTACAGCGTCAACGCGGTGCTTGGCCGGTTGCTGGGTGGGCAACCGCGAATGGGGCCTGCGCCCGCAAACCCCACCGCCCACCGAGATGGGCTTTTCTTTCCGCGCCAAACCCGCTGTCGGGCTGGTGGTTTGGGTGTCCGGGCGCAGGCCCCATTCGCGCTTGCCACAGAATTGGCGCGCCAGTCATGGTGTTGACGAGCGCACAGGGGCAAGTCATTGGTCGTCAAGCGCGAGCGTGGGCCGGAGAAGGGATACCCGGGCCGCCGGCCTGCCAACCACTCCAGCTAGGTGGTATCAGCGGGTGAGACCTCGCGCTGGCGGGCGGCGTGGCTTGCGTTCTCCGGCCCACGCTCGCGGGTCACTGTCTCTGGCGCTCTAAGCCTGCTGCGTCAACGCCGTGTTCGATCGGGCGCCGGGTGGGCAACCGCGAATGGGGCCTGCGCCCGCAAACCCCACCGCCCACCGAGATGGGCGAAGTCGCGTGCCAACACCTCTGTTGGGCTGGTGGTTTGGGTGTCCGGGCGCAGGCCCCATTCGCGCTTGCCACAGAATTGGCGCGCCAGTCATGGTGCTGATGAACGAATGTGTGCACGCCGATGCGGTTCAGCGCGAGCGTGGGCCGGAGAACGGATACCCGGACCGCCGGCCTGCGAGACAAACAGACCGAGTAAGGCAGTCAGTCTCCAGAACTCTCACCGCCACAGACCTGTGACTGGTCCATGGACGGTCAAGCCAACTGACTCAGATCCTCCAACGCCAACAACCGCCGCTCACTCTCGAATCGCCGAACGAAGCCCGTCAGCGGATCGGTAAATTCCAGCGCCTGGGCCAGCAACTGCAGCGGTAGCGCCGGGTTGGTGTGACCTTCGGGTGTGAGGGTGGGGTAGATGCCGTCGCCCAAAATCGGCAGGCCCAGCGCGTTCATGTGCACGCGCAGCTGGTGCCGGTGGCCGGTGATCGGCTGCAGCTGGTACCGCGCCAGGTTGCCGTGCACCGCCAGCGGCTGGATCAGGGTGCTGGTGTTGGGCGGGCCGGGCAGCTCTTGTTGTTGCATGAAGTGCGCGCTGTCGCCGATGCGGGTTTCGCGCCGCAGCGGCCAGGGCAGCGCCGGGTCCCAGCGGGCGGTGGCCTGGTAGGTTTTGCGCAGGGTGTGCTGGCGAAAAAGGGCCTGGTAGATGCCGCGCGTGGCCGGCTGCACCGAGAACAGCACCAGGCCGGCGGTGTCGCGGTCGATGCGGTGCAGCGGCACCAAATCGGCCAGGCCGAGCCGGCGTTTGAGTCGCACCAGCAGGGTCTGCTGCAGGTAACCGCCTGAGGGCACCACCGGCAAAAAATGCGGCTTGTCGGCCACCACCAAGTGCTCGTCCTGAAACAGCACCGCCTCCTCATAGGGAATGGGCGCCTCGTCGGGCACCTCGCGGTAGTAGTACAGGCGAAGCGCGGGCTGATAGGGCCGCGCTGGGGTGACGGGCTGGCCGTGTTCGTCTACCACCTCACCCTGCAACAGGCGCTGCTGCCAGACTTCAGCGGCAACGCTGGGAAAGCGTTGCACCAGAAAATCCAGCATGGTCGGCCAGGGCCCGGCGGGCAGCGAGACGCAGCTGGGGCCGACACCGTCACGCAATGGCGGCAACATGGACGGCAGCTTGTGCTTGCTTGAACTAGACCCGCTCAAACACCACATCCCACACGCCGTGGCCGAGCCGAATGCCCCGGTTTTCAAACTTGGTCAGCGGGCGGTAGTGGGGTTTGGGCGCATAGCCGGCCAATTCAGGGTGGCTGGCTGCGGCGCGGTTGGCCAGCAGCGGCTCGGCACCCAGCACCGCCAAAATCTGCTCGGCATAGGGCTGCCAGTCGGTGGCGCAGTGCAGGTAGCCGCCGGGTTTCAGGCGTGCGGCCAGTTTTGCCACCAGGGGGGATTGGAGCAGGCGGCGCTTGTTGTGTTTCTTTTTGTGCCAGGGGTCGGGAAAAAAAATGTGCACGCCGTCCAGGCTGGCCAGCGGCAGCATCTGGTCGATGACCTCTACGGCGTCGTGGGCGATGATGCGAATGTTGTGCAGGTCTTGCTCGCCAATGCGCTTGAGCAGGGCGCCCACGCCGGGTTCGTGCACCTCGCAGCACACAAACCGGGTGTCCGGCAGCAACGCCGCAATGTGCGCCGTTGCCTCGCCCATGCCAAAACCGATCTCCAGCACCAGTGGCCGATTTTTTAGGTCACTTAGGCCGCCAGACCTTGCTGCATCTGCAAACACTGCTTCAAAATCAATAGCGCCAGCCTGGTAGGGCAGCAGCACACGCGGGCCCAGCTCGGCCAGCGCCTTGGCCTGGCCGGTGGTGGTCCGGCCGGCGCGCCGCACAAAGCTCTTGATCGCCTTGGGGTAGGCCACGTCGTCAGGAGCTCGGCCGTCGCGTCTTGGTGCGGAGGGGAGTGGGGTATCGTTCACAGGGCGGGATTGTAGAGACGCTGCCCGGGCTGAGGAACGGGCATAGCCTATGTCGCCAGCCATGTTGCCCGCCACTCTGCCACCCAACTGGCCAGGGCGTCGCCCAGGTTGTCAGCCACTGGCAACAGGCCCAGCACGGCGGCGGCGACGTTCAGTGCGGCCAGTGGGGCGCCGGTGTCCAGCGCCGGGGCGCCGGTTTGTTTGGAGAGTTTTTCGCCCTGCGCGTTGCACACCAGCGGCGTGTGCAGGTAGCGTGGCGTGGCCAGGCCCAGTTGGCGCTGCAACAAAATTTGGCGCGCGGTGTTGTTGGCCAAGTCTTCGCCGCGCACCACGTCGGTGATGCCCTGCGCCGCGTCGTCCACCACCACGGCCAGCTGGTAGGCAAAACCACCGTCGGCCCGCTTGAGCACAAAGTCGCCCACCTCGGTGGCCACATCTTGCTGCTGGGCGCCCAGCCGGCGGTCTTGCCACCCTACCATGGAATTTGCTCCTTTATTTATAGCTACAACCTTAATATCCACGGGGGCTAGAGGCCGATTTGGCATAAAAATATCGGTACGCAGCCGCCAGGCGCGGGCTGGCTTGCCGTGCAGCCCGCTGCGGCAGGTACCGGGGTAGATCAGTTCGCTGTGGCGCGGCCGGTCCTGGCCTTGGCTGGCCAGCACCAGCTCGATGTCTTTGCGCGAACAGCCGCAGGGGTAGGCCAGGCCGCGCTGCACCAGCTCATCCAGCGGCGCTTGGTACAGCGGGCTGCGCTCAGACTGCCACACCGGCGCTTCGTCGGGCAACAGGCCGCAGTCGGCGAGTTGCCTCAAGATCAGCTGGTCGGCCCCGGCAACACAGCGCTCGCGGTCGGTGTCTTCCAGCCGCACCAGCCATTGGCCCTGGTGGGCCCGCGCATCGAGCCAGCTGGCCAGCGCCGCCACCAGCGAGCCGGCGTGCAGCGGGCCCGTGGGGGAGGGGGCAAAGCGGCCCCGGTACGGGCCGTTCACGCCACGGCGAGTGCGAGTTCCAGACCAGAGACAAAGGCGTTCTCAACCCGGTGGCCCAGGCACCAGTCGCCGCAGGCGCCCAGGCCAGATTTGGCGTCCCACAGGTGGCTGTGGCCCAGCGGGGTGGTGGTTTGGGCGTAGCGCCAGCACTGCGTGTCCACGTGGGCGGGATCGGCCCGGATGCCGGTCACCTCGGAAAAGGCTTTGAGCAGTTTGCCTTGTACCCTTTGGGCATCGTCCTCCAGGTGCTCTTGTGACCAGGCTGCGCTGGCCTGCACCGTCCAGCGCTCAATCTGCTCTCGCCCTGGCTTGCTTGATTCGCGCGCCAGCCAGGCGATGCGGTGGTGGGTGCTGCGGGCGGCATTCCATTGCGGCCCCAGGGCGCTCATACCGGGCTGCATGGCCTGTGGAAAAGCCAGCATCAGGGTCCAGCAGGGCGCCACCTGCACCCGGTCCAGCCGCTTGACCCAGGCCTTGGCCAGGCCAGAACTGTGTAGTAACTCCCGGGTTTGGGGGGAGGGCATGGCCAGCAACACGCCGTCAAAGCCGGAGTAGACGTGTTGCCCGCCATCGGGTCCCTCGGTGCGCAGTTGCCAGTGTTTGGCATTCAGGGCGTCGCGCTCCAACCGGGTGACGCGGGTTTGCAGGTTCAACTGCGCGTGCAGTGGCTGAGCCCACTGCCGGGCTAATTCGTTCATGCCGGGTACCGGCACCCAGTGCGAATCGCGCGG
>CAMCZF010000123.1 GCA_945885775.1 Rhodoferax sp. OV413 | reverse complement strand
AGCGCCTCCAGTAAAAAGCCCTCTGGCAAATTCATTTGAAAGATAGGGTGCAAGGAGGCATGCGCAAATTGCGCCTTGCGCACTGGCATGGTCAGACTGACCGCCGCATCGGCAGAGGCTGGGCCATAGCCAAACAAAAATTGACCTTGTTCCTGCGTCAACTCTCCCGCATTGCCTTGGGGCGTGCTGACCTGCAGGTGCGTGGCGGCCTTCATTGAAAATCTTTCAGCTCATCCAGCGTGGGCCTGGTACGGGGCGACAAGGTCAGTTCCGCACCCAGTGCGCCCGCCAGCCTGGCATAGCTCTCCATGGCCACCGAACTGCGCCCGGCCTCGATGGCAATCACCTTCAGGCGCGTCACACCCGCCAAACCCGCCAGCGCCTCTTGGGTCAGACCCCGGTTAGTGCGCTTGGCTTTGAAGGCTTGCCCTAGTTTTTGGAGGTGAAAGGACATGTCCATGTATCGATGATAATACTTTTGTCGGTTATTGATCCATTAACGATACTTTTTTGAGGCAACATACCACCAAACGCCATCCCGTTTCAATTCTCATCAAATCGAGCGCTAGCCCCTGTCGTACCTGGGTCATTAGCTATTATTTATATAGCTAAACCTCAATGAGCGCGGCCAACGGCCTGGGCACGCAGGGTAGCGTTGAGGCAAGATAGCCAGAAGCGTATTTGGCCTACCAGCATGGGCACCGGCGTTCCACTTCAGCGCTAGGTCGGCCATGTCTTGATCGGTGGCGTAGTCCTGGGCCTCGGCTTCGGTGAGTGCGGCCTGAATTTCGCTGAGCTGCCACTCGTTGGTATCCACATAGGCCGCAATCGCCTCGGCGGCCAGAAAGGATTTACTGCGCTGGGTGACACTGGCGAGCTGGTCGAGCCGGTTTTTGACGCTGTCTGCCAGACGAATGGTCATAGTGCTGGACATACTGCCTCCTGGTGTGCTGGGTTGTGTACAGTGCAATCAGAACTGCACCGGGCCGGCGCTTACAAAGCATCAAACGGGTTGACGATTTGAACCCCGCAGCCCAGGAAGTCGCGCACGTTGCGGGTGGCCAGCACCAATTGGTGTTCGATGGCGGTGGCGGCAATCAGCATGTCTGGGGCGCTGCGGGCGATACCTTGGGCCTGGAATTGCCCACGCAACACGCCGCCGCGCTGGGCAATGGCGGGGGTAATGGGGTACACCGCGTGCAGACGTTCCACCAGTGCGTTGAACAGCGCCAACTTGCGGGTGTTGGGTTGCCAGGCCAGACCGAAGTGGGCTTCTTCCAGCGTGACGGCGGATAGAGCCATCAGTGGCACCTCTTGGAGCCAGCGCATCACCTGCGGATCGGGGGTGCTTCTGACCAACTCACTGATGACGTTGGTGTCCGCCAGAACGATGGTGGCGCTCATTGCAGAGTTGCCCTAAGCGGGGTCGATAAAGACATTGGCGCGCTGCCAAGCCGTTTGGCGCGCAGCAGAGTTTGGCCCGGCAAAGCCAGTGTCGTCCTGCGGCGGGAAAGTCTCACGCAGTTGCAGCACCTGGCTATAAAAGCTGTCGGCCAAGGGGTTGACAGCGGCCTCGCTGCGGGCAAAGTAGTCGACCGACACCAGCACCGCAACCGGCGTGTTGCGGTTGGTAATGACCTGGGGCTGCTGCTGAGCCGCGGCGATCAGGGCAGAGAGCTGTTGGCGGGATTGGGCAATAGAGATGGACATATAATTCTTTTATGTACTTAATACATGTACATTGTAGGCATTTCAATTAAAACTGTGCAGGGTTAGCCTCTCTCTTTCTTGGATACTTAGCTATTATTTATATAGCAAATGCTGATTGGATGCAGCCAACAGTCTGGTAGGGAACAACTGCTCGGACCCGCTGTTATCTAATACGCCCCATGAAATATTCTGAAAATAGCCTGGGCATCGCTGCCATGCTGGCTGCTGTCGGCTCGTTTTCGATGATGGACGCGATCATGAAGGCCTTGACCGGCAGCTACCCGCCCATGCAGGTTGCGGCACTGCGCGGGCTGTCTGCCATGCCGCTGGTCTGCCTGTATGTGCTGTGGCGGGGTGAAGGCCCCCAGCTGCTGCAGGTACGCTGGCCGCTGCATCTGTTCAGAGGGCTGGTCGGTATTGTCATGCTGCCGATGTTCGCCTATGGCGTGCAAAGGCTGACCCTGACCGACGCCTACGCCATTTCATTCATCGCGCCTCTGATCATCACCGTGCTGGCGGTCCCCTTCTTGAAAGAGGCTGTACACACCCGCCACTGGGTCTGTCTGGTGGGCGGGCTGATCGGGGTGCTGGTGGCCATGAACCCCAGCGCCAACGCCATGTTGTCTATGGGTGCCCTGGCGGTCCTTGGCGCGGCCGTGTGTTACGCGGTCTCTGCGGTGGCCGGGCGCATTCTCAGCCGCACAGACACCAGCAGCAGCCTGGTGTTCTGGATGACCTTGCAGCTCGGGGTTGGCGCCGGCCTGCTGGCGGCGCCAAACTGGGTCGCCATCCAACCGGCGCATTGGCCTTTGATCGCCGCGCTGGCGGTCACCGGCTTCTTGGGCCAATTGACCATCACCCAGGCCTTTCGACATGGTCAGGCCGCCGTGGTGGCGCCCCTGGAATACACCGCCCTGATCTGGGGCGTGGGGCTTGATTGGCTGATTTGGCAGACCCTACCCGGCACGCACACCCTGCTGGGGGCGATGATCATCATTGCTTGCGGCCTGTACATCATCAGGCGCTCGCACCAACCAGCGGCGGTGCTGCCCCCCTGAGGGCGCAGCCCTAGCGCACGACAGGCTTGGGCCGCATGCCTTCCACCGGCAGGCGCACCGGGAACTGCTGCCGGATGGCCTCGTCAATGGCCGCCGGAATATGCGTCGGGTAGTGGCTGGCCAGGATGCTGTTGAGCTTTGTGGAGGCCCGGTCCAGCAACGTGGGTCTGCCCTGCTCGACCCACTGGTTCGGGCTTGAGCGGTCACCGATCTGCGGGTAAAGGTAGTCTCGTTGCATCAGCTTCAGGGTCTGGTCCGAGCCCAGGTAATGGCCCGGGCCCTCCAGGCAAACCTGGCGCATGGTGTCAAGAGAGATCGACTCGTCGTCCACCTCGATGCCGCGGATGGTGCGCTGCACCGCGCCAATGATGTCGTTGTCGATCAGCAGGCTTTCCAGCGAGAAACCCAGCAGACTGGCCAGCATGCCGGCTGACTCGTAAATCAGGTTGGCGCCGCTGTTGCCCACCAGCGCATGGTTGTAGGCTTTTTCATAGCCGGATTGGGCGTCGGGCAGCTTGGCGTCGCTCATGCCGGAGGCGGTGCCGCCGGTCAGGTCGTAAAAGCGCGACAGTTGGGCGCTGGCGGCTGAAAGCAGCGCCTGCTCCGGGCTGCAACCCGACATGGCGCCAGTGCGCAGATCAGACACAAAACACCAGGTGCCAAAAATGGCCGGCGCCTTGGGTTTGAGCGCATTCACATAGACCAGGCCGGCCAAGCACTCGGCCACCTCTTGTACCAGCGCTGCAGCCAAAGAGGCCGGGGCGGTGGCGCCGGCCTGACCGGCCGACAGCAGCAGCACCGGCATACCGCCATGCACCGCGACTTCCAGGCACTTGCAGGCGTCGTAGGCAAACTTCATGGGCGGCACGACGAAGCAGTTTGACTGGCTGACAAAGGGGCGAGCACGCCATTTGTCTTCGCCGCCAGCGATCATGTGCAGCATCTTTAGGCTTTGCTCCACATGCTCGGGCGCGACCCAACTGGCACCCACGTGTTTGGTGGTGCCCGCCACGCAGGCGTAGGTGGTGTTGAAATCCATTTCTTCAGGCAGCGCCAGGTCACGGCACACCACCGAGCGCTGGAAGAAATGGATGTGCTCCAGCGTGTCCACCACGCGGGCAATGTTGTACAGATCTTGGGTCGTGGAGTCTCGGTATTGGCCCGTGTGGGCGTCCACCATGCTGACCGCCGCCCCCGCGGTGCCGAAGTACACCTTCGAGCCCCAGGGCTCCATGTCATGTTTCGGGTCTTGGCCATGCAGCACAAAATGGCGACCGGCATTGGCAATGGTGTCTTCGACCAGTGCGCGCGGGAACAGCAGGCGGCCCGAGTCGGTCAGTTTGGCGCCGACCTTGGTCATGGCGTCAATGCCGCTTTGCGGCGCATCGGCAAAGCCAATGGTCTCCAGGGCATCAAGGGCCGCTTTGTGGATTTTCAGCACGTCGGCGTCTTTGAGCGGCTTGTAGCTGCCGCCCATCATGCCGGGCCGAACGGGACGCAGACTGTCAGGCAGCGGCGCCGCGCGTGCCGCACGACGGGCCTCCCTGGCACCACCACGACGAACCACGGTCTCTTCGATTGCGCTCATCTGTAACCCCTAAATGAAAAACTATAAAAATTCACTAAAAACAAGGCCTAGGCACGCAGCCGTGCGTTGGTCGGATCGTACAAAGGCTCGGCTTGCACTGTGGCACTGCGTCGCTGGCCCAACACATTCACCTCGAGCCGGGTGCCCGGTTGCGCCAAGTCGGCCCGCACATAGGCCAGCGCTACGCTTTGCTTGAGCGTGTGGCTCCAGACGCCAGATGTGGTCAGGCCCACGTTGTCCGTGCCATGGAAGACCTGGGCACAGTAAGGGGCCTCGGCCTCGCCGGGTTCGTCGAACACCAGCGGCACAAAGCGCTGGGCAGCGCCGCGGCTGTGCTCGGCCAACAGGGCATCGCGTCCCACAAAAGACGGCTTTTTGAGGTCAATGAAACGGTCCAGGGACGCGTCCAAGGGTGTGTAGCCGCTCTCCAAATCGCTTTTCCAACCGCGGTAGCATTTGTCAACGCGGAGGCTGTCCATGGCGTACATACCAAAGTCGCGGATATCAAAGGCCTGGCCCGCAGCCCAGACCGCAGCGTACAAGGCAGGCATTTGCGCGATCGGGGCGTGCAGTTCCCAGCCCAGTTCGCCCACGTAGTTGACCCGCATCGCCAGCATGGGCCCCGTCACGGCGGTGATCTCGCGCGCCGTCAGCCAAGGGAACCCGGCGTTGGACAGATCGGCCCCGGTCACCTGCGACAGCACCTCGCGGGCGCGCGGGCCGGCGATGATGAGTGAGCCCAGCTCGGCAGACAGATCACGCACGGTAATCGGGCTGCCGGGAGGCAGACCGTTTGTGAGTAAGTCCATGTCGTGCGTGGCGGCAATCGCGGCACTGATGATGTAGAAATGGTCGGGCCCCAACCGGGTGATGGTGAACTCGCTCAGCAGCTTGCCGGTGGGCGTCAGCGCATAGGCCAATGACACCCGGCCCAGCCCGGGCAGCTTGGAGCAGGAGAGTTGGTCAAGGTGTTGGGCCGCACCCTCGCCTTTGAGCTCAAACTTGGTGAAGCCAGGCAAGTCCAGCACGCCAACCCGCTCGCGCACTGCCGCCACCTCTTGGGCAACGGCTGCATGCCAGACGCTCTCACGCCGGAAGGACAGGTTTTCTTCGGGCACGGTGCCATCCAGGTCAAAGTACACCGCGCGCTCCCAGCCGCCACGGGCGCCAAATCGGGCGCCCTTGGCCTTGAGAGTTTCATACAGGGGCGAAGGACGCAGCGGCCGGCCGGCCGCCCGCTCTTCATAAGGGAAGGAGGACGCGTACTCATTCTGGTAGACCTCAATGGCCTTGGCCACGGTGTAGTCTGTGGTGGCGTAGTCGGTGTAACGGCGCCGGTCCAGCGACCACAGGTCCCACTCGGTCTGGCCATGAATCACCCACTCGGCCAGGGCCTTGCCGGCACCACCGCCCTGGGTGATGCCAAAGCTGAAGGTGTTGCAGTGAAAGAAGTTGCGCAGCCCGGGCTCGGGTCCGATGTAGGGGTTGCCATCGGGCGAATAGGGAATGGGCCCATTCACGCCGCGTTTGATGCCGGCACGCGCCAAGGCAGGCACACGTGCCATCGCGTCCTCGATGTAGCTCTCCAGCCGGCCGAAATCGTCATTCCACAGCTGGTTGGCAAAATCATCGGGCATGCCATCGAGCCACATTGGCGTGGCCTTCCACTCGTAGGGCCCCAGGATGAAGCCGTCACGCTCCTGCCGCAGGTAATAAGAGGTGTCTGGATCGCGCAGCAGCGGCAGGCGCTCGCTGCGGTCTTTGAGCTCTGGCACGTCTTCAGTCACCAGGTACTGGTGCGACATCACGGCAATCGGCAAATGCCGACCGACCATGGCCATGATCTCACCGGCCCGGTAACCGGCGGCGTTGACCACCACTTCGGCCACCACATCGCCTTTGTCGGTGGTCACCAACCACTCACCATTGGGCTTTTGCGCCAAGGCCGTGACCCGAGTATGCCGGCGCACACGGGCGCCCAGCTCACGTGCCGCGCGGGCCAGGGCCTGGGTCAATTGCGATGGGTCAATGTCGCCATCGAGCGGATCCCACAGCGCACCCAGCAGGTCATGCGTCTCGATGAAGGGGTAGCGTTGCTTCAGGTCACTCAGCGACAGGATGTCGTAATCCAGACCGTTGGCCTTGGCCATGCTCTGCACATGGTGGAACTCATCCATGCGGTTGCGGGTATGTGCCAGCCGAACCGAGCCAGTCACGTGGTAGTTGATCGGGTTCTCGGCCGAGGCGGCCAGTTGACGGTAGAGCGAAGCGGAATACTTCTGCAGCTTGAGGATGCTCCAGCTGGTCGAAAAAGTGGGCAGATTGCCGGCAGCATGCCAGGTTGAACCCGAGGTCAGCTCATCGCGCTCAAGCAACAGGGCGTCAGAGATGCCCATTTGAGCCAAATGGTACAAACAACTGCAGCCAACAACCCCGCCGCCGATGACGACGACTTTTGCATACTCTGTCATATCCGTCTCCATGGACCCGTTAGCCAGCGAAACTCATCGCCAGCACCGCACACTACGTCAAGTTCCCGTTTAAATTATAGAGAGCTTCGTGAAAATTGTTATCAATATTTCACGGCAGTATAATTACATTGAGTTTTTTCACTAAGAGGTGATTCCATGGACCTGCCAAATCGGGCGCAAGTGGTTATTGTCGGCGGCGGCATCGTGGGCTGCAGCATTGCTTACCACCTGACCCTGCGGGGCTGTACCGACGTGGTACTGCTCGAACGCAAGCAGCTCACCTGCGGCACCACTTGGCATGCCGCTGGCCTGGTCGGGCAATTGCGTGCCACCTACAACCTGACGCGACTGGCGCAGTACACCACCTCGCTCTACGCCTCACTCGAGCAAGAGACTGGGCAGGCCACCGGCTTCCGCCAAACTGGCTCAGTGGCCGTAGCCACCCATGCCGCCCGGCTGGAAGAGTTGCTGCGCGGCGCATCAATGGCCAAGTGTTTTGGTCTGGAAGTGCAAACCCTCACCCCTGGCGAAATCGGCGAGCTCTGGCCTGGTGTCCATACCGGCGACTTGGTCGGCGGCGTGTTTTTGCCCAAGGACGGCCGCACCAACCCGATCGACACCACGCAGGCCCTGGCCAAAGGGGCCAAGAGCCGAGGCGCCCGTATTTTTGAGAACACCAAGGTCGAGGAGATTTTGGTAGAAAACGGCCGCGCCGTTGGCGTGCGCACTGCTCAAGGCGTGATGCGCGCTGACACGGTGATCAACTGCGCCGGCATGTGGGCCCATGAACTTGGCGCCAAAGCCGGCACCACCGTACCCTTGCATGCGGCAGAGCATTTCTACATCGTGACCGAGCCCATGGAGGGCTTGTCGTCCAACCTGCCAGTGCTGCGCGACCCCGATGGCTGCGCGTATTTTAAAGAAGACGCGGGCAAGTTACTGGTGGGCTGGTTTGAGCCCGTAGCCAAGCCTTGGGGCATGAAAGGCATCCCCGAGAGCTTCAGTTTTGACCAACTGCCCGATGACCTGGAGCACATTGAACCCCTGCTGACGGCCGCCATGCACCGGACACCGGCCCTGGCCAAGACCGGCATCAACCTGTTTTTCAACGGTCCTGAAAGTTTCACGCCTGACGACCGCTACCTGCTGGGCGAAACGCCTGAGGTGCGAAACCTGTTTGTGGCCGCTGGCTTTAACTCGATCGGCATCCAGTCCGCCGGTGGCGCCGGCAAAGTGCTGGCCGACTGGGTCATCGACGGTCACCCGCCCATGGACCTGTGGGACGTGGACATTCGTCGCTGCATGCCGTTTCAACGCAACCGGCGCTACCTGAAAGACCGCACGGTGGAGACCCTGGGCCTGCTGTACGCCATGCACTGGCCGTTCCGGCAGCCCGAGACGGCCCGCGGCGTGCGGCGCTCCATCCTGCATGACCGGCTGCTGGCGCATGGCGCCTGCTTTGGCGAGGTGGCAGGCTGGGAGCGGGCGAACTGGTTTGCGCCCAAAGGGGTCAAGGCTGAGTACGCCTACAGCTACGGACGGCAAAACTGGTTTGATTACTCGGCCCAGGAACACATGGCCGTGCGCGAGGCGGTTGGGCTATTTGACCAATCCTCATTCGCCAAATTTCTGGTGCAGGGACCCGACGCCGAGCGTGTGCTCAACCAGATCTGCGCCAATAACATAGCCGTGCCAGTGGGCAAGATTGTCTACACCCAGTGGCTGAATGTGCGGGGCGGTATCGAGGCCGACTTGACCGTGACGCGCGAAGCACCAGACCGATTTATGGTGGTAACTGCTGCCGCCACCCAGGTGCGTGACTTCACCTGGCTGCAACGCCAGATTCCGCAGGACGCGCGGGCCACGGCGACAGATGTCAGCGCTGGCATGGCCGTACTGAGCCTGATGGGGCCGCGCTCACGTGAATTGCTCGCAACGCTGACCGATGCTGACCTGTCCAACGCCGCTTTCCCGTTTGGCACATCACAAACCATCGACCTGGCCTATGCCCGGGTGCGAGCCAGCCGCATCACCTATGTCGGTGAACTGGGCTGGGAGATCTATATCCCGACCGAATGCGCACCAGCGGTGTTCGACGCCTTGATGACCGCGGGGGAGCCCTTTGGCCTGCGGCTGGCCGGCTACCACGCCCTGAACTCGCTGCGCATGGAAAAAGCCTATCGTCACTGGGGCCACGACATCAGCGACGAAGACACGCCGGTTCAATCGGGCCTGGGCTTTGCTGTGGCCTGGGACAAGCCGGGCGGTTTCATCGGTCGGGATGCGCTGCTCAGCCAACGCCAGCAGGGCGTGAACCGGCGACTGGTGCAGTTTGCGCTGAGCGACCCTGCCCATTTGCTTTACCACAACGAGCCGATCTGGCGCAACGGGGTGATCGTCGGCCGCATTTCATCTGGCATGTTCGGCCATGCCCTCGGGCAATCGCTGGGCATGGGCTACGTCGAAAATTCGGCTGGGCTGGCCGACAAAGACTTTGTCATAGCGGGCCGATACGAGATCGAAGTGGCTGGCGTCAAGGTTGCCGCTACAGCGTCCCTGGTGCCTTTTTACGACCCGAGCAGCGCTCGCATCAAGGGAGCAGCCCCTACCGCTACGACCAGCGCCCCAGCCTCGGGCCAGTAACATGGCCATTCAAGCGCTGAGCCTGCCGCTGCCCGACGTGTCGGCGCGGCTCGAGGCTAGCCCGCAGCAGCTTGACCCAGAGGCCGCCATCGGCGAGCAATTGCGTGAACTGCGCCAGATCAAGGCCATGACGCTCAAGGAAGTTGCGCAATTGGCCGGCATCTCTGTGGGCTACCTGAGCCAGCTTGAACGCAACCAGTCACGCCTGCCGATTGGCGTTTTGAAAAAAATCAGCGATGCCCTTGGCGTGCACATGAACTGGTTTTTCCAGGACGGGCCTCAAGGTGCCGCCCATGAGCGCGACATTGTGGTCCGGGCCCAGCACCGGCGGCGCCTGTCTTTCACCGGGCTGGGCATCACCGAGGAACTGCTCTCACCCAACCTGAGCGGCCCGCTGGAACTCCTGATCAGCACCATCGAGCCTGGTGCGGACAGCGAAAACTACAGCCACGACGGTGCCGAAGCCGGGGTTGTGCTGGCGGGCACCCTGGACCTGTGGGTCTCAGACCGTCACTTCCGGCTGCAGGAGGGTGACAGTTTCTCATTCAAGAGCGCCGAGGTTCATCGTTGTGCCAACCCGGCTGATATTCCCACCCGCGTGCTGTGGGTCATCACCCCGCCGCACTACTGAACGCGCCGGTATGACCCTGCTCTGTCACTGACCCTCACTGTGCCGACGCCCAAGTACCACGCCATTGCATCCGACCTGTCGCAGACCATT
>CAMCZF010000122.1 GCA_945885775.1 Rhodoferax sp. OV413 | reverse complement strand
CCCTGCACCAACCCCCGCCCCGGCCCCACAGTCCCCGACGCCCGTGCCCTTTGCACTCCCTGCCCCTTCCGTGCCGCCGGACGTGGTCGCTGTAGCCGCGCCATCGGTCATCGACTCGGTCCTGCCCAAAATTGCCAACCCGCGGGAGTACCGGCGCGATGCGGCCAAGCACCTGTACGGCCAAAACGCCCATCGGATTTACAAGGGCAAATTGCCTGCCATGTTGTACGCCATCGGCGTGCTGCAAGTTGATGTTGACGGACGCGGTCAGGTGACAAGGCTGAACTGGATGCGAACGCCCAAGCACGCGCCCGAGGTCGTGGCAGAAATTGAACGCACGGTGCGCCGCGCTGCGCCCTTTCCCCTGCCGGCACATTTGGGACAAGTGACCTATACCGACACCTGGTTGTGGCACAAGAGCGGGCGCTTCCAGCTCGACACGCTGACCGAAGGGCAGTTGTGACGCCAAGCCGCAGCTCTCAAGAGCCGCGGTAGGTCGAATAGCTCCAGGGACTGACCAGCAGTGGCACGTGATAGTGCTGATCCGGGTTGGCTACCCCGAAGTCCAGGCTGACGCGGTCCAAGAAGTTCGGTTGAGGCAGCACCACGCCGCGCGCCAGAAAGTAAGCCGCCACTTCAAAGACCAAGCGATAGCTGCCTTTTTTGAGGCTGTCATGGTCAATCAACAACCCGTCGGGGTTACGTCCATCCTGATTCAGAACAAACTGTTTGATCAACGTAGCCGAATCGCCCGCCGTGGTGTACAGGCTGACCCGCATGCCCGGCGCCGGGGTACCGTGCATGGTGTCCAAAACGTGTGTGCTCAAGCCCATTGGCGCTCCTGATTGGGTGTGGCGCCCGCTGGAATAGACGGGGGCGCATTTGAATTGTTTATACCATTCACCCGTGGTTATCATTACGGCATGAGCCATTACGACAGCACCCAAGCGTACCCGCGCGACCTCATTGGCTATGGCCCCAAACCTCCTCATGCGCAATGGCCCGGTCAAGCGCGCGTCGCTGTCCAGTTCGTGCTGAACTACGAAGAAGGCGGCGAAAACAGCGTGCTGCATGGCGATGCCGGCTCGGAGCAGTTTTTGTCCGAAATGTTCAACCCTGCCAGCTACCCGGACCGCCACATCAGCATGGAAGGCATTTATGAGTACGGCTCGCGCGCCGGCGTCTGGCGCATTCTGCGCGAGTTCGAACAGCGCGGCCTGCCGCTGACGGTGTTCGGCGTTAGCATGGCACTGGAGCGCCACCCAGAACTGGTGTCGGCGTTGCAGCAACTCGGCCATGAAATTGCCTGCCACGGCTGGCGGTGGATCCACTACCAAAACGTCGACGAAACGACCGAACGCGAGCACATGGCACGAGGCATGGAGATCCTGACCCGGCTATGTGGTGAACGCCCCTTAGGCTGGTACACCGGACGCGACAGCCCGAACACGCGCCGCCTGGTGGCCGACGACGGCGGGTTCGACTACGACAGCGACTACTACGGCGACGATTTGCCTTTTTGGATGAAGGTAAAGAAAACCAACGGTGAGGTGGTGCCCCAACTGATCGTGCCCTACTCGCTGGACTGCAACGACATGCGCTTTGCCTTGCCCCAGGGTTACGCCTATGCCGACCCTTTTTTCCAATATTTGAAAGACACTTTCGATGTGTTGTACGCCGAAGGCCTGGAGCGACCGGCCATGATGAGTGTGGGCATGCACTGCCGCCTGCTGGGCCGCCCGGGTCGTATCACCGCGCTGCAACGCTTTTTGGACCACATTGGCCAGCATGATCGCGTCTGGGTCTGCCGTCGCATCGACATTGCCAGGCACTGGCGGGCCACCCACCCTTTCACCGCGTGATGCCGCGACCATCGATCCGAGGGTTTACCGGGGGGTGAAGAGCCACTTATTTTTGCGACACTTGGCACCCTTCTTGCTGAAACCTTGCTCTGACCAATCAGCGCCGCCCGGCGCGACTGGCTTCTCCACAATCATTGATCCCGAGGTACCTTTTATGAAAAAACGCATGTTATTGAAACTGCTTAGCGCAGTCGTCACAGCCTCCACCCTGGGCACGGCACAAGCCCAGGTCACCCCCATCAAATTTCAGTTGGACTGGCGTTTTGAAGGGCCGGCGGCCCTGTTTCTGACGCCCGTGGCCAAAGGCTACTTCAAGGACGCCAAGCTTGACGTGACCGTGGATGCTGGCAACGGCTCGGGCGGCGCTGTCACCCGGGTGGCCTCAGGTGCCTATGACCTGGGCTTTGCCGACCTGGCCGCGCTGATGGAGTTTCACGCCAACAACCCGGATGCGCCGAACAAGCCCGTGGCCATCATGATGGTCTACAACGACACACCAGCCTCGGTGATGGCGCTGAAAAAATCTGGCATCAAGACGCCCGCAGACCTGAGCGGCAAAAAGCTCGGGGCGCCGGTGTTCGACGCCGGTCGCCGCGCCTTCCCAATTTTTGCCAAGGCCAATAACATCAGCGGTGTGCAATGGACCGCCATGGACCCGCCGTTGCGCGAGACCATGCTGGCACGCGGTGACGTTGACGCCATCACTGGGTTCACCTTTACCTCGCTCCTGAACCTGGAGGCGCGTGGCGTGAATGTGGCCGACGTCGTGGTACTCCCTTACCCTGAATTTGGCGTCAAGCTGTATGGCAATGCCGTCATCGCCTCACCCAAAATCCTCAAAGACAACCCAGCCGCTGTCAAAGCCTTCCTGTCGGCCCTCGCCCGGGGCGTGAAAGACGTGATTGACAATCCGGCAGCAGCGATCGCCGATGTCAAGGCGCGTGACGGCATCATCAACGTGGAACTCGAAACCCGACGTCTCAAATTGGCGATCGACACTGTCATCAACAGCCCGAATGCGCACGCTGAGGGCTTCGGCCAAGTCAATGGCCCTCGCCTGACTTTGATGGCCTCGCAGGTGTCAGAAGCCTTCGCGACCAAGACTCGCGTCAATCCGGATGCTGTCTGGAACGGCAGTTATCTGCCCACCAAAGCTGAACTCAACGTGCTGCCCAAGAAATAATGCAGCCAAGCGGCACAACCGGCTGGTTCGTCGACTTTCAGGACGTCTGGCTGGCCTACACCGAGGAACTGCGGCAGCAACAGCATTTTGCGGTTGAGGCCATTGACCTGAAGGTACGCCAGGGTGAGTTCATTGCCATTGTCGGCCCATCGGGCTGTGGCAAGTCGACCTTCATGAAGCTGACAACGGGCCTGAAAATGCCCTCAGTTGGCCGCATCTTGATTGACGGTCAACCGGTGACCGGGCCATTGAAAATCTCCGGTATGGCGTTTCAGGCGCCGTCCTTGCTGCCGTGGCGCACCACTGTCGACAACGTGCTGTTGCCGCTTGAGATCGTGGAGCCCTACCGCAGCAACTTTAAACAACAGCGCAAAGTGTACGAAGAGCGGGCGCGCAAGCTGCTGCAAAAAGTGGGGCTGGCCGGCTACGAGGATAAGTTTCCCTGGGAACTGTCGGGCGGCATGCAGCAACGCGCCAGCATCTGCCGGGCTCTCATTCACGAGCCCAAAATGCTTTTGCTGGACGAGCCCTTTGGCGCGCTGGACGCGTTCACCCGCGAGGAGCTCTGGTGCATTCTGCGTGACCTCTGGACCGAACAGCAGTTCAACGTCATCCTGGTCACGCATGACCTGCGCGAGTCGGTGTTTCTGGCCGACACGGTTTACGTGATGAGCAAGAGCCCCGGCCGCTTCGTGGTCAGGAAAGACATCGATCTGCCGCGTCCGCGTGACCTGGAGATCACTTACACCCGCGAATTCACCGATATCGTGCACGAGCTGCGAGGCCATATCGGCGCGATGCGGGGCACGGCAGTGGGCACCGCAACCACCAAGGCCGCGGCATGAATAAGAAACAACTCGAAGCCTGGTCACCCTGGATTTTGCTGGTGGCGGTGTTGCTGTTGTGGCAACTGATCTGCTCGGTGTTTCAGGTGTCGGAATTCATTTTCCCCAGCCCTTGGCGCATCTGGACCCAGTTTTGGGAATACAAGGGCATCATCGGGGGCCATGCCTGGCGCACCTACTGGGTGACCATGGCCGGCTTCGGCATTGCGATCGTGGTGGGCGTATTGCTCGGTTTTGTGATTGGGAGCTCGCGCCTGGCCTATGCCGCGGTGTACCCGCTGATGACCGCCTTCAATGCCCTGCCGAAAGCCGCCTTTGTGCCGATTCTGGTGGTGTGGTTCGGCATTGGCGTGGGGCCGGCCATCCTCACCGCCTTTTTGATCAGTTTTTTCCCGATCATGGTCAATATTGCGACCGGCCTCGCAACCCTGGAGCCCGAGCTGGAGGACGTGCTGCGGGTCCTGGGCGCCAAGCGCTGGGATGTGCTGATCAAGGTCGGCCTGCCGCGCTCCATGCCGTATTTTTTTGGTTCGCTCAAGGTCGCCATCACCCTGGCCTTTGTCGGCACCACCGTGTCGGAAATGACCGCGGCGAACGAAGGCATTGGTTACCTGCTGATCTCGGCCGGTTCGGCCATGCAGATGGGTCTGGCGTTTGCCGGGCTGGTGGTGGTGGGCGCCATGGCGATGGCGATGTATGAACTGTTCAGCGCCATCGAGAAGCGCACCACCGGTTGGGCGCACCGCAGCAGCCAGAACACCTGAGCGGCAGCGCCGTCGCGAGTCAGTACCACAAGCGTTCGCCTTTTGATGGTTTGGCACGCGCAACTGCAGCTGGATTACCGATTGGAACGCCAGCGAACGGTGGCGCGGCACCAGCACCAGGGGCCACTGCGCATCCTGCAGAGCCTGTACCCTGAGGGTGATACGGTGTGCCATAACGTGCTGGTTCACCCGCCCGGTGGGCTGGTGGGCGGTGACACACTCGACCTGCAGATCACTGCCGCGGAGGGTACGCACGGCTTGATCACTACGCCTGGTGCCACCCGGTTTTACCGCTCAAGTGGTGCGCGGGCCACACAGCGGACGCAGATTCGGCTCAAGGCGCAGGCGCGTCTGGAGTGGCTGCCACTAGAGACCATTTGTCACAACGAATGCCTGGCCGAAAACCGGCTCACGCTGTCCTTGGCCCCCGATGCCGAATTCATGGGACTGGACATCACGGCGCTGGGGCTGCCCCATGCCCAACTGCCCTTCAAACTCGGCAGCTTCCAGCAGCACATTGAAGTGCCAGGCGTTTGGCTGGAGCGGGGACGAATCGACGCGACCGACCGAACGCTGATGCAAGGCCGTTGCGGGCTGCAGGGCATGGCCTGCGTGGGGACTCTGTTTTTTGTAGCCGGCATCGCGCTTAGCCGGACGAGACGCCAAACCGCACTGGAACTGGCCCGTGCACTGATCGACGCCCACCCCCTGCGCCTGACGGCCGGCGCCACCAGCCCCACTGACCAGGTACTGGTGGTCAGGGCAATCGCGCCCGTGGTTGAGTCCAACACAGACCTGCTGCGAAAGATTTGGCATGGTTGGCGTCAATATTTTTGGCAGCTGAACGCCGCATCACCCCGAATTTGGGCCACCTGATGCTACTATTATTGATGTATTTGTTTCGCCCTTGAAGGTGCGTCCATGTTGGACCTTGACACAGCCCTGAACCACTGCCCCTTGGGCCTGACAACGGCATGAATATCGTCGATGATGACCTGTCGTTGTGCCGGGCACTGGTGGCAGACGGCAACCCCAACTCCCGTGCTATCTTGGTCGCGCAATTGCGGGAGTTCGGCATGGGCGCAGTGTCGCAGGCGACTCGTTTGTCCGACGCGCGAAGCATGCTAGAAGGTCAGTCGTACGACGTGGTCCTGTGTGAACAATATTTCCCAAATGAAACAGCAACAGGCCAGGAGCTGTTAGACGACCTGCGGCGCAACCAGTTGCTGCCCTTTGGTACTGTTTTCATCATGGTGACCGGCGAAGCCACCTACACCCGGGTGGCCGAGGCTGCTGAATCTGCGCTAGACGGCTACCTGCTCAAACCCCACAAGGCCAATGAATTGGCAGAACGCCTGCGCCAGTCGCGTATCCGCAAGGCATCACTACAAGACATCTTTGTCGCGATTGAATGGGATGAGTTTGAGCAAGCGGCTGACCTGTGCATGGAGCGCTATCAAACCCGAGGCATGTTCTGGCTGTATGCGGCCCGGGTTGGCGCGGAATTGTTGATGCGCATCGGTAGGTTTGACGAAGCGCAAGTTTTGTATGAGGCGATTGTCGCCGCCAAAACCCTGCCATGGGCCAAGCTGGGGGTGGCGCGTGCCTTGATGGAATCCGGTCAGACCGCGCATGCGGTGTCGGCGCTGGAGGCACTTGTCGACGAGGATCCCACCTATGCCGACGCCTACGATGTGATGGGTCGGGCCCATTTTGAACTGGGTAACCTGGACAAAGCCCTGGCCACTTACAAGATGGCCAGCGACCTGACGCCCAACTCGGTCAGCCGGCTGCAAAAGCTGGCCTCCATGACTTTTTACACTGGCGATGTGAAAGCCGCCGAAAAGCTGCTCGCCCGCGCGACGACCATCGGCCTTGACTCCAAGATGTTCGACTCTCAAACCCTGGTGATACTGGCATTTACTCGCCTTGACAGTAAAAACCGCAAAGGGCTGCAGCGCTGTCGCGACGACTTCACCCGGCTGCTGGAACGCAGCCCTGGCAACCCGCGTTTGATGCGTCAGGTCGAGGTGATCGAAATTTTGGGTGACCTCATGGCGGACCGGAGTGCAGAGGCACTGGCGCGTACCCGCGCCATGAACCAGACCGCAAAAGAAGCCGACTTTGATTTTGAAGCCTGTAGTAACTTGGCGTCGCTGTGCGCACAACTCGGGCGGCGCAAGCTGGGACAGGGCGTCACTGGCGATATCGTCGAGATTCTGGCGATGCGCTTTTGTACCAACCGGTCCTTGACTGAAATGCTGGCCGGCTCTACCCAGACACACCCCGGCTTGCCTGACCGTATTCGGGAGGCCGGGAACCAGATCATGAAAATTTCGCAGGATGCTGTGTCGCTAGCGATGCGCGGAGACCCGGCCTCTGCGGTACAGCAACTCCTGATAGAAGGCCAGACGACGCTGAACGCCAAACTCATTGAAACAGCCTACCAACTGCTTCATCGCTACCAAAGCAAGGTGGCGGACGCCAGCACTTTGAGTGAGGCCATCGAAGCCCTTCGTAGCCGCTACTCAACCCGGCCGAATCAGGCTAAAAAAACAAACCAAACCCGGCAGGCAGGCGGTTTGCAGTTCCGTGCCAGCGCCATGAGCGCTTGATCGCAGCGCCCGCCGCAGGCCAGTCGTGTCTGGGTGGGCTACTTGCCCAGCCCTTCGTGCGGCGATGGTTTGACTTTAGTTTGACTTTAGTCAGCGGCACCGTCTCAGGGAATACGCCCGGTGGCGTATCGGCGGTCCGGACGCAGTCGCCGCCGGCTTCAAGGAGCCAAGGTCAGTCTGGCAAATCTACAACCGCCGCCAAACTCAGACCAGTCGGCGCCTGGTAATCGGCCAGCACCCAGGCCCGATCAGAGTCAGTGGCGGCCCCTTGAAGCAGACCCAGCACAAACCGGATGGACGGCTGATCCAGAGCGGCAAACGGGTCGTCCAACAACGTCAGCGTGGCACCTGCGCAAAAGGCTGCTGCCAGCCAGACCTTGCGCTTTGAACCCGTCGACAACATGTACATGGCCTTCTGCCAATGCGGCTCCAAGCCCAACCCATCGATCAGCGCAGGTAAACCCGCAGGGTCAAAATCGGGATGACGCGCAAATAGCTCGGCCAAGTAGGCCTCTGGCGTAACCTGGTCCAGGCCAATGACTTGGTGGCCTACCCGAAACACCTTCGACCGGTAGGCAACGGGCTGTTCACTCAGGCTGACGCCCTTTAGCCACAGGGCCCCCCCGTCACTGGGCAAGTCACCGGCCAGCAGTCTCAACAGCGTGGTTTTGCCACTACCGTCGCCGCCACGGATCAGGCTCAAACCTGCCGGCAGCTCAAAGGTCAGCCCGTGAAACAAACGGCGCTGCGGGTAGGCGAAGCCCAGGTCTTTCGCCTGCAGTACTGTCTTGTGCATGAAGTCCGCAGCCTTGGCTATCAGTAATGGGGCGGCAAGTCGTCACGCGGTTGGCGTACCGTGCCCTGCCCCGCCTCGGGCTGGCGGTCGCGCAGCGATCGGACCTCACGGATGAGCGCATCAATCTGCTGCTGCTGGCGCACGATCACCTGGTCCAACTGATCCAGCTGGTCTTCAGAAAAGGCGGCCTTGACCTCCAGGTTGGTCAGGCGTTGCTCGTGGTCTTGGTAGGGTGTCATGGCGCTATTGGACCCCACGCCGGCGCTCGCGCAGCATAAACAGGTACAAGCTCTCGACCTTCTCACGCGCCCAGGGCGTTTTGCGCAGGAACTTCAAACTCGACGCGACGCTCGGGTCGTGTGTGAAGCAGCGCACGGGCACACGCTCAGCCAGCCCTGGCCAGTCATAATGCGCCGCCAATTCGGTCACGATAGCCTCCAGCGTCACACCGTGCAGGGGGTTCCTGGGCTGGCTGGGTGCAAGCACAGGTGAAGGCGCGGGTGCGGTGTCGTCGGGGTCTGCCATCCCCTCATTTTGGCAGAGCGCGCTGGCAAGGACCGCAGCCCCACGCGGGTTCAGCCCTCAAACTGCGGGTGCAACTGCCGAATACGGCTCATGGCCATCCCGGCAGCGACGGTGCGCGTCTCAACCCCCCAACTTGAAGTAGATCAGCTCCCTATGTTTTTCCACAGCGCTGGTGCAGGTTTCATGCCACGGCACGGCTATTGCATACTATTGGTTATGGAACTCACACCCCGCGAAAAAGACAAGCTGCTCCTGTTCACCGCCGCCCTGCTCGCCGAGCGGCGCAAGGCCCGCGGCCTCAAGCTCAACTACCCCGAAGCCATGGCCCTGATCAGTGCGGCCGTGATGGAGGGCGCCCGCGATGGCAAAACCGTGGCCCAGTTGATGAGCGAAGGCCGCGCCGTGCTGACGCGCGACGATGTGATGGACGGCATCGCCGAGATGATTCCCGACATTCAGGTCGAGGCCACCTTTCCGGACGGCACCAAGCTCGTCACCGTGCACCAGCCGATTGTTTGACACCACCAACCGCCCTCGCCCCACCATGAAGCGTCCCGCCGTAAATACTATAGTTTTAATAGCTATAAACGCCCTATCCACGTGGCCTGGAGCCGTTTTTCCCCATGATAGTCACGCTCGGTGAGGCCAACATGATCCCAGGCGAAATCCTCACCAACGGCCCCGACCACCCCATCAACCCGGGCCGGCGCAGCCTGACCCTGGTGGTGCGCAATACCGCCGACCGGCCGATTCAGGTCGGCTCGCATTACCACTTTGCCGAGACCAATGGCGCGCTCGGCTTTGACCGCGCCGCCGCACACGGCATGCGCTTGAATATTCCCTCTGGCTCGGCGGTGCGCTTTGAGCCGGGCCAGCAGCGCACGGTGGAACTGGTGGACTATGCCGGGGCTCGGCAGGTGTTTGGTTTTCGTGGCTTGGTGCAAGGACAGCTTTGATGGCAACGATCGGGCGCCGCGCCTACGCGGAAATCTTTGGCCCCACCGTGGGCGACCGGGTGCGGCTGGCCGACACCAACCTGCTGATCGAAGTGGAGCAGGACTACACCCTGCGTGCCGGCGGCTACGGCGAGGAGGTCAAGTTCGGCGGCGGCAAGACCATCCGTGACGGCATGGCGCAGTCGCAGCGCACCCGCCATGAGGGCGCGGTGGACTGCGTCATGACCAATGCGCTGATCGTCGACCACGGCGGCATCGTCAAGGCCGACATCGGCCTGAAGGGCGGGCGCATCGTGGCCATCGGCAAGGCTGGCAACCCGGATGTGCAACCCGGCGTGGACATCATCATCGGCCCCGGCACCGAAATCATCAGCTGCGAGGGCAACATCGTCACCGCCGGCGGCATCGACAGCCACATCCACTTCATTTGCCCGCAACAAATTGAGGAAGCCCTGGCCAGCGGCGTCACCACCATGATGGGCGGCGGCACCGGGCCGGCCACCGGCACCTTTGCCACCACCTGCACGCCCGGCCCCTGGAACATCGAGCGCATGTTACAAGCCGCCGACGCCTTTCCGATGAACCTGGGCTTTCTGGGCAAGGGCAACGCCAGCCTGCCCGCCGCGCTGCACGAGCAGATCGAGGCCGGCGTGATCGGCCTGAAGCTGCACGAGGACTGGGGCACCACCCCGGCGGCCATCAGCAACTGCCTGGA